>CAZMUN010000001.1:0-2124 GCA_964569815.1 uncultured archaeon
CTTGTGAGGCTCAAATTTTTATACCTGAAAGCTCTTCTTATTTGCTGAATGGCTCTTATAAAAGACGTCAAAAAGGAGACCCTGCAAAGGGAATGGCGCTTGATCAGTTTGCTTTTTGCACAGCTTGTCTTAATTGTGCTGATTGTTTTCCAGATTCTTACGGTTGCAGGCCTGCATGTCAACTTCCACTTAATGCAGTTTGCGGTAAAGCCTATTTATGAAACCAGTGACCTAATAGTGCTTGCAATTGCAGTTGTTGTGCTTGCCCTGCTTTTGCTTGCCGCCAAGAAGAAAGAGCCTGAATTGTACCAAGCTGGAAAAAAGGCCCCTAAGATGATAAAGCAGGAGGCCAAAAAAAGGCTTTCAAATGCAAAGGCTGACCCAAGAATTGCAGCATTGCTTTTGGTTGAATTCCTGTTTGTTGTCTTGGTTGTGATTGCACTGCAGGCCTACCTTGACCCTGAGGTTGAGTTGATTCCTTGGAGCAGGCTGGGCATTGGCCCGCCTTACACCACTGTAATAAATGCAGTCATCGCTTTTGTTGCGCTTGCGGCATTCTACTGGATGTACCGGCTTACAGCACCCTACAGGAAAAGCAGGTGATTAATTGCCTTTTGTTGAAAAACAGCCCGACCCAACTGTTCTTAGGCCCCACCTTGATCGAAGCGTTTCATTGCTTGAGGCCACTGTTTACGGCCTTGGAATAATTTTGGGTGCGGGAATATATGCCCTTATTGGCGAAGCTGCTGGCACGGCTGGAAACACTGTCTGGATTTCCTTTGTGGTTGCGGCTTCAATTGCTTCTTTAACGGCTTTGAGCTATTGCGAGCTAAGCAGCCTTTTCCCCAAGAGCGCAGCAGAATACACTTATGTAAAGAATGCTTTCAGGAGCAGCATTCTCGGCTTTATGATGGGCTGGGTTTCCTTGTTTGCTGCAATGGTTTCCATTTCCGCTGTTTCTTTGGGCTTTGCAGGCTATTTTGTCGAGCTTGCCAATGCCCCTATTCCATTGGTTGCGGTTTCCGTAATCGCGGTGCTTTCCATAGTGAACTTTTTGGGAATCAGGGAAAGCGCAAAGCTCAACATCCTGCTTACAGCTGTGTCTGTCATAGGCCTTGTGCTTATTGTCTTTATGGGCCTGCCTTTTTTTGGAAGCGTTGACTACTTTTCCTCAACACAGCCAGGACTGCCCCTGGGCTTTTACTTGAACAACATTGCCGTGGCAGCAGCCCTGATTTTCTTTGCATACATTGGCTTTGAGGACATTGCCAATATCAGTGAAGAAACGCTGGATGCAACCAAGGCCGTTCCAAAGGCCATACTTCTTGCGCTTGTCATTTCAACCGTTTTGTATGTGCTTGTTTCAATAAGCGCAATAAGCATTGTTCCATGGCAGGAGCTTTCAGAAAGCACTGCCCCGATTTCCCTTGTTGCAGGAAAAGTTTTGGGGCCCCTGGGTTCAGGCATTTTTGCAGTCATTGCATTGTTTGCAACTGCAAGCACAATCCTCATAATCCTTGTGGCGGTCTCAAGGCTTTTGTACGGGATTAGCGCAGACCACAGCCTTCCTGAGGCAATTTCCAGAGTCCATTCAAAAACAAAAACCCCCTTTGTTTCAATAGCAATCACTTCGGTTGTGGCCATGCTTTTTGTCCTTGTCGGCGGATTAAAGAATGTTGCATTCATAACCAACTTCGGCGTTTTCACGATGTTTGCCATGGTCAACCTTGCCGTAATAGTTCTCAGGTATACAGGGCCTTTGAAAAAAAGGCCTTTTAGGCTGAGAGGCAATATAGGCAAAATCCCTATCGTTTCCGCACTTGGTTTTTTAAGCTCGGTTTTCATGCTTTCCCGCATAGAAGCCGATTCTGCCTTAATAGCTTCAGGCTTTATGCTGCTCGGCATTCCCCTCTACATGGTTCTTACAAGGCTAAAATAGCCTTGTAACCCCCAAAAAAAACCTATTTAAAGGCCAAAAAACCTAAAAAAACCCTTTAGCCATGCTTTTTTTGGTTTAGTGCCTTATTTTGGCCCTTGATTTGCCTCAAGCCCCCGCCCCTCTTGCCTGCCCGCTGATATATGCAGGCTGTGGGGGTGGATAGGGCTAATATGCTGTAAGTGTTG
>CAZMUN010000001.1:2134-31008 GCA_964569815.1 uncultured archaeon
ATGCTTTTTTTGGTTTAGTGCCTTATTTTGGCCCTTGATTTGCCTCAAGCCCCCCCCCCTACCCTGCCCCTCTCTTGCCTGCCTGCTGATATATACAGGCTGTGGGGGTGGATAGGGCTAATATACTGTAAGTGTAGTGAGGCGGTTCAAAAAAACAGTTCGTTATGTATAAATCAAATCCAGTTTACTTCAACGGCGTCTGTTCTCTGCCTTTGGTCTACTGTCGATTCCTCCAAGGACATGGTGTTCCCTGCCTTGTATTCCACTATGCCAAGCCATGCCGGCAACAAACCTGAATCAAGGCAGGCTTCAAATGGCGGCACAAAAAGCCTGGCATCGCGCCCCAAACACATTTTTTCCAGCATTCCGCGCAAGGCCTTGCTTGCTGCCACGCCGCCTGTAAGCAAAAGCTCTTTTTTTTCGGTGTGTGCCAAAGCCCTTTCTGCCACTTCTCCAACCATCGCAAAAGCGTTGTGAAGCAGGGAATATGCAAGGTCTTGCTCTCCAACTTTTCCGATTTTCTGCACTGCCGCTGTTTGCAGGCCTGAAAATGCAAGGTCCATTCCCTTCACTGTATAAGGCAATTCCACATATTCTTTTCCCTCAAAATACATTTTGTCCAAAACAGGCCCTGCAGGAAAACCCAACCCCAATTTTCTTCCAAAAGAGTCAAGCAGGTTTCCCAAACCAATATCCAGGGTTTCTCCATAAACACGGTACCTGCCTTTCTCATACCCGATTATCTGAGTATTCGCGCCGCTTACATAAACAACGATTGGGTCCTTGGCGCCTGTAAGGGCCTTTCCTACTTCAACATGGCCAACACAGTGGTTCACCCCAAGAAAAGGCTTTCCGTTTTTTAAGGCCAGGGCGCGAGCAGCAATCGCGCCAGTCTGCAAAGCTGGGCCCATTCCCGGCCCCTGTGAAAAGGCCACCAAATCCACGTCCTTTATGCCAAGCCTTGCTTTCTTCAAAGCCCTTTCAATAACAGGCTTTGCAACCCTTACATGGTGTTCCGCCAGCTCGCGGGGAACCAGGCCGCCCTCCTTTGTTGTAACAGAATCCTTTTCGTTTGCAAGAATGCTGCAGTTGCCCCCTTTGTCTGAAACAACTGCGACGCCAAAAGTATGTGCAGTGCTTTCAATGCCTAAACAAATCGTTTTAATCACCCAAGAGCCTGCTTTATCCTAATTTCCCCTATTGGGCCATGCCTTAGGACGCGTCCTGTGGCCGCGTCATAAATAGTGCTTGCCGGGTTTTTGGGCAAGTCGCCTGCATCGATAATCATGTGAACGCGGTTGTTGAATTGCTTTACAACCTCGTGGCCTGAATAAATGCTTGGCCTCCCATGCAAATTCGCGCTTGTAGCAGTAATCGCATTTCCCAGTTCCCGGCATAGTTCGCGGGCAATCCTGTTGCTTGAAATCCTGAATGCAATGGTTTTTTCAGCCAACTCGTTTGGAACAGAAGCCTGCTTTTCCACAACCAATGTCAAAGGCCCTGGCATAAGCCTTTCAGCAAGCTTTTTTGCTTCGCCAGTTATTTTGCCGAACTTTTTCGCCTGCTCCAAGTCTGCAGCAATAACCGAGATTGCCTTTTCCTCAGGCTGGCTTTTCGCAGAAGCAATCTTTTTAACAGCAACAGGATTTGAGGCATCGGCACCCAAGCCATAGCTTGACTCTGTTGGAAACACCACAAGGCCGCCTTTTTTCAGAATCCTTGCAGCCTTTTCAATTATGGCTTTTTCGTTTCCTCCAAGAAGCTGTTTCACGATTGCCATCAAATCACCGAAAACACCAGCGCCAAAACAAAGCCGTTGTAAAGACCGTGGGCCAGTATATTTGGGTAAATATTGTTATTTAATTCAAAGCCCTTGGCCAGAATAAGGCCCAAAACAAAGGCCCCTACTACCGCCAAAACAGAGCCATATCCTGCATGAAGAAAAGCAAAAACAGCCGTGCTTGGCACAACGCCAAGCCTTGGCACAAGCAGTCCCCGAAAAAAGACTTCCTCGCTTACAACCGTTAAGGCCATTAGCCAGAAAAAAACAGGGAAAAGCTCCCCTGATTCCTGAACCAATGCTTCTGAAACTAGTTCGCCGTCGTTGAGGGCGAAAGCAGACAAAACAAGGCCAACCAAGACCGCTGCAAGAATAAGGCCTGTGAAGAGCTTGGCTGTCTGCCAAAAAAGCTTTTTTGCTCCGGTTGGCTTAAAGCCCAGTTTTTGGGCCGCAAGCTTAAGGCTGCGTTCCTTTCTTACAACAAAAGCAATTGCAAAAGCAATCAAGGAAATGTCAAAAAAGATGTTGAACAGAATCGCTTCTGCCATCATTCTCCCTTTCTTTGCTTGAATTCAGTGTAACCGCATTTTCCGCAGTGAACCCTGTCCCTGTGTTCAGCCATCATAACGCCTGGACCGCACTTTGGGCAGTTTCTTCGCTTTCTTTCAACTGATTCGCCCTTGGTTTCATACAGCGCGGATTTGGGTTGCTTTGTATTCTTTTTCTTTTCCTTTTTTCCCTTTCTTTCCTTCTGCTTTTTTGGCATTATTTTTCAGCCCCCTTCTTTTCAATGGCTTTCTTTTCATCGGGCTTTTCCTTTTTTTCCTCGGAAGGCTTTTCCTTTTTTTCAGCGTTCTCTGCAGGCTTTTTTTCTTCTGCTTTTTCCTGCTTTGGTTCAGCCTTTTTCCCTTCCTGGCCCTTTTTTCCTAAATCTCGATTAACCAAATGGCTTGATTCAAGCTCTTTCATGGCTTCAGGGCTATCATAGGCCCTTACCTTTATCTCTGCAGACGTTTCCCCAAAAGGGTGGGAAATGCTGCTTATAACAACAGTATCCGTTTTTGCATTCAACAATGCGGCAATTTTTGGCAAAACTTCTTTTCTGCTTGGCGTGACCTTTGCCTGCTTTGCCTTAAACACAACTTCTTTTCTCTTCATTGCCTTGTTTTCCTTTTCTCCAACCATCTCTAGCTCCATCTAATCACCCAACCTCTTTTTTTGTCCCTTGAACTAACGGCTTAGCCTAAGCGCGAACTTTCCTGGTTTCTCTGTACCCATTTTTTTTCCAATTTCGCTTTTTTCAGGGTTGACTATTACCACATAGCCTCTCCAGAACGTTGTAAAATTTGTTCCTCCGCAGTTAGGGCATTCGTTTGTGTCCTCTACAACCATCCTGCAGGTCCTGCAGGCTTTTTCTTTTACCATAACCAAAAACCCTTTTCAGCTTTCACTTTTTTTTCTCCTTTTCTTTAGGCTTTTCCTTTTTTTGGGAAGTTTTTTTCTCGGCTTTCTCATCCTTTTTTTCCCAGCTTTCCTTTCCCAAAAAAGGCTGCCTCATGGTAAGGCCAATTTTGCTGTTCTGGATGTTTCCCTTCAGGGAAATCGTTACAATCCTGGCAATTACCTCATCGTCAACCGTAAGCTTTTTTCCGGACTTTTTTCCGACAAACCCAGGCAGCTTTGCATCATAGTTTATGAAGTCATCCATTATCTGGCTTACGTGAATCAGGCCCTCTATTGGGCTTATTCTTACAAATGCCCCAAATTCTGTCACTTCCGAAATGTTTCCTTCAACGGCTTCGTGCATCAAAGGCTTGTAGACCAGCATGTCAATGTCGGCTTCATAGTATGGAGCGCCGTCCCCTAAAACGATTTTTCCTTCCCCAATGTTTCCTGCTTTCGTTACTGCAATTACCAGCCCTACGTCGTCGTCAACAATCCCTTCATAGTTTTCCTGAACAAGCTCCAAAATTGCCTTTTCCAGCTTTTGGTCCAGCATTTTTGGCGGAACCCTGACTTTTTCCCTTACCTTTACAAAGCTATACATATTCCCTTTCCTCCTATCCTGATTCAAAAAAACGAAGCTGCCTTAGATAAATAACCTTTCCACCAAAGCCTTTTATTCTTTTTCTAAGGCCGGCATCGTTGGTTGCGACAAAAAAACCCTCTTTGGCCAAATTTTCCAAAGCCTTGTCAGCGTTTTCCGCTTCAACCTCTTTTTCCACAACAGAATGGCTTTCCATTTCCCTTAATGCAACGCCCACATCCCTTTCCATCTTTTTTCCTGTTTCAGCCAAAGCCTTCAACTCAAAAACCACTTTTTTTGGAACAACAAATTCCGCGCTTTTTCCAAACATCTTTTCAGCCTCTAAAAAAACATCTATTTTGTGTTGTGGGATTGCAAGCAGCATGTTTGCATCAAATGCGACCCTTGCCTTTGCAGGCCTATTTTTGGACTGCATATGCGACCAACTGCCACCTTCCGCTGGTTCTCTTGCTTATTGCAATCTTTTGCTCTGGCAAAACAACCAGGCTGCTTTTAAGCGAAATCTTTGCCTTGTTCTGGTGAATACTTGTTATAAGGCCTGCTGTAGCCATAGTTCCTGCGGTCAAAACAACCGATTCGTTTGAATTCAGCTTGCTTTCCTTTTCTCCAACAAGCCTTTTTATGTACGTAATTTCAACTTCAAGGCTTTTGGATGCCTGAGGCAGGCTTTTCTCCATGCCTACAACCTGGCCGCGCATTCTGTCGTTTTGCGTCAAGCTGAAGTCAAGGCCGGTTCCAACTGCAACAAGCCCGCCAGGCAAGGCCTCTTTCAACGGCCCTGCACTGCAGTTCAGGCTTCTTACATCTGTTTTTATTTCATTGCCTTCAATGCCAGGCCTTATCAAAATTTTGTCCCCAACAGAGGCCTTTCCCTGTATTATTGCTCCGCCGACAACACCGCCTTTTAGGTCAGAAGCCTTTGCACCAGGCTTGTTTATGTCAAAGCTTCTTGCACAGAACATTATCAAAGGCTTGCTTAAGTCAAATTCAGGGTTTTTTATTTTTTCCTCAACCGCCTCAATAAGCAGGTCTATATTTCCTGAAAAGTTGGCTGCAACAGGCACTATTGGGACATCTTTGTAGCCGTTTTTTTCAAGAAACTCTTTAATCTGCTTCTTGTTTTCCAAAGCCTTGTCTCGTTCAACCAAGTCAACCTTGTTCTGCGCTACCACTATTTTTTCTATGCCACCCATCTTCAAAGCCATGAGGTGCTCGGCTGTCTGCGGCTGAGGGCATTCCTCGTTTGCTGCAACTACCAGCAGGGCGCCGTTCATCAAGGCGGCGCCAGAAAGCATGGTTGTCATAAGCGTTTCATGGCCTGGCGCGTCAACAAACGAAACCCTCCGCAGCTTTTTTGCCTTCTTTCCACAACTTGGGCAGATTGCATTATTAGTGTAAGCTTCTGCTCCCTTGCAGTGCTCGCATTTGTAGAAAGTTGCATCAGCATAGCCAAGCCTTATGCTGATTCCTCTCTTCAATTCCTCGCTGTGCGTGTCAGTCCACTTTCCGGTAAGAGCCTCGGTCAAGCTTGTTTTTCCATGGTCGACGTGGCCAACCATGCCTATGTTGATTTCAGCCTGTTCGGCCTGCCCTTTTCCGGCTTTTTTGCTCTGAACCATTTTATCCTCGCACTTTTCCCTTTATTTTTTTGGCTTCTTCAGCCATGTCCACATTTCCCACGTTTTCAAGGCTTTCTTTTATCATCCTTTCCTTGGCGCTTTCCTTCTTTTCCCCTTTCTTTTCACTCGAATTGACGATTTCGTTCAATGCCTTATCGCCCTTTTTTGTGATGACAAGGTTAAGCTGGACTATGTCTGGGCCGACAGTGTTTCCACGCATGGTTTTTCTCAGAATAAGCCCTTTTCTATCAGGGTTTATGCCAACCCCCTTTTTCACCAACAGCTTTTTTCTAGCATGCCCATCCAAACTGGGCTTCATTGGAAAACCCTGGCTGTCGCTGCCTCCTGTTATTTTTGCCTTGTATCCTGGAAGACCGGCCACTCCAAGACCCACTTCTTCCCCCACTTTTTTGTTCAGGAAAACGGCTTCCTCTGTTTTCTTGTTGTAAGCCTTTCCTGTTTCCTTGTCATTAATCACAAGCTTCATTCAGCTTCCTCCTCTTATTTTTCCATTTTTTTCTCCAAATCAGAAATCTCGGAAATCAGTTCCTTCTCATCAAAATTAAACTCCTGTTTAAGCTTCAATATTTCAGAAAACTGCTGCTTTGGAATAAAGGAATACAGCACCTTGTTTTCTTCAAGGCCCCTGCCAACAACCGCATGCGACCCGCTTATTGAAACCGCAACCTCTTGTCCTTTTGATGCAACATCAATGCTTTTGCCTTGCACTTGAACTGCGCCAACCTTTCCAACAAGCTTTCCTTTTTCGTTAAAAACCTTTATGCCTGGCCTCAAACGCCCCTCCAAAACCTTTACGCCTATGACCGCAGGCTTGCTGTGCCTGAAAACAAAGCCATGCATAAACCTCATCTTAACAGGAAAAACTATTTTGTTCAGCTTTTCCTTTTTCTGTTCAGCCTGCTTTTCCTTTAGCCATGCAGCGTATTCTTCAATCAACCCATATACGACTTTTCCTGAAAAAATCTTAACGCCGTGCTTTTTTGCCTCATCCAAGGCAGATTCTTCAATCCTTACATTGAATGCAAAGACCACTGCCTTGAAGGGGTCTTTTTCCTTTTCTGCAATGGCTTCCATAATATCCCGCCTTGTTACCTCGCCTACATCTGCCTTCCTTGGCTTAAGGCCAGACTCTTTTTCAAGCAATACAACAATCGCCTCAAGGCTTCCCAGGGTATCTGCTTTCACCACAGGGCCCAAAGCATTAGTGTCCCTTTTAACTGCTGCGATTTCTTCTTCAATCGATTTTTTCTCTTCACCTGTTTTTTCAACCAAAATGGGGGAGCCGGCCAAAGCATCTTCAAGGCCTGGGGCAGCGATTTTAACTCCTGCAGCAGCATGCACTTCCTTAACGTTCAAAAACTTGTCTGGGCCGGAAATCCTTATTTCGTGCAATGGCTTTGGCATAAGCAGTGCCCTGATTTTTGTTTCCAAAACCTGTCTTTTTCCAGCCAAAACGATTTTGTCATTAACTTTTAGTACCCCGTTGTACAAAATAACGTCAATGGTTTTCCCAAGGCCCTTTTCTTCCTTGACTTCCAAAACAGTGCCCTTGCCTGACCCGTTTTCTTCAACTGAAAGCCTTTTTTCCAAAAACTTTTGGCTTAGCCCGGCCAAAAGCATCAAAAGTTCAGGCAAGCCTTCGCCTGTTTTTGCGCTCATTGGCACTATTGGCACTTCTTTTGTGAAATCCTTGCACCTGTCAAAACGCTCGCTTTGGAACCCTTCGCTGTGAAGCTTTCCTACAAAAGTGTAAACCTTTTCATCTACCTTTTCCAAACCAGTCTTGCCCTGGTTTTTTGCGTTTTCCGAAAACTCGCCTTCCTTGCTTTCCCATTCAGGAAGCAAGTCAAGCTTGTTTGCAGCCAGAATGAAAGGGGTTTTAAATGCCTTCAAAATCCTTATGGCCTCCATGGTCTGAGGCTGAAACCCTTGGGTTATGTCAACAACAAGAACAGCTATGTCTGCGATGCTTCCCCCGCGTTCTCTCAAAGAGGTAAAGGCAGCATGCCCTGGCGTGTCAATGAAAAGCAGGCCAGGCAGCCTTGTTTCAAACCCATATTGTTTCATAAGCTTGCCTGCAAGCCTGTCAATCAGATCGATTGGCATTGCAGTTGCCCCAATATGCTGTGTAATAGCTCCGGCTTCCTTTTCTGCCACGGTCGTGCCCCTAACCTTGTCAAGCAAAAGGGTCTTTCCATGGTCTACATGGCCCAAAACTGTTACAATCGGCTGCCTTATCATCTCAAAACACCTACTTTAAGCCTGTTGAGCCAAAGCCTCCCTGGTTTCTTGCTGTTTGATCAAGTTCCTGAACTTCTTCGACTTGCGCCTCTTCAACCTTTGCTACTACCATTTGTGCAATCTTGGAGCCCTTTTCAACCTTGTAGGCTTGCTTTCCTAAGTTCACAAGAATGACCATTACTTCTCCTCGGTAGCAGGAATCCACGGTTCCAGGCGTGTTAAGAACGGTTATTCCGAACTTTGCTGCAAGACCGCTTTTTGGCCTTACCTGGGCCTCAAAACCCTGGGGCATAGAAACCTGCAGCCCGGTTTTCACTGTTTTTATTTCCTGGGGCTGCAGTTCAATTTCTTCAACCGAGTAAAGGTCTAGGCCGCTGTCGCCTTCGTGGGCATATTCAGGAATTTTTGCCTCTTGATGAACCTTTTTTACCTTCAACTCCATGAAATCACTTTCCTGCCTTTTTTTTCATATAGCCTTCGTCTCTGCTGTATATCCAGTCGAAGTTCATTTTCTTGTATTCGTATATTTCTTCGCACTTGAAGAACCTTTCAATCTCTTCTTTTGCAGCGGCATCGTCTTCAGAAGCATGCACTATGTTTGACTGGTTGCTTACACTAAAATCGCCTCTTATTGTGCCAGGCAAAGCTTCCCTGCCCTGTGTTGAACCAACCATCTTTCTGACAACAGTCACTGCTTCCTTGCCCTCCAAAACCATGAGAATGCTTGGAACGCTTGACATGTATTCTATGAGCTCTTTGAAGAATGCCTTGTCCTTGTGGTGTGCGTAATGCTCTTTCAAAACATATGGCTGCAGGGTCTCCATCTTGATTGCCTTTATTTTCAAACCCTTTTGCTCAAACCTTTTTACGACTTCGCCAACCAGACAGCGATTGACTGCATCCGGCTTTATTATAACCAGTGTTTCACGCATTGCATCACCTCTTTTTCTTTTTTTTCCTTACGCGCTTTTTCTTCTTTTTGGACGGCTCTTTCTTCTTCCCAGGTTCTGCTTTTTTCTTTAGCTTCTTCTCCTGCTTTGAAGCCTTTTTTGAGTCCCTGTGCGCTTTGGTCCACTTTTGTGCAACAGGGCTTCTTTTCAGAACCAAAAGGTTTTTCTCACACTTTCTTTTGCAGAAAAACAGGGCACTGCCGTCTTTTTTAACAAATAAAAAGCCTGTGCCTGGCTTGAGTTTTTCTCCGCAAAATGCGCATTCAGCCATTTTCAAACCTCCGTTAACGTGCCTTGATCTCCTTTGCTTCCCTTTCTGTGTTTAGCAAAATCAAGACGTCGTTTTTTTGCACATTTCCCTTAACGTTTCGCCTTTTTACGCGCCCTTTTTCCGGGCCGTCAAGGATTTTGCACAAAACCTGCGTCACTTCCCCGTGAACGCCGGTCTTTTTCACAACTTCTACAACCTCTGCGGCCGTGCCTTCTTCCATCTGCTATGCCTCCTTACTTTGAAAGCTCTGCAAGCTTTTTGGTTAAATCCTGCAGCTCCTTTTTTGCATCCCCTTCTTCAACGACTGCTATTGCAGCTGTTCCGACTGCGATGCCTGCTTTTTCTCCCAATTCCTTTTTTGTTTTTACAACAGAACAGGGAACGTTTTTTTCCTTGCAAAGCAAAGGCAGGTGCATTACGATTTCTGCCGGGCTTGTGTCCTGCGCCAAAAGCACAAGTTTTGCAACCCCTCGTTCAACGGCCTTTGTTGCCTCGTTTACGCCAATCTTTACCTTGCCTTTCTTCTTTGCTTTTTCAACAAGCCCAAGCTGGTCTGCCATAAGCTTGTCGCTCACCTCAAACTTGACTAAGTCTGCCATATCTGCTACACCTCCTCAGCCGCCTAAAAAAGCGACGTCATTTTTCATCGGCAGAAAAAAGATTTTTTTCTAAAATAATTGAACCTGAGAAACTTTAAAAGGTTAATCAAAGGCCCTTAATTCAGCCTTTTAGCGTAATAGCGAACCCTTTTCATTCCCTCTGTTGTTGGAATGCTTAATGTTTCCTTGGCATACCCTGTTCTTTCAGGCAAATCCCTGTAAAAGGCTTTCTTGGTTTCAGGGTTTATTTTTACGTCGCCCTTCCGGAAAAAGGGGCTTGTGCTTGGCAGTATTGCAACTCTCTCAAAGCCCAATGCCCGGCACTGGTTTTCAACTTCTGCAACCCATTTCTTGTACCATCCTTCAAACCTTCTTTGGATTTGTTTTCTTTCACGCCTGTCTTTTGGGTCCTTAACATACTTGGTATTTGTCATCCTGTAATATTCGCCCCTGACTTCAATGCATTGAATGAACATCGTTGGCCTTTTTTCTTTTCCTGCAATGGTTACTGTGCCCCCAACATACCCTAAAGCGCCCCTTGCATCCATTACAAAGTCTTGGGGCCACGCCAAAGACCCCAGCCAGTTCAAAGGCCTGTTTTTTCGCAACTCTGGTTTTGTGGGAAAAGCCATGAACCTTACAGGCATGCCAAGCCATTCCCTGAAACCATACATGAAGTCAGCTGGCTTGAACTCAAACAAAGGGTTTACTTCACTGTACCCATGTTCAATCCTTGAAACGCTTTTGTATCCTGGCACAGGCTCAAAAACCATCTCAACAGGCCCGCCTTTTTTACCCTTGCCCCAAACCATTTTTTTTCCCTTAAAGCCATGCACTGCTTTCAGGCAGGCAAGCGTTTTTCTGTCAACATTCTTCCATTGTCTCTTTGAATAAGCATTGGGCGTTATTTCCCGCCTTTTTCTTGAAATAGAGCTATGCAAATCACGGTCTCTTGACCATTTTCTTTTTGGCTTTTTTCCAGGCATGGGCCTCACTTGTGAGTAAATCTAAGCTTTACAACCTTTCCCTGGCTGTCGCCAACAAGGCAAAAACCGAATTTTTCGAAATAGACCCGGTCTCCTGCCTTTTTTTCGGAAACAGCCTCGTCTGCCAACCCAAGCTTTTTTGAATTGTCGTCCATGAGAATTTCAACGTCCTGGCCTTGTTTAAACCAGCTTACAATAGGCTTGTTCACTTTTCCGGAACCAACGTATTCTGAAAAAACCTGCAAAGGGTCTTTTTTTACGACCTTTACGTTAAAAAGCTGCCTCAGCCTTACAACCTCGCCTGCCTTAAACCTGTCAAATTCCTTTTTGTCCACTATCAAGCGGTGCATTTCCTGTGGAGCCAGGCTTACTTCAAGCCTTATCGGCTCTTCAACAAAAGCAAGCCTTTCGGATTCAGGCTCAACAAGTTTTTTGTTCAAGTCAATGAGCTTGTCCCACTGCACAGTTGAATCGTTTGAGTTAACACCCAAATCCAGCAAAGCTTCTTTCAAGGCCTCTGCCTTAAACCCCCGTTTCCTAAATGCCCTGATTGTGCCAAGCCTTGGGTCATCCCACCCTGTGTACTGCCCTGATTCAATGCCTTCCTTGATTTTGCTCGTGCTCAAGGTAATTCCAGGCAAGCCAATTCTGCCGATATGGAAACAATGCGGGTAAGTCCAGCCAAAGCGCTTGTACAAAAACTCTTGCTTGGTCTTGTTCTGCTCGTGCTCCTGGCCCCTTATTATAAGAGAGGCCTTTAGCAAATGGTCGTCTATTGCTGAAGCAAAATTGTAGCTTGGCCAAACATGCGCCTTCAAGGCAGCTGGATTGGCGTGGTTTGGCTGGTCAACAATTTTTGCAGCCCACCAATCCCTTATGCTTGGGTCCTTGTGCTGCAGATCGGTCTTTATTCTTAGTACTGCTTGCCCCTCTTTGAGCTCGTTTTTAAGCATTTTTTCAAAAAGCTTGAGCTGCTCTTTTGGTGCCTTGTTTCGGCATTCACATCCCTGCTTTTTGCTTATCTTTTCACGCCATTGCTCTGGATTGCACTGGCAGACGTATGCAAAGCCTTTCTGCAAAGCTGTCCTCATATAGCCATGGTATACTTCCAGCCTGTCTGAAGCAAAATAGGTTTTATCTGGGTCGCAGCCAAGCCAATGCAAATCGTCTTTAAAAACCTGTTCCGCGTTTTCAATAGGCCTTTTCACTTTTGGGTCTGTGTCATCAAAGCGGAGCAAAAAATTTCCGCTGTACTTTTTTGCATACTCTTTGCTCAAAACAGCGGCCCTTGCATTTCCTAAATGAAACGGGCCGTTTGGGTTTGGGGCATATCTTGTTACAATCTCCTGTTTTTCAGCCCATTCAAGGCTTGGAAGCCTTTCCTCTTTTTCCTGGGGCTTGAGCTCGTAGCCCTGCTTGTCAAACTCTGTAAACTCTTTTTCGATTTCTTTGGGTTTCATTGCATTGACTTTTTTTACAGCTTCCAAAGCTATTTCCATAGTCTTCTTGATGTTAAGCTCTGGATGCAATGCCTTAAGCTTTCCAACAATCGCGCCAACATCTGCTTTTCCTGAATGCAAGGCCGCATTTTTAACAGCGTACCGGTATGCGTCTTCTTCTACAGACATCTTACCACTAATTAGGTGAAATCACTATAAATTGCTTACTTTTTTGACTGAGACCAGATTTTCTCAAAGTAGTTCTGCAAAGCGTTTGCAACAGGCTTGTGGTTGCGGAAAATCGTGAAATGGTACTCTGGCTTGTCTTGCTTGAAGTCAGACAAGGCCAAAACAACCTTTTTGTCATCAACTATGTAGGCATTAAGGCCGTGGTCTGCCTGCTTTGCGTTTGCGGCTTTTGGAAGCATTGTCTGGCCTGAATTCAAGAGCTTTACATTTACGTTTCTTTTTCCCGCTGCCTCAATGGCCTCTTTCAAAACAGAGGATTTGTCGCTCAATTCAGCAAAGCCCACTATGCTGTTTTTTGCCTTAGAGATTTCCTGTGCAAGTATTCTGTTAAAGTCGTTTTTGTCCTTGACTTTCATAACCGTTTCCCCGGATTCCTCTCTTTCCTGGGAAAAAACGTTTTCAATGCTTGAAACCTTTCCCTCCAGTTCCCTCAAGCCAATTTTTTTCTTTTCAAGCAGCAAGTCAAAAGCCTTTTTGGGTTCTATTCCGCGGTATCTTTTTGGCCTGCCCCTTATTTCAATCACCAAATTTTTTTCAACAAGCTTGTCTAAAACGTCGTATACTCGGGTTTTTGGGACCTGGGCAAGCCTGCTTATGGATGGAGCCTCGGCTTCACCCATTCTAAAAAGCGTGTTCAGCGTTTTGCTTTCATATTCAGTAAGGCCAAGCTGTAAAAGCAAAGAACTCAGGTCCCTGTTATTAGTCAAAAAATCCCGCCTATTCCCTTATATTGCATATATTATAAGCCATTTACTATATTTAAATTTACCCTCTACGGTTAAGAAATTATCAGTAGAAGCCTATTGAGGCATAGCCTACAACGCTTTCTGTTTCGCCTGTTGCAGTTGCACTGGTGTCGTACTTGAAAAGCTTTGCTTCTTTAAGGCCCATCTTTTTGCAGAACTCCATTGCAGCAGTGATTGGGGCAAGCCCGCAAATGCTCAAATTCCTCTCCAAAACCATTGAATGAAATGCCTTTAAATCAAGGGCCTTTATTTTCTCAATTGCAGCCAAATCCTTTTTTTTGGCAGAATCCAGTGTTTCATGGTGTGTGAAATCGCCTGAAGCCACTATGGAAAAATTTTCACCCAATTCAGCCAAAGCATTTCCAAGCAATGCAAGCTTTTCTAAGCTGTGAGTGCCCAAAGTTATTGGCAAAACCTTTAATTTTGTAAAAAAATGCTGCAAAAACGGGAGCTGGACTTCCAAGCTGTGCTCTTGAATATGGGCCAAGTCGTCTGCTTCAATGCCCAAAGAAGAAAGCAGTTTCTCCCTAAGGGTTTTGTCAACCTCGACTTTTCCCAGTGGAGTAATCCATGAACCTGCATCAGAAACGCTTATTTCCTCGCCAAGTCCTGAATGGTTGGGCCCCAAAACCACAAAAGTGGCGTTTTTTTTAAGCGCATTAAAAGAGTATGCTGCCGTCTTTCCTGAATAAACATAGCCTGCATGCGGTGCCACAACACAGCGTGTTTTTTTCTGCTCCGGCAGGCCTTTGGATAAAAAGTTGAGCTGTCTTTCAAGCTTTTGCTTGTCTGCTGGGTAAAAGGCACCTGCTGCAATCGGGCTTCGTTCCATGGAATAAATGGTTGCTGAAAACGTAATTTAAATATACTTACCTTCTTTTGAACCTTGAGCGTGTTCTCTCAGGCTTTTCCCTTTCTGGGCGGCCCTCTTTCAAGGTGTATTCAAAGTCCTCAAGCTTTTTCTTAAACTCTTCGTCTTTTTTTATTTCTCCTCTTTGCTTTAAGGTTTCCCTTGCAAGCAAAAAGAATGCTAGGGCAAGGCTTTTCCTGCCCTTGTTGTTTATTGGAACAACTAAGTCGATTTTGGAAAGCTCGTTGTTTGTTGAACACATGCCTATTACAATGGCTTTGGTTTTTTCAATTTCTTTCAAAACCTGCTTGTCTGATTCAGGGTCTGCTAAAACCACGGCCTTTGGCTCTATGAACTTTTTTGCATTAGGGTTTGAAAACGTTCCTGGAACGAACCTGCCCAAAATTGCTTTGCCTCCTATGGCTTCAGCGAAATTTTTTGCTGCTTCCTGGCCATAGGTTTTTCTTGAAACCGCGACAATTCCCTGAGGGCTGAACTTGGACAAAAACCCTGCAGCTATCTTTATCCTTGAGTCTATTGTTTCAACGTCAAGAACCTTTAAGCCGTCTTTCCTCTGCTTGAATATGTACCTTTTCATATCCCCTGTCTTGAACTTTGTTCCAATATGGGACCCTGTTTTAAGGTACTCATCTAATTCAACCAAATGTTTTTTTTCTGCCATAAAATCATCTCTTGAACTTTGAAATCTCGTCTATTAGGTCCACTTGTGCGAAAATCATTCTTCTGCAACAGTATCTTGTTACACCCAAGTCATCCATCGCTTTTTCCGGTTTTTCGCCTTTGTCAACGCGTTTCCTGAATTCCTCATAAGCCTGTGCAAGCTGTTTTCCGCAGCTGAAACACCTTATTGGCACCATCATAACTCATCACCTCTTGCTTTTCTGCTTTTTTTTCCTGGCTTTTGTTCCAAGCGGCTTTTTGCTTTCAACACGCCTTACATCGTCTACAAGCAAAAGCCTGTCGTAGTCAAGCAAAGCCTGTTTTATCTTCTCGTTTTTGCTGTACAAAACCAAGCTTTTTGCAATTGCGCCCCTTGCGGCTGCGGCCTGGCTCATAAAGCCGCCTCCTTTAACGTTTATGTCAATGTCAACGGTTTTTGAGATTTCCTGCAAAAGCTGTAAGGGTTCTTCAACAAACTGCCTTAGGTACGCGGGTTCAAAAAGAGCTAGGTCGCGCTTGTTTACACTTATCTTTCCAGACCCTTTTTTTACAACCGCTCTTGCAACAGCCTGCTTCTTTTTTGCCTTGCTGTTAAGGCCTGTTTTCCTCTTTTTCTTCTTTGTCGCCATTTTCACCACTTTGCTCCAAGAAGCTTGCAAACCACGCCAAGCTGCGCGGTTTTTTCAAAACGCTTTACTTCCGCTTTTTTTAATTCTGCAAATTCCTTGCCTGAAAACTCTTCTGGAACGCCAATGTAAACATGAACCCTGTGGAAGGCTTCTTTGCCGCGGGCGCTTTTCCCTGGAAGCATGCCTTTTACAGCTTCCCTTAAAATCCTGTCAGGCATCCTGCTAAATTTTGGGCCCCTCTCTGGGTTTCCCTTTCCCCTGAGCTCAAGGCGCCTTTTCAAGCTTTTCATTGCACTTTCCTTTGAACCCGAAATATAGGCCTTCTCTGCGTTGACTATCGTAACCTGTTCTCCTTCTAGGGCTTTTTTTGCAGCAAAGGTCGCCATTCTCCCTAAAATCTTTTTTTCCGCATCAATCAAAACCATTTTTTTTCCACCTATTTGACAAGCACAAGGTCGTTTGCTTTTGCTCCCTTTTCAGCAACATCTTCCAAAGAAAGGGTTTTTCCGCCAGCTTTTTTTATTTTTTCTTGGGCCTCTTGGCTGAACTCCAGGGCTGCAACAGAAGCCTTTGAAGAAATCTGGCCATAGCCCAAAACCTTTCCTGGAACAACGAAGGTCTTTCCTGAAAAAACGCCTGAAAGCTTTTCAATCTTCCAAACGTTTACGCTTGGCCTGTTTCTCCTTGGCTTTGCTATCCTTTGAGCCAAATCAATCCATATAGCTGACTTGCTTTTTCTGGCCTGCTTTTCAAGCAAAGCAAGCAGCTTTTTTGTCCTTTCTTTTGTTGGTCCTTTTCTATTCATGTTCTACAACTCCAAAGGCATGTCCTGCCCCCCTTTTTTCCTTCTGCAAGAAGGTTTTTGCAGGGGGGAGGATTCGAACCCCCGAAGGCACTAAGCCACGGGATTTCTCATGCAAACTAACTTAAAATAAATGCAACTTAAGTCCCGCCCCTTTGACCGCTCGGGAACCCCTGCTTGTTTTTTTCAATCACTCCTTCACTTCGCTTTTTTGATTTCTTTTCCAAACTTGCTTATTTTGTCAGATAACTCTTTTACCGCGTTTTCTACAACCTGGCTTGGCGTCATTCCTGAAATCGGTTCCACCATAAAAATAAACCCTTGGTCGCTGAAGTCGAGCTGAAGCGCATTTTTTTTGCAGGCTTCAACACAGGACTCGCACAAAATGCATTCTTCTGGCCTTGCCATGGTAACCTTTTTTCCCTTGACCTCTATTATTCCTTTTGGGCATGCCTTTACGCATTCTTCGCAGGCGTTGCAGTCCTTGCTTGTCAAGAGGGCTGGAATTTCCTTGTATGCTACGATTGCAGGCTGCCATTTTGCATGCCGCTGGCCTGACTCCATCAGGGCCTCCATTTCGACTTTTATCCTTTGGCCTTTTTCAAGCTTTGTAATTGGAACGTTTTTGTCAACCGGCTCTATTTTTGGGTCAGTGCTTTTTATGTCTTTGCTGTAAACAGTGCATGGCCCCTCTTTTTCAAGCACTAGTTTTACCTTGTCGCCCTTTTTATAGCTCTTAGAATCACACTTCAATGGAAGCATTCCCAGCCTGTGTGCGAGAAACTCGTCAAACAAGACTGAATCATTTTCATATATGGCCAAATCTTCTACTGCAAGGTTGTTGGTGTAGCTCATCATGGCCCTGCGTACGCTGTTCAAAAAGGCAGGGCTTACCCCTTTTACAATATACCTGCTGACATTATTTTTTTCATCCAGTTTTTTTATGCTGACTGCCATAAACTAATTCATCTCCTGTTTCCTATTTTAAGTTCTTCCCTTTTTAGCGCTTCTTTCCCCTATACTTCTTTTTCTTCCTGCACCCGTCGTGCGGTACAGGCGTCACGTTTTCAATTGTCAAAATTCTGAGGCCGGCTCTTGTCAATGATTTTATTGCCGCTTCACTTCCAGGGCCTGGCGAGTTGGACTTGTTGCCGCCTATTCCGCGGACCTTTACAATTACCTCTGTTATGTTTCTTTCTCTTGCCCTGTCTGCAATGTTTTCAGCAACCTTCATGGCCGCGTAAGGGCTTCCTTCCTTGTGCTGCGCCTTTATGACTTCTCCGCCACTGCTTTTTGTAATGGTTTCTGCTCCAGTGCTGTCAGTAAGCAAAATCTTTGTGTTGTTATGTGAAGCGTAAACATGGATAATTCCCCTTTTTCCCATCTACTTTGCCTCCTTCTTTTTTTCTTGCTCTCCTTTTTCAACAGCCTTTTCCAGCCCTTTCTTGCCAGCGCCTGGTTTTTCTTCGGCTTTTGGCTCTTCTTTTGCTTCCTTTTTCTCTTCCTCTTTTTCTTCAGCTTGTGTTGCTTTTTTCCCTTCAGCTGAAGCTTTGCCCTCTTTTCCCTTGGATTGCCTCACAAGCTTCATTACTTCCTCAGGGCTCATGTTTGCTGAAGGCCCTGCAGGCTTGGCTTCTTCAAATTCTTCCTTTAGGCCTTTCTCTTTTTCAGCTGGCTTTGCTTCTTTTTTTTCCTTTTCAGCTGGCTTCAGAGTCATCTTTTTGCCGCCGTAGTAGCCTATGCTTTTTTCCTGTTCGGCTGTTACAAGAAGGCTTGGAGCAGTTGCCCTTACTTCTCCCACTGCAATGTGGCCGTGTACAATGAATTGCCTTGCCTGGTTTGCGGTGTTTGCAAGGCCTTTTCTCCAAACAAGGGTCTGCAACCGCCTTTCCAAAAAGCTTTCAATGCTCAAAGTCAAGACATCGTCCAAAGTTGCCTTTTCGTCAAGGATTCCCAGCCTTAAAAGGCTGTCCATAAGGTTTTTTTCCCGCCTAACGCGCTCTTCAAGTTCCAACGCAAGAAGGCTTCTTGCAGTCTTCCTTTTCTTTCTGAGAATTGTTTCCGCTTTCCATATTTCGCGCTTGTTTCTCAGGCCATATGACTGCATAAGTGTTTTTTCGTTGGCAATGCTTTCCTTGTCCCATATTTTTAGCGGTCTTTTGAATTGCTTCCTTGTTTTTTTTGGGTCGCCCATGTTTTCACCTTTTCACTACCTTTTTTCAGCCTCTTTTTTTGTGGGGGCGGCTGCAGCCTTTATGTCTTTCTTGGTTACGCCGATTGCAGCGCCTTTTCCCCTGTGCGTTGACTTGGTTCTCTGGCCTCTTACAGTAAGGCCCCAGCTCAAACGAAGGCCGCGATAAGATTTTATCTGGTTAAGGCGCTGCAACTCGTTTCTAAGCTGCAGGTCAAGGTCTGCCATAACCAAGTGCTTGTCCTGGCCTGAGTCATATTCCTTCCTTCTGTTCAGATTGTAAGAAGGAATGCCGTGCTTTCCTGGCTCCAAAACAACCTGCTCAAGCTTTTTGTCCTGTTCCTCTGAAAGCTCGCCAAGCCTGGTTTTGTAGCCTATGCCTGTTTCCGTTTCAAAAGCAATGGCTATGGTTTTTGCCATCCTTATTCCAATGCCCCTTATCTTGGTAAGGGCCCGATAAATAGGCAGATTTCCGTTCAAATCCTTTGAGGCAATTCTCACAATGTGCCTAAAATCCTGCTTTTTTTCCATCCAAGTTCACCTACTTAAGCATTTCTCCAATTTCTTTTTGGGTTGTGGTCTTTTTTACAGGAACCGTTTTTCCCAACGGCATCAAATGCTTGAAATTGCAGTGCCTCTTTTTCACAAAAGGCCCTAAAACAACGGCAAAGCCTGTCTTTTTGTCAAAGTCAAGCACGACAACCTTCTTTCCAGCTTCTTTGCCACGAGTTTTTACACAAACCATTCCTGTTTCAAGCATTCAATTCACCTTAACTTTTTCAACATACCTCTGCAAAACCAATTCCACTTCATCGCTTTTCTTGAAGCCTGCTTCAACTTTTGCAGCCTCTTCCACAACCTTTGAACGGCACTTGCTGCACAAAATGCCGGCAAAGACAGCGGTAGGCCTTCTCTTGGTTTTGGAAAGCTTTCTTACTTCGGCAGGGCCTTTGCCGTGGGGAACGCCGTGCAAAACGCTTCCGCAGACCGCACACAAATGCTTTCCTCTTTTGCCTCTGGCAAAAACGGTCTTTGAACCCTTTGCAGTCCTCCTGAACTTTTTCTTCTTGCTTCTGTCGCTCTTTGTTGGCATAAAATCACTCTTTTTTCACAAGCTTTTCCCTAACCTTCATTGCAATTCCCAAAATTATTGACGTAACCAGATAAGTCAAAAAATACCATCTAAGCCACCCTGTTTCAAAACCCCATCCGACAGGAATCCAGCCCATTGGGTTAAATATATGGAAATTTTTAAACAACGGAACCAAAAAAGGCGTTGCATAGGTTTGCCCGCCATAAAACTGGCCCAAGACAAAAAACGCGCCAAAGAAAACAGGCAGGCTGAACATCATGTAGCGCAAACTGCCCTGCATGGTTTCATTCATTTCCTCGAACATTTCCTTTTGAAGGCGATCCATCTCCTGCTTGCTTTTTTCATCCGAGTTTTTCATAAGCTCCTTGATTTTGGCCTGCTTTTCCTTCATGCTTGCCTGGGCAACCTTCTGCTTTTCCTTGTCGATAAGCTTGCTCTGCAAAAGCCTGCTGATGGCTACAACAGCTATTGTAACCAAGCTGATATCTACCAAAGGGCTGATTACTGCCATTTAAAACCTCCAAAAAAAATCGGGTTAGGGCAAAACCCTATACCAATTGGAAAGGGAATGAAATATAAAGCATTGTTTTTTTCCATTGTTTTCACCCAAAAATCTTCCCCAGCATTGGATGCATTGCCATCATCTGCTCTTTTGCAAGCTGTTCATAAATTCGGTACACGATTCCCACTGTCAAAAGAATTCCTGTTCCTGAGGAAAGGCCACCCAAAGCCATGTTTCCCAAGCCAGCCAAAAGCCCAACAAAAAGGCTTCCAAGAATCGTTATTGTCGGAATGTATCGCTTCAAAATTCCTTCAATTACCCTTTTGTCCCTCCTAAAGCCAGGGATGTACATTCCTGATTTTTGCAACTGGTCTGCCACTGCTTCCGGGCTTTGGTTTCCCATCTGCACCCAGAATATGCCGAAAACAACACAGGCTGCAAGAAGCAAAACCATATAGATTGCTGCCTGCAAAAGCTGTGGAGCCATAAAGCTCAGAGCAGAAACCAAGCCTTCACTGCTTGCCCTTACAATCAGGTCATAGAAAAGGTTAAACGGGCTGTTTGTAGCCCAAGCAAGCCCTCCAAGAACCTGCCCCAAAACCGGAACTCCTGCACTAATAGTTGAAAAAAGCTGAATGTTTGCAAACAAAGCTATTGCCAGAATGACTGGCAGGTTTGAAACATACAAAAGCTTTACAGGGAAACGCCCTCCCATGCCGCGTGTGCCCATCGTAATCGGAATGTTTACATGCATTCCCTCTGCAAACACGACTATGAGAAAAATGGCTATTGCAACAACTATTGGCAGAAAAAGCAAAAAGTTTGCCCCGACACTCAAAGATGCAATGAACTGCATTATGAGGCCTCCTGTCGGCTCTGCTGGAGTTGGCGGCCTGAAAATCTGCCAAAAGAAAGAGCCGCTTACCCCTCCTGCAATGAAAAGGCCAATGCCTGAACCAATTCCATACTTTGAAACCAGTTCATCCATGTAAAGCAAAATAATTGACCCCATTGCAACCTGCAATACAACCAATGCCATAAAGCCCGATTTTGCAAGCAAAGGGGTTCCTGTTACAGTGTAAGCTACTGCCTCAAAAAAGCACAAGATGATTGCAAAAAACTTTTGCAGTGACTGGAACTTTGCACGGTCCTGCGGGTTGCTTAGGTCAACGTTCAAAAACTTTGCCCCCACCAAAAGCTGCAGGACAATGGAGCTCATCACAATCGGGCCTATTCCAACGCTTATAAGGCTGCCCATATTGCTTGCAAGAATTGTTTGCAAGCCAGCCAGGTAATCTGCCCTTGCACTATCCAACCCAAAAAGGGTGATGTTTCCCATTACAAAAAACAGTGCCAGTGCTGCAGCTGACCACATTATCTTGTTTTTAAGCGGCACTTCGCCTTCAGGAGGCTTTACCTCTGGCATCATCCTGAAAACAGGCTGCAGTGTATCAAGAATTCCCATAAAAAACCACTACTCTTTTTTCTCCTTCTTTTCCTGAGGTTTTTCCTTCTTTTCCCCTGTCTTCTTGGCTTCTTCCTTAACTTCTTCTGTTTTCCCTGCCTCTAATTCCTCTTCTTCGGCCTCGGCAATCTTTCCGCCTGCCTTCTTTACCTTTTCAGCCGCTTTCTTGCTCACAGCAAGGTTTTTCAAGGAAAGCTTTTCGTTCAAATTCCCTTTTCCCAAAAGCTTGTCAAAACCAATTTTTTGCCCGTCCACAACCGTGAAAGAGCCCGACTTTTCGGCCTTTTTTTCAGCCAAAAGCCTTGGCATTGCCTGAACAAGCTGTTCAATATTCAATGCTTTTACCTCTTTTGTTGGCTTCACCTTTTTGTATTCTTTTCCAAACTTGCCGTAATACTTGCTGAACTTGTGCTTATGGCTGCCTGCAAGGCCGCGACCGCCTCTGGAGCCTGCCCCGCGCCTGTTTTTTGTGTCGCCATTGCCCCTGGTTCTGCTTCCCAACAGCTTGGCTCTCCTGCCTCTTTTCCTTACAACCATTTCAAACCATCCTCTTGATTAAAGCGTTTATGTCAGAAGCCCGATAACCCAATGCACCGCCTGAAACAAAGCTTCTTTTAATGCCCTTTCTTTCATACCCCTTCTTCGGCGGCCCCAGCCTGAAAACAGGCTTTATGCCTAGTTCTCTTAATGAAACTTTTTCTTCCAGAATCTGTTTGGCGAGGTCATCAAAGCCTTTCAGCTTTTTCTCTTTCAAGAACTCTTTGCTAATTTTTTTGCCTGAAACGCGGCCTCTTTTTTCCAAAACCGCTGAAAGGGCCTTTTCGTCAATTTCGCCAAAGGTTATATAGGCGCGGGCCTTTTCAAGCATCTTTCTCTGTTTCTCCGAAACCAAAACCATGTGGTTCACACGGTCAAGCATAAGCAGTTCAAGGGTTTTTGTGGTATCAGGCAAAACCTTTGCGCTTCCTCTTACCCTTACAGCAGCCAACATTATGCATTGCCCCCTTTTCCAGCCTTTCTTTCAATGACATCAGATGCCTTCATTTTCGTGGTTTTTTCCAAAGCGTCTATTGCCGCCCTTACAAAGTTAAGCCTTGTATCTGTTGCGCCTTTTACGTTTGTCCACACGTCTTTTACGCCTGCAAACTCCAAGACGTCTTTTATTGCATCTCCTGCAACCAGGCCTGTTCCTTTTGGTGCCGGGGAAAACGTTACTCTTACGCTGGCATTCTTGCCGGTAACCTTAAAGGGAACGCTATGGCCTGTGCCGCAAGGGCATTCCCAGCTTCCACAGCCTCTTCTCACTCTGACAAGGTTAAGCTTTGCCTTCCTTGTAGCCTTTTCAACAGCCGGCCACTTTTCCGTGTCTTTTGCCGTTCCCACTCCAACCAAGCCATTCTTGTCTCCAACAAGAACAGCTATCCTAAAGCTAAATTTTCTTCCAGCTCTTACAACACGCGTGGTTTTCTTAAATTCAATCATTTTTTCTTCCAGTTCTGTCAAGTAATCAACTATCTCTGGTTCAAGAATCGGCTGGTTGGCTTCCAAAACCTGCTCAAGGCTAGTTATTTCGCCGGCAAGAACCTTCTTCCCAAGCTCTGTTTTTGGAACCCAGTTTGCAATCTGCTCTTCTTTTTTGTCAACAGGCCCCGAGGCTTTTTTTCCCCTTCTTTTTCCTTTCATTTTTTCATCTTCTTTTGCCATAAAACCACCGCTCACTTTGAATCCAGAATTTTTTTCTTTACCTCTTCAAACATTTTGCCAACCGCTGCCGCATTTCCATTCCCGACCTTCGAAAAAGCGTTGCCTGGCCTTTTCTCAAGCTTTGCAAAAGCCTCGACATGCTTTCCTGAAATTCGGTCTTCTGAAGGCATAATTGCCTCTTCGGCATTTATTCTCAGGCCTGCGTCCAAAGCGCCTTTCAAAACACTTGTCCACCAGCCCCTGTGCCTTGGCGTCACAAAGCCAATGTCAAGAATGGCTTTTTCAACCTTCCTGGAGACTGCTTTTTTTCCTGCAAGCAAGCCTGTCAGATAAGCTGCACTGATGTTCTTTTTTGAGGCACTCCATCCGAATTTTTCCAAGTCACGGCTGTTGACATGAACAACCGTTTTGTCTCCGTCAGGGCTGAACTCTATAATTTGCGCAGTAACATACTTATTGGTTCTTCTAACAACAAACCTGTGCAGGCCGCTTTTCAGCAGCTGCAGCCTTTTTTTATAGTTGGTCTTGCCCTGCCTTCTTCGGCTGAACTTTGTTTCAAAAGTGCTTGTTTTTGTCATTTAAAACTACTCCTTCTTTCCCTCAACTGCCGCCTTCAAGTATTTCTTGCCCCTGAAATAGCCGCCTTTTACTCGTTTGTAAAGCGACCTGTAGCCAAGCTTTTTCACTTCCTTTGGGCTTTTCTTACGCAGTTCTTTAAGTGTTTTCCGCTGGCTTCTGACGTTTTTTATCCAGCTTTCCTTTTTCTCCGACCTTGCTTTTTTGGTGCCCTTTCTTTTGCCTTTTCCGCTTTTTCGGCCCTTCTTCTTCTTGGCCTGCAGCTTTCTGGCACGGGACCTGCTTTGACTGTTCTGGTTTCTTTTTCTTATTGCCCCTGACTGGACCAAGGCCCTGACATCCTCTTTGGTCATGGCAGTGCCTGTTTTTTCAGGCTCCTTTGGGTCAACCCAAACCATGTTTTTGCCACACCCCAAAATGCCGGCCGCAATTTCCCTGATTCTTTGCTCTTTCATAAAACTTTCACCTGTTTAAAACCACAATCTTTAGCTCAGAGGCCTTTTTCACCATCTCTTTCTTCTTCCTTTTTCCGATTTTGGCGCTTATCCTTGCAGCCACCGAATCCCGTTTCTTTTCCAGGGCAACAAGGTCCTGCATGTTTTTCACAAGCCTTTCCCTATAGCCTGAAGGGTGAACAAACCTTATCTTTTTGGCAGTCCTGTACCCTGTCCCTGGAACAAGACCGTCTTCTTTTTTGAAGTAAATGTCTATTCCGCGCGGCCTTCTCCACTTCTGCCATTTTTTGTCTGCGACATTTCTTACGCTCCTTTTGCCAAACCGCCCCCTGAACATGTGCCTCTTCTTTCCCAAAACAAGCTTTGACAGCTTTTTAACGTTCTTTGGCTTGGAAATTTTTTCCGGCTTTTTTTTCTCCTTTTTCTTTTTTTGAGAAGGCCCTGCTTTGGCTTTTTCTTTTTTTGCTTTGGCTTCGGTTTTGCTGGCTTTCTCTTCCTTTGGCTTAGCCTCTGCTCTTTTTGCTTTCTGTTCCTTTGATTTTGTCCCCTGCTTTTTTGCTGGCTTTCCCTCGGGCTTTGATTCAGCTTTCTTGGTTTTCTTCTCGGCCCTTTCTTTGTTTTCCTTGGCTTTTTCCGGTTTTTTCTTTGAAGCCTTTTTTTCCATCTCAACTACCTTCCTTTTTTTCAACAACTGCCTTTTCAACGATGAACACGCCATCCTGGTATATTCTGCGGTCCTTTCCCCTGACTCTTGTGGCAGATTCAATATTTGCAGCAGTTTGCCCGGCAGCATACTTGTCATGGCTTTTTACCAAAATGTCTTTTCCCTTAACGCTGACCTGAACGCCTGGCAAAATCTTTGCGGTTCTGGCCTTCTTTTCGCCGACAAAATTGCTTATTTCAACAACATTGCCTTTTACTGCAACATTCATTGGAAAATGGCTGTAAACAACTGAAAGCTTGTAAGAGTAATCGTTTCCCAGGCCTTCGACCATATTTTTTATGTGGGAGGCGACTGTCTTAACCAATGCATTCATTCTCTTTGAAGCAGGCCTGCCTACAACGGCAACTGAGCCATTCTCCTGCTTGAGCGAGATGCCTATTGCCTTAAACTGCCTGCTTGCCTCTTTTCCGTTGCCTTTTACGACAAAGCTTGTGCCATTTGCTTCGGCTGTAAAGCCCTGAGGCAGTTCAAGAGTTTTTTCCACTGTTTCCTTAACCATTTTTACACCCTAGTAAACGTATGCTATGAGCCGGCCTCCAACTCCCTTTTCTCGGGCCTGCCTATGCGTCAAAACGCCCTGTGGGCTGCTTACAATGATTATTCCCACATCTCTTGCAGGCAGATACCTTTTTTCGTATCTTTCAAACTTGCTTTTCTGAACAGCATACCTTGGTTTTATTGCCTTGCATTCATTGATTTTTCCAAGCAAGCCAATTTTGTATACGCCGTCACGGCCGTCTTCAATGAACTCAAATGAAGAAATATAGCCTTCGGCCTGCATAACTTTCAGAATTTCCCCTAAAAGCTTGCTTGCTGGCCTGTAAAGGCATTCTGGTTTTGCTGCCTGATCACTGTTTTTTATTGCAATCAGTCCATCTGCTATTGGGTCAATCAAACTCATTTTTTTCACCTAATCAAATTTTTTGAAACCTATTTTTTCAGCTATTTCCTTAAAGCATCTCCTGCAAACATAAAGGCGGTACTTTCGAATTACAGCCTGCCTTGTTCCGCATACACGGCACTTCCTTTTCTTTTTCTCTTCTTTCAGATCGCGTTTTTCTTCAGTCATTCAAACTCAACCCCAAACTTGGTTTTTACGAACTCAGATGCTTCCTGTTTTGAAACAACATGCTTTTTTCCAACCTTGCCATTCTGAATTTTTCTTCTTTTTACCCGGTAACCAGGCCTTTCCAGTGTAACCAACACGTCAAAGCCACGAACGCCCAGAGCCGGATCGTATTTGACGCCAGGCAAATCAATGTATTCGCGGATTCCAAAACCAAAATTTCCCTGGTTGTCAATGCACCTGCTGCTAAGCTGGCTGCTTTTTGCAGCCAAAGCCCGTTTCAAAAACTCTTCTGCTGAACCGTTTCTCAGCGTAACCTTTAAGCCAATTGGCAATCCAGGCCTTATGCCCCACTTTGGCTGCCTGACCTTGCACTTGGTTTGCACTGCCTTGCTTCCAGTTACTTTTTCAATTATCTTTTTGCCTGTTTTCATGGCATCTGCGTCAGGACCTACTCCCATGTTTACTGTAACCTTCGCAATTTTTATGTTTCGCATCCTGTTTTCGTCTTCCATAAAACTCACTCAACTTTTATCAAAGGCTTTTCCTCACCTACAACAAAAATGTTTGTTTCAACTGTGCTGAACTCCCCTGTTTCTGTTTTAAGCTTTACAAGCTTTGGCCTGAGCATGCTTCCTGGAAAAACTTCCAAAAGCTTTGCCACATCGCCTACGTGGGTCCCATCGACAACCAAAACCGTCTTGTTCGGCTCCATCTTAAGCACTTTTGAAATTTTTTGCTCCGGCACCTCAACCAAAAGGCTGTCTCCTGCCTTGGTTCCTGCCTTCTTTTCTAGAAACGTTCTTCCATCGTTCGTAGCCAATTGGAACATGCCTTTTGCCAGTGCCCTTTTGCCAACAACCTTGCATATTTTTCTTTTTTCGGCAAAGTCCTCTTCAACAGCCTTGATTTTTCCTTTTCTTGAAAACAGAATCCTGTAAGACTTCTTTTCAGGAACGATTGAAACCAAGTCAAAAAGCCCAACAGGCAAATGCCTGTTTTTGACAGCTCTGCCGTCAACCAAAACATTCCCTGAATTCAGAATGGATTTGACTTCCCTTGTGTTTCTTGCAATTCCAAGCAAATCGCGTACAACAAATTCCAAGGCAACACTGTTTTTTCTTTTATGCGGCCCTGGCTTGGTTCTAACCTGCCAAGTGTGCTCTTTCCTTAAAACAGGAACAGCCTTGCTGGAAGCCAGCCTTTTCTCGGATTTTGTTTCTCCTTTGTTTGCCATCACTTTTCACCCTTTTTTTCTTCTTTTCCTGCTTTTTTTCCCTTAAAGCGCCTTGCATCATCTGCATTCAATTCAGCAACAAGAAGGTTTGACGCTTGAATAGGTAAAGGGATTTCCTCGCCGTTTGCTTTTTTTCTTACAATGTTTTCTATAAAAACCACGCCTTTTGCGTAATCAACGCCTGTGATTTTTCCAGAACTGCCTTTCTTTTTGCCCCTAACAACTTTTACCACATCCTCTTTTCTTAGGGCTGCAGACCTCATGCCCTGCTTTTGGCGCAATGCCTTTGACAAGTGCGCTGACAAAGAACTCTGTTTTTTATTCAAAGTTTTTTTGTAATGAAAGCGCCTCTGCTTTTTTGGCTTGCTCGAATCTGGTTTTTTCATAAAAACACCTTAAATCACTGAAGAGGCTATTCCCGCTATTTTTGGGAAACGCTCTCCAACCTCTTTTGCTATAACTCCTTTTATTTCGCTTGCTTTTGGAAGGCCTTTTTCGTCCACCAAAACCACTGCGTTGTCCTCAAACTTCACTCTAAGGCCATTGGCTCTTCGGTATTCCTTTTTTACACGCACAACTACGGCCCTTTCAACTTTGCTTCTAATTTCAGGCTTTCCTGTCTTGACAACAACATTAACCATGCTTGCAATACCTGCCTTTGGGTTCATTCTCTTGTTTCCCTTGAACCCGATCACGCTTATTATTTCAACAATTTTTGCGCCTGAATTATCTGCACAAACGCACTTGCTTCGCTGCAAAAGCCCTTGAGTGATATTGCTGCTAATTGCCCTCATTTACCTTCACCTTTGCCCTCGGTTTCGTTTTCACTATCTTCCTGTGAAGGAGCTTTTTTTGGTTCAGCTTCCTCCTTTTTATTTTCTTTCTTTTGGAAGGTATCTTCTTCAATTTTGACGACCTTCTTTTTGCCGACAATTTTCAAAACCACAAAGCTTTTGGTTTTGCTAAGCCTTCTTGTTTCTCCAACCTTCACTATGTCGGCTTCCTTTGCGGCAATGCAGTCTGGGTTATGCGCGGTTATTCTGACCTTGCTTTTTTGGTACCTTTCATACTTCGGAACGTACTTAACAATCGTTCTTTCCACGATTGCGGTCTTGCTTGGCTTTGCACTTACAACCATTCCGCTTATTATGTTTCCGCGAACCCTTAAACTTCCGTGAACAGGGCATCTTTTGTCGTTACATTCTGTCATCTGCAAAGACCTCCAAAGTACTTTATTCTGTCTTCGGGCTTTTGAACAAACCTTCTGCAATCAAGTAAAACCTTTTCCTTTCCCAATAAAACCATCAAACACACTTCCTTTTTCGGCAACTTTTTTTCTCCTTTTTCTGTTTCAATCACAACCACGTTCTTTGTTTCGTCAACTATTTTTCCCTTAATGCCAACCCTTTTTTTATCGCTTCCATCTACAACTTCTGCCTCTAAGCCAATCCACTCATGGCAAGGCAGGTTTTTTTCAGTAATACAATAATTTTCTGTTCTAAGCATCAATCAAATCCTCCTTAAAGCCCTGTTCCAGCAGAATGCTTTTGACTTTGTCTTTATGGGTTCCCTGTAGGACTATTTCGCCGTTTTTCAGAGTTCCTCCGCAGGCAAGTCTTTTCTTGAACTGCTTTGCCAAAGCCTCAATGTCCACATCTGATCCAAGGCCGCTTACAATTGTCACGGTTTTTCTAAAACGCCTGCTGTCAACCCTTATCTTTATTTTCTGCTGCTCTTTTGCTATTTGTTCACAGATACAAAGGTTTTTTGGCAGGCCGCATTTTGGGCAGATTTCTTCCATTACCGCTTCTTCACCTCCTTCTTCTTTTTGGTTTTCTTGTCGGAACCTTTCTTCTTGGTTTTTTTAGCTTTCTTTTTTTTAGCGGGCTTTTTTTTGCTTTTCTTGGCTCCCTTTTTTTGCGCCTTTTCTTTTTTCCCTGTCTTTGCTTCA
>CAZMUN010000001.1:31108-82796 GCA_964569815.1 uncultured archaeon
TTTTTCCCTGTCTTTGCTTCACTTGTTTCCTTCTCTCCCGCGCGTATTTTTTCGTTTATAAGCGTTAAAAATCTTGCAATGTTTCTTCGCATGGCCCTGATTTTTCCAGGGTTTTCAGGCCTTGTTCCGGAAGCGGCCACCGCCTTATCTTTAGCGAGCTCTGCTCTAAGCTCTGCAACCTGCCTTTTTGCTTCGGTCAAAGACATTCCTCTTATCTCAGAAACACGCATCCACTATCACTTCTTTTCCTCTTTTTTCTTGGCCTTGGCTGATTCCTTTTTTTCTTTCTTTGCCTTACCTTCCTCTTTTTCTGCCTTTTGTTCTTTTGCCTTGGCTTTTTGCTTTTTGGGTCTTTCTTCCTTTTTTGCCTTTTTCCCTTTGGCTTCTTTTTCTTTCTTTTTTTCCTCTGGCTTCCTTTTTCCTGCTTCTTCTTTTGGTTCAGCTTCTTTCTTTTCTCCTTTTTGGGTTGCTTCTTTAACTTTTTTTGCGCTTTCTTCAGCTGCTTTCGTTTCTTCTGCTTCGGCTGGTTTTTCTTCCGCTTCCTTCTTCTTTTGAATGGCTTCTTCTATGTCAACCTTGTCAGGAAATACGACCCCTGGCTTGATTATACTCAGCTTTATTCCGATTGCACCGGCTTTTGGATATGCTGAGGCTTTAGCGGTGTCAACAAGCTTTACCTGGTTTCCAACTTTCTTCATATAGCCGTGAAGAACACGGTGTTTTCTTTTTCGGCCTCCTTTCCCTGAAAGCTTGCCCTTAAGCACCAGTTCAACACCCTGGGCGCCTGCTTCTTGTACGCTTCTTACTGTCCTGAATGCCACGCTCTTCCAGCTGAAGCCCCTTTCAATCAATTCAACCATTTTGTCAACGGTTGCTTTTGCATCCAGGGCAGGCTCTTTTATGTCCTGTATTTCAAGCTGCGGGTTATCAATGCCAAAGTGCTTGCCAATGTCTTCAGTAAGCTGCCTTATGTTCTGGCCTCCTTTTCCAATTGCCAAACCAGGCCTTGCAACATTTAGAACAATTCTGGTAACCAGCGGGGTTTTCACCAGGTGAAGGCCTGTAAAGCCTGCTCTGTCAAGCTGCTTTTTAAGGTACTGCTCCAGCTGAATTTTTTTCATTCCCTGCTCAATAAAAGTCCTTTCAATCATAACCTCTCACCAACTACTTTGCCTCCATAACAATGACCTCTATGTGCGTTGATTTTCTCCTGCGCCTTTTTCCGCCAATTGCGCCCTTTGGCTGAACACTTCTCCTTGCAAACCCACGGCTTGCAAAACAGTGTGCCAGCATAAGGCTTTCAGTGTCAAGTCCTTTGAAGTCCGCATTCGCCTTAACGCTGTCCAGCAAGGACAAAAAAACCTTGCAAAGGTTTTTGGGAAAGCGGCCGGATTTGACGCCGTCCTTTGTTTTGCCTTTCCTGTGGGGAACTTTTTTGTTGTACTTTTTCAGTGGCAAAAACTCCTCCTTTTTAATTATCCTGTCCAGGCTTTTTTCAATTTTGTTCAGCCTTTTTCCTTTCACAAAGCGGCAGAGCTCAGTGGCATACTTGGTTGAAACAGGCTGGTTTTTTGCAACAGCCTTGGCTGCCTTTTTCTCGCTTTTGACTTTTGCCTGGTAGTTTTTCTTAACCATATGCTGTCACTTTCTTGCACTTATTGCTGTACTGCTCCTTGTTGCGCCTATTCCTGCCTTTCCGTGGATAAGCCGCTTTCTTGTCAAAACGAATTCTCCGAGGTAATGGCCAAGCATTTCTGGCATGATTTCAACGTTTTCAAAAATGTTTCCTTTGTGCACGGCAAACACGAACCCTACCATTTCCGGGACAACAACGGTGTCGCGGGCATGGGTCCGAATAGGCTTCGGCCTTTCTGCTTTTTTTGCCTTTTCTATCTTCTTAATCAAATGCTTGTCAAAGCCGCGAAGCAGGCTTCTTCTTGCACGGCTGTTGCACAGCTTTGCAAACTCTTCCATGCTAAGCTGCTTAAGTTCCTGCATTGTTTTCCCCTTAAACCTGAATTCTTTCTTAACCATCTACAAAACCTCAGTTTTTCTTTCTCCTTCCAGTTCTCTTGCTGGCAATATTCCCAACTTTTCTTCCAGGAGGCGCGTTTCTGGCAGTGCTTTTGCTTTTACCTGCATGGTGCTGGGCCCCGCCAAACGGGTGGTCCAATGCATTCATTGCTACTCCACGCAAGCCAGGGTAGTGCCTGCTTTTTGCCTTCATAAAATGGTATGAAACGCCTGCTTTTATTCTTGGTTTTTCTTTTCTGCCTCCGCCAGCACTGCATCCAATTGTTGCCCTGCTGTCAAGGCTGAATGCTTTTGTCTGGCCGCTGGGGAGCTTTACATATGCTGCCTTTTTGTCACGGTTTACAAGCAATGCATAAACCCCGGTGCCTTTAACAAGCTTTCCCCCGTCGCCTGGAACAAGTTCAAGGTTGAAAACAGGGCACCCTTCAGGAATGCTCTTTAAGGGCAAAACGTTTCCTATTCCTATTTTGGCTTTTGAACCAAATTCTACGCCTGCGCCTACCGAGATTCCTTCTGCGGCAATAACGTGGCTTGTTGAACCGTCCTGTAATTTTACCAACGCAAGAACAGCGTTTCTTCCAGAGTCTTTAACCAAGTCAACAACCTGGCCTTTGGTGCAGTCTTCTGCCTGCGCCATGGTAAGATTCCCATAACTGGAAACGGTTCCCCTATGCTTGGCTTCAAACGTCGGGCCCCCTTTTCCTCGCCTCTGCTGCCTTAACCTTTTACCCATAAGATTTCACCTAAATGACTCCCAGCTTTGTTGCAATTTCGTCTGCCTTAAATGCCTTGTTTACCTTTACAACCGCCTTCTTTCGGCCTTTTCTGTCGTTCAAAACCTTGACAGAATCAACCTTAATCTGGTAAGTTGCTTCAACCGCCTTTTTTACTGCTTCCTTGGTTGCCTTCTTGTAAACAACAAAGCAAAGCTTGTTCTCTGAATCAATCATGTTAACAGCTTTCTCTGTAATCAAAGGATAAAGCAAAACCTGCTGAACTTTTCCGGCCTTCATTTGGCATCAGCCCCCTTTCCCAAATTCTTTATGGCTGCTTCGCTCCAAACAACGAGCCTTCCTGCAACAGCTCCGGGGGCCAAAAGCTCTGCATTAAGGTTTCTTGAAACGCAGACATCAACTCCTGGCAGATTCCTTGCCGCCTTGAAAACCTTGCTTCCTTTGCCTGTCACAATCAAAACACTCTTTTTTTGCTTCTTTTTTCGGCCCCTCTGTTTCCCTTTTCCGGCCCTTCTCCTGGTTTTTTCCTTTGCGTTATCCAGGTCAGGCAAAACATTCAATGCCTTAAAAACTTCCCTCAGCTTTTTGGTTTTTTCAATCTCTTCAAACTTTTCCTCAACAACCAAAGGCAAAGAAAGCCCTTTTTCCAAAACATGCCTTTCAGAAACCAGGCCGGGCTTTGCGCAAGCGCTTATTGCTGAAGCCAAAGCAGCCCGCCTCTCCTTCCTGTTCACTTTTTCAGTTCTGTCAGCTTCCGCTTTTGGCGGGTGTGCCTTTGGGCCGCCAACAGCCCTTGGAACAGAAGCAACCCTGCCCATAAGGCGGCCTCTCCTGTTATTCGTTCTTGGAAGCCTTGCCCTTCCAACGTTTATGCCACGCTCCCTCGTAGGCATGCTTCTTCTGCCCAAATACTTTGCCGTGTTTTCACGGCCTGCTCTTGGAAAGCTGCCCTTCGGGTGCCTTGCATTGCTCTGCATGCTTAAAACAGCCCTTTTGATAAGGCCTGAGTCAACATCGGCTTCAAAATGGGCTGGCAAATCTATTTCACGAACCTTCTTGCCATCCAGACCCAAAACGCTTGCCTTCATAAAAACCACTTTTTTCAAACTATGACTTCCAACTTATTTCTCCTTTGTCTTTTCCCTTTTCTGTTCGCCTTTTGCCGCAGCCGCGATTTCATCGGCCACGCTTTTTGCTTCTTTTTTCTCCTCTTTCTTTTCAGCAACATGCTCTACTTTTGCCTCTGCATCCAATGCTGCCTGCACGGCCTCTGCTTTTGCTGCTCCGCCTGCCAGGTAATCCAAAGACTCTATTTTATGCCTCTCCTGGACAACTGGCCTGATGCCTTTCCTTAAAGAAATCGCCCTCTTTGCCGGGCCTGCTACGCTGCCTGCTATAACCAAAAACTCGTTTGACAAAACGCCATAGTTTTTGAATCCGCCTTTCATGTTAGCCAAAGCCAAGTCCGCTTCCAAGCCAACCTTCAAAATCTTCTTGTTGAATTCGGTCCTGTTATGGTAGCCCATCTGGCCAGGTCTTGCAACCTGCCACATGACAGTGCTTGGGTTCCAAGGGCCAATACTGCCCACAACGCGCTGTTTCTTTGCTTTCGGCCTTTGTTTTTTTACCCCAAACCTTTTAACAGGGCCCTGCATTCCCTTGCCCTTTGTAACAGCTTTCACATCTACAAACTCGTTGTCTGAAAAAACCTCTTTTACTAAAAGGCCCTTGCCAAGCTTTTCTTTTGCAAAGGCCAGCTTTTCTTCAAAACTTCCGCTTAAACCAATTTCACAAACATCTGGCTTCTTCTTTCCAAAGTTTGCCTTTTCAGGCTGTGAATGGCACAAAAGCCTCAAATCCAAAACCTTGTCTTTGGCCCTTTCCAAATCAGAAAGCGTTTTCCTGGCCGGTTCCGCCTTTTCCTTGCCTTCCTTTCCCTTCTTCTTTTTGACAGGCTTCATAAACCCAGAAATTTTTTTCAAAAAGCTTTTTTCAACGCCGGAAGCAAAAACATCCATCAAAGGCGAAGAACCGTAAAAGCCCTTCTTTGCCTTGCCATAGGCCCTTACGCCAAAAACCTTCAAAGGCGGACACTCCAAAATAGTTGCTGCAATCGCAATCTCATGCCCAAAAGTTATTCCCTTTTCATGGCTGTCTTTTCCCAAGGCATGAGTCATTCCTGCCTTGTAGCACAAAAAGTTCAAGGGCTTTGATTTTTCGCCCTCCTTTACTGCAATGCTTGGAAAAGAGCTAAAGCTAGCTGTTTCCTTCTTGGCCCGCTTCCTTGGGTAAAAGGCAAGCGAACCAGCCCTTGGCCTATACTTCTTTACCATCTTGTTCACGCCCTTGGCTCTCGCCAAAAAACTAACCTACAATCTTCAGCGAAGGTTCGGATCGCTGAAAAACACTTAAAAAAGCCAATTAGAAACACTTAAATTGGCATTTACATCCACTTCTTTTTGAAACAGATGCAGTGTACTCAATATATTATACAAATTTTCCTTTAGAAACCTTTAAAAATCAATTCTCAGGCCCCCCTTTTTCCAGAAAAAAAAACATTAAGGGGGCAAGCCCCCAAAACCTTTACTTGAAGCAATTCACCAAAGAACCAAAGCTATTCTGCAAAGCAGCCAACGGCTTTTGGGCAAAAGCAACTGATAAAACCCTTGAAGCCTTTGCTCGGGTCTTTCTTGCTTTCAAAGGCCTTTTTGCCTTAGCAGCCTTTGTGTGCTTTCTTTTCACTGTTTTCTTCGCCATAGTTTTTCACCTCTTAGGATTTAAAAGCATTTAAGCCATCATGGCTTAAGTATAATGTAAGCGACGAGCACGATTACTATTGCAAGGCCAATGACAGCAGCGCCTGTTCCCAAAACAAACAATCCGCTTGAGACCACGTTCAAAAAATCTTCCTCTTCAACAGGCCCGTCATCTTCCTCTTCTCCCTGTTCTTGGCCCAAATCAGCCAAAACAGCTGTGGATTCGGTTCTGTTGCAACCCAATGCGCTGATGCTGTAAAAAAGGGTTGTTTCAGGCAAAACAGATGAAAGGTAAACGTTTTCAGTAACCCTTGTAAACTTTGGAACACTTACAAGCCTTGGTTCTACAACCAGTCCAGGCCCATAAAGGCTTACAGATGCCCTGCCGGCAGTCCTGTTGTCGATTGTAACGGAAACAGTTCCATCCCTTTCAATGCTTTTAGATGCAGGGGCAATCAAAGCAAAGTTTGAGCAGCTTCCAGGAACAGGCTCAGGCTTGAACCCGTAATCGGTTTTCTCCTCCAAAATGACAGGAAATGATTCAATTCCCTGTGAAAAGGCCTGGCATGAATCACGGTCCTGGAAATGGCCCCTGACCTCAACAAAGGCATCCCCTTTTACCAATTCGGCGTTTTCGTATGCTTCAATCCTTGCGTTTATGTACGCGCTTCCAAAGCCAGGCACAGTCTTGCCATAGCCTGATTCCTCTGCCCTGAAATGCTTGCTTGAGTCAAAGATGCTTACAAAATCAACTACAAACGTTTCATCTGAATCGTTTTCCAGGTAAATCTTCCTAAAAACCGTTTCCCCTTGTTCAACCCTTACAGTGGAAGAATTAAGCCTTATGTCAGAGCACTGGCCTTCATCGTCATCGTCGTCGCCAAAACCACGGTCTTCAACCATTGCCTCAAATTCTGCCTCGCCAATGTCATCATAATAGCAGGAACTGCCCCCATCAAAACGGCCCTTTGCCCTTACCAAAACATCATCATGCCTGTCAAAGCTTACGCTCTCGCTCCTTATCCTTACCTTGAATTCAGCCGAATCCTCTGCATAAACCGTTCCAGGCTTTCTGTAAAGGCTTGCGTCAAAATAGCTGCTGTTTTCCTCTACCTCTATATCGGCCAAATCAAAGTCCTTTTCTGAGCGGTTGCCAATTGTAAAAGTAAATGCCCTTGTGTCCTTTTCTTCTATTTCGATATCATGGACATCGATAAAAATACTACTGCATTCTCCCTGACCCGGCCCTGAACCGTTGTCAACGTAAACAGTAAAGCTTTCCTCTGGGATGTCGTTGAAAGAGCAATCAGGCCCTGAATCAAATTCTCCCCTCAGCTGAACATCAACCCTGCCGCTTTTATCGCTGCTGACGCTGTTTGATTCAACCCTTACCTTAAAGGTTTCTCGCTCGCCTGCCCTGATTTGGGCCGGCTTTCTGTAAAGGCTTGCGTCAAAATAGCTGCTGTCTTCATCCAAGCCAATCTCCTGCAAATCAAAGTCTTCGTCTGAATCGTTATCGATGCTGAATGACACTATCTTTGAATCGTCTTCTCCAATATGAACGCTGCTTACATTTATCCCAATTTCGCTGCATCTTGCCTCATCGTCGTCTTCCAAAACAGTTACATCAAAATAAAACCTGCCAATATCGTTGCCGCTGCAATACTTTCCTTCCTCAAACTCGCCCCTAAGCTCGATATACGCGCGGCCCAGGTCGTCCTGGCTAACGCTGTCAGAATCAACCCTTATCTGCAGGTATTCCCGGTCACCGGCTTCAATAACGCTCGGCCAGTCCCATGTCTCTATGTCAAAAGAGCCATCCTGCCGCCATGCTTCAGCGTCAAAAACCGTGAAGTCTTCGACTTCGTCGTTGTAAACAGGGAAAAAGAAATACTGGCCATCTTTCCCCTCTTGGGCCTCGATGTCTTCCACATCAACCCAAACGTCGTTGCAAAAAAGGGCCTGGGCGCTGCCTATTTGAATCGAAACCAGAACCAAAACTAGGCCTATCAACAATAGACTGGGTCTCATTATACAACTTGCTGCAAAACAAGTATTTAAATGTTACTGGTTAACCGAATAAAGTTAATTTATGCTCTTTTTTGGGCGGTTCTAAGGCCTTTTAAAAACCAAAAAAATGGTTTTTTTATGGCTCAAATGCCGTTTTAAAGCTTTCAGCGACCTTTAGCATTTCTGCATAAGTGACGCCAACGAGGTAGACAAGAATTATTCCTGCAATAACGCCTGCAATTATGCCCATCAAAAGGTAATCCAATGACTTTGTCGGCATCTCGAAATCCATTTTCATCCCTTCATTACCGCAAGAGGCAAATGCCTTGAAACCTTTTCCCCAATGCCTGAAAGCACAACACTTTCGATTACCTGGTCTATATCCTTGTAGGCTTCAGGCATTTCTTCTGCAAGCCCTGAAAAGCTTTTGCCGCGAATGACTTCGCCTTTTGCCTCCAAATCTTTCTTAACGGCCTGGCCCTTTTTTTTGCGCATGGCCTCATGCCTTGACATGACTCGACCCGCGCCATGGCACACCGAAGCAAAGCTTTCTTCCAGGCCTTGCCTCGTGCCAGTAAGCACGTAAGAGGGCGTTCCCATGCTGCCAGGTATCAGCGCAGGATGCCCTGTTTCGCTGTAAAAGGAAGGGTTTTCAGGCCTGCCAGCCGGCATTGCCCTCGTAGCGCCTTTTCTGTGAACCAAAAGCCTCCTTTTTTGGCCCTCAACCGCATGTGACTCAAACTTTGCCACGTTGTGGCAAATGTCGTAAACAAGATGCATCCCAAGCTTTTCAGCATCTTCCTTGAAAACCTGTTCAAAGGCCTGCCTTGCCCAATGCGTTATTGCCTGCCTGTTTGCAAAAGCGTAGTTTACGCCACACCACATTGCCTCGAGGTAATCCTGGCCTTCCCGGCTTTCAATTGGAGCGCATGCGAGCTGTTTATCGGGAACAAAAATCTTGTATTTTCTCATTGCAGACTGCATCACGCTCAGATAGTCTGAAGCAATCTGGTGGCCTGCACCACGGCTTCCTGAATGAAGCATTACAACAGCCTGCCCCTCAAAAAGCCCGAACTTTTTCGCTTTTCCTTCATCAAAAATCTTTTCAACAGCCTGCACTTCCAAAAAATGGTTTCCTGAACCCAAGGTTCCTGTCTGAGGCATGCCTCTTTTAAACGCCTTTTCGCTCACCTTTTCAGGGTTTGCTTCCTCCATTGCGCCCTTTTCTTCGATTCTCCCCAAATCCTTTTTCCAGCCAAAGCCTTTTTCAACCATGAAGCCTGCGCCTGCCTTAAAAAGTTCAGCAAGCTCCTCTTGTCCAAGCCTAAGGCTCCCCTTTTCTCCAACGCCTGCAGGAACCAACTCAAAAACCTTGTCCATAAGTTGAGGCAGTTTTCCCCTAATATCGTCTGCCTTCAAATCCGTCCTGATAAGGCGAACGCCGCAGTTTATGTCAAAGCCTATCCCGCCCGGGCTCACTATTCCGCCCGCTGCTCCATCAAAGGCCGCAACTCCCCCAATTGGAAAGCCATAGCCCCAATGCATATCAGGCATTCCTAAGGCCGCTTTTTGGATTCCGGGAAGCTGGGCTGTATTAACAAGCTGCTGTTTTGCTCCGCCTTCAATGCCTGCAAAAATCTTTTCATTGGCAAAAATTCTTGCCGGAACCCTCATCCCAGCCTGCTTTTCAATTTCCCAAGCCGCTTTTCCAACTACCTTAAACTGCAATCAAAACACCTTAAACATCCACAACACACTGGGCAACCCACTTTCCCTGCTCTTCCAAAACCTTTGCCTGGTGGTAGGTTGCTGCCTTTACATCTCCCTTAATGCCGTGCCTTCCCTTGTCGATTTTTTCCCCAAAAACCTTTCCTTCCACTTTCCAGGAACCAGCAGCATTTGTTATGTATAAATCGAAGCTGCTGAAAACCATTTCCTTGGCGTCATGCAGGTATAAAAGCTCGTTAAGAAACCCTATCAGCAATTCCTCAAGGCCTTGGGCCTTTACCTCCAAGTGCTGGCTCTCTTTGCCCCCTACCTCCTTCAGTTCAGCGATAACAGAAAACATTGCCTTTGCGCATTCAGAAAAAGCCTCTTCCCTGCTTTTCCCAAAGCCCCTTACCCCCAAATCTGCCTTGTGCTCAAAGGTCTCAAACATTACAAAACCTTGCAGGGAAATGGTTTTATTTGAAACGCTTTCCCTCTATTCTGGAAATCTGGTTAACCCGCTTACGGTGCCTTTTGCCGTCCCTTCCGTGCCCCAAAAACCGGGTTTCAAGAAAGGTTAAAACAAGCTGTGCTGCCTGCTCTTCAGTCATGTTCCTTGCACCCAAACAGGCGATGTTTGCGTTGTTATGCTGCCTTGCCATTTTTGCAGTAAAGCCATCGTATATCACTGCAGCCCTCGCCCCGGGAACCTTGTTTGCAACAATCGACATGCCGATGCCTGTCCCGCAAATCAGAATACCTAAAGAATCAGGCTCTCTTGCAGCCTTTTTCGCAAGCTTTATTGCAATCCCAGGGTAATCAACCCTTTCGTCTGAATGGGTTCCCAAATCCACAAACTTATATTTCCGCAAATCAAGCTTAAGCCTTGTTTTCAAGGCAAAGCCAGCGTGGTCTGATGCAATATAGTATTTCAAGTTAATCAAAAAGATAGAGTGAGTTAAACAATTAAAAACAGTTGGTTCATTCTCTCAGCTCTATCTCTACGTGAACAGATTCCGGGATTTCAACACGCATAATGCGCCTTAAAGTCCTTTCATCTGCTTCAATGTCAATAAGCCTTTTGTGGATGCGAAGCTGCCACCTTTCATAGGACTCTGTCCCGCCGCCGCAAGGCGCCTTTCTTGTTGGCACAACCAGCTTTTTTGTAGGCAACGGTATTATGCCAGAGTGCTTTACGCCTGTTCTTTCGGCAACATCAAGCATTCTTGAAGCTATTTCCGTAAGCTGCTGAAAATCAGGGCTTGTCAGCTGAATTCTTGCTTTTTGCATTCTGGTTCACCTATGACTTTGTCTGGAAAGAGCAAAAACACGCTCAAAAAAATGAAAAGAGGGGAAAATGGCAACAGCGCCATCTTCCTCTGGACTCGGATTTACTTTTTCTCCCTTGGAACAACCTTTGTGACCATTCCTGCAGCCACCGTTTGCCCCATGTCCCTGATTGCAAACCTGCCAAGCTGCGGGAACTTCTTGTATTCTTCCACAACAACTGGCTTGGTTGGAACAATCTTTACGATTGCCGCATCGCCTGTTTTCAGGAACTTTGGGTTTTCCTCCTTTACAGCGCCTGTTTTTGGGTCAAGCTTTTTCAGAATCTCCGTTACACGGCAGCTCAACTGTGCTGTATGAAGGTGGAAAACCGGAGTGTAGCCAACCGGAATTGCTGTAGGATGCGACAAGACAACAATTTGTGCCTCGAATTCCTTTGCAACCGTTGGTGGGTCATTCTGTGGTCCGATTACATCGCCTCTAGCAACATCGCCTTTTCCTAGGCCGCGAACGTTGAATCCAACGTTGTCGCCTGGAACTGCCTGCGGAAGCTGTTCGTGGTGCATTTCAATGGTTTTTATTTCACCTTTTGCCCCGCTTGGCTCTATGGCAATCTTGTCGCCCGGCTTCATTATTCCGGTTTCAACCCGGCCAACAGGAACCAATCCAACACCCTTTATGTTGTATACGTCCTGTACAGGCAGCCTCAAAGGCTTGTCTGTTGGCGGCTTTGGTGCAATGATTTCATCCAAGGTGTCTATAAGGGGTGCTCCCTTGTACCATGACAGCTTGTCTGACTTTTTCACAACGTTGTCGCCTACCCACGCTGAAACAGGGATGAATTTCAGGTTTTCTGCTTTGTATCCAACGCCTGTAAGAAGCTTTTTTGCTGCTTCCTGAACTTCGTTGAATTTTGCTTCCTCATAGTTAATTTCGTCCATTTTGTTTATTGCAACTATGAGGTTCTTTATGCCCATAACCTGTGAAAGGAACGCGTGCTCCTTTGTCTGGGCCATGACTCCCTCTTTTGCTGCAATTACCAAAACGGCGGCGTCAGCCTGACTTGTCCCGGTAATCATGTTTTTGATGAAGTCCTTGTGGCCTGGCGCATCAATTATGGTAAAGTTGTTTTTCTTTCCTTCAAACTTTTTGTACGAAACATCAATTGTTACGCCTCTTTCCCTTTCTTCCTTGAGGTTGTCCATTGCAAAAGCAAAAGCAAAAGTTCCTTTTCCAACTGCCTTTGCCTGTTCCTCAAGCTTTCTGTACTGCTGCTCTGACAACGCACCACTGTCATAAAGCAGCCTTCCTACAAGTGTGCTTTTCCCATGGTCAACATGTCCAATGAAGACCAGGTTCACGTGCGGTTTATCTGCCATTTCGATTTCCTCCCAATTTAAATTCGCCACCAATTCTTCTGAGGGAAAAATTGGAAACCCTAAGTATAACAATAAAAACTCCTTATCCAAAACCTTTAAAAAAGCTCTTTTAAAGCCTGTTTTGAGGGCTTTTAGGGCCTGCTTACTCCAAGAAGAATTCGGCGCTTTTGACTGTGAGGTCCATGCCCTTTCTTTTTCTGACCTCTTCTATGACCATTTTCTGCATTTCGCGGGGCAGCTGCTCGTAGCCAGCGTATTCAGCTGTCCATATTGCGCGGCCTTGGGTTGCCCCCCTGATAGCGGCAGAAAAGCCAATTAGCTCTTTTACAGGCGCTTTTGCAATGAATATTGCGGAATCGCCCTCCTGCTTCATTTCCGTTATCTGGGTTCTTCTCTGTCCCAATTCCTTGGAAACGCCTCCCATGTAGTCCTGCGGCGTTGTAATGAACAGAATCTGCTTTGGCTCCAAAAGCAGGGGGTCGGCTGTAAGCATGCATGCATAGCATGTCCTTGTCATCAAGGGAAGCACCTGTGCAGGGCCCCTGTGGATTGCATCCTCATGAAGCTTTGCGTCTTCCAGGCTTATCATGATTCCAAGGCCTTTTTCTTTGGCAAGAGGGCCTTCGTCCATTGCATCCCTAAATCCTTGAATGACAAGTTCCCTGATTTCATGCAGTGCCACAATTCCGCGAGTCGTGTCCATTAAAACGCAGTTGTTGTGCACTGCCCAAATCTTCCTTGCTTCATCCCTTGAAAAGCCCATTTCCTCAAACTTTGCAATCATGTCCTTGTCTTTTGGCTTTATTTTGCCATCTATTTTGGATTCGACAAGCTTGCCCAAAATCTCTTTTGGAACAGGCTTTGCACTCATCTTAAACTTGTTGTGCTTGTTAGGGCTTTTTCCCTCAAGCGTTGGAGAAGCCTTGTTTATGGTTTCCCTGTAAACGACAATCGGTGAGCTTACCTCAATAGGGATGCCGTGGTCTGTTTCAATCCTGTACTTTGTGACATCCAAATGCAGTTCTCCCATTCCTGACAAAAGGTGCTCTCCCGTTTCTTGGTTCAAGGTTGCGACAATGTTTGGGTCTTCTTTGGATATCTGCCTTATGACTTCAATCAGCTTTGGCAAATCCTTGGTTTGCTTTGGCTCAACGCTTATTGTCATTACCGGTTCGGCCGAGCTCTTAAAGCTTTCAAAGGGCTTTATTTCCTTGCTTGCAATCGTTTCGCCCGCAAACACCTCTTTAAGGCCTGTAATGCCTGCAATGTTTCCAGCCGGAACAGCGTCAACCTTAATTCGTTCCTGGCCCATGAAAAGCACAACCTGCTGTATTGCAACTTCCTTCTGCATTCCTATTGCCCGAATTTTTGCTCCTGCTTTAAGGTTTCCTGAGTATATTCTGCCTGTTGCAATGTCGCCTGCATGCGGGTCCACAGTTACGTCTGTCACCATCATGCTTACAGGCCCATGTGGGTCGCAGCCAATCATGGCTTTTCCGGCCGCTGATTCAAAGTCGCCTGTCCAAATAGTTGTAGCCCTGTACTTTTGCGCTGCTATCGGGTCAGGCAAATGCTCTATTACCATTTCGAAAAGAATTTCATGCAGCGGGCTTTTCTTTGCCAGCGTTTTTTGGTCCTCGTTTTTGCAGTACTCGAAAATGTCCTTAAAAGTTATCCCCGTTTTTTTCATAGAGCTGATGCTTATGGCCCAGTTGTGGTAAGCTGAACCAAAGGAGACAGAACCGTCATTTACCTTCACCTGCCAGTTTTCCTTTGCGTGCTTTTCAGCGTTGGCCTTTATCAGCTTGTTTACCTGTGCAATTGTTTTCACGAAACGCTCCTGCATCTGATCTGCATCTAATTGCAATTCGTTTACAAGCCTGTCAACCTTGTTTATAAACAAAACCGGCTTAACCTTCTCGCGCAATGCCTGCCTTATAACTGTTTCGGTTTGTGGCATTACCCCTTCCACTGAATCTACAACAACTATGACGCCGTCAACGGCCCTCATGGCCCTTATTACTTCTCCTCCGAAATCGATGTGGCCCGGCGTATCAATGATATTGACCAAGTGCTTCTCGCCTTTGTATTCATGAACAAGGCTTATGTTTGCTGCATTTATCGTTATGCCGCGCTGCTGTTCCAGCTCGTAGTAGTCCATCATCCTCTGCTTTCCGGCAAGCTCTTCGCTCATAAGCCCTGCTGCAGCAATAAGGTTGTCTGTCATTGTCGTTTTGCCGTGGTCTATGTGGGCTACAACTCCCAAATTCCTTATGTTTTTCCGGTTATTCATAAGGCTTTCAGCAAGTTTTACCATGTCTTCTCGTCTACCCATAGAACCACCTATTTATCTGCTGCTTTTTGCAATCCTTTCAACTTCATCGCGCCTTTTCACAGAAAGGCTTTTTGTATCCTGTTTTGATGCCAGAATAAGCTCTTCAGCCAAAGCTTCGCCTGCGCTTACCTTTTTGTTAAACGAGCCTACAAACCCTGCCAAAGCAATGTTTTTCAAGGCCTCATCAAGCCTTGTCATTGGGGCAACATCCACTGCAACCGCGTACGCAATGCCTCCCCTTTTTATCTTTGTGGTGTCCTCTCTTGGAGCGGCGTTTTCCAAAGCTTTTACCAGCACCTGCAGAGGGTTTTCTTTGGTTTGCCTTTCCACTATTTCAAAGGCCTCTTCAACTACCCTCATGGCTTGAAGCTTTTTTCCGCAGCTGTTCCTGCCCCTTACATACTTTCCTGAAAGCTTTCTCTTGCCTTGACCAGACCTCATAACCTTGTTTATAAGCCTTTCAACAACGCTTATCTTTCCTTTCTCAAAGCTTTTGCTGGTTTGTCGGCCAAAACTGTGTGGAATCTCCTTTGATTGCAGGACTATGTAGCGGGCCAGCCCTGGGTCTGAAACTTTGACGCCATCTGTACTCCATTTTCCAAAAACTGAAACCATTCAAAAAACACTATCTCTTAACCTTCTCTTTTTTGCCTGTTCTAAGCATTTCCAAAGCCTGGTTGTTTACATGTGTGACGCGGTATTTCACTCCCCAAAGGTCCCCTTTTGGGCCCTTCTGTGCGCCGCCGATTCCTTCCACAATGACTTCGTCGTGCTCGTCAATAAACTTTATTGCCCCGTCATATGGCGCCAAAGCAGTCAACTGCTTTCCATTCTTTATAAGCTGTACCCTGACACATTTTCTTATGCCTGAGTTTGGCTGTTTTGCTGTCACGCCCCGCTTTTCAATTACAATTCCGCGCCCTTGTGGCGCACCCTCAAGCAGGTCATGCTTTTCACGCAAATGCAGTTTTTTTCTCTTATACCTTGGATTCTTCCATTTCCAGCGAAGCCTGTCCTCTTCAAGCTTCCTTGCTGCAAATTCTCCTCTAGCCATAATCTTCACCAAAAATTCAGCGGATTTTTATGTCCCCAATACCATAATTTCTTTTAGCCAATGCTTTAATTCTTTTCACCCGGCTCATGTTTCCTAAAATCTTTCTTTTTTCACCTGATTCAAGCAAAACGCTGGCTATTTTCTTTCCATCTTTTTCAGAAAAGTTTACCTCTTTAATCTTGATGTTATACAAAGCCTTTTTAATGAATTCCTCTGGCGTCTTTGCGTATTCAAGCAATTCAACGCTTAGCTTGAGATTTTCCCTAAGCCTTTTGACGCCCGAAGCGTTTTTTCCAATTGCCTTTCCAAGCTCGCTTTTTCTTACAAGGAAAGCAATTGTCTTGCCTTGAACAACACAGTCGCGGGCATTTGCCTTGGTGATGCTGTTCAGTGCATTCAAATAAAAAATGTCGTCGCTTGTTAACTTCATCTAAGAACACTGTTTACTTTGATTTCGCTATATCCAGAACCCTGCTTTTTCCCTTGTCCAAGACCGTTGCAAAAGAAACAACAAACGGCTTTCCGCAATAGCTGCCTATTTCCAGGCCGTTGGCGTCGAATTCGTAAAACGGAACCTTTGAGGCCCGGCAAATCTCGCGAACTCTTTCCTTTGCATACTTTTCAGCGTTTCTGCTTGAAATTACAAGCTTGCTTGACCCATCCAGCACGGTTTTTTCCACCTGCCTTTTGCCAAAAAAAACTTTGCCTGTGTCTACCGCTCTTCTCAGTTCCTTTCCAACATCAATAGCCATTTTCTACTGCGCCTCACTTTCCCTTCATTATCAATTCAACAACGCCTGTGCCAACTTTAACAGGCTGCCCTACAATGATGTTTTCAACTACTCCCCGAAGCTCCTCTTTTTCGCCGCGGAATGCAGCGTCAAGCAAATGCTTCACTGTTTCTTCAAAGGCTGCTCTGGCAAAAGGGCTTTTTTTCTCCCTTGTTATTCCTGTTCTTACAATCCCTTTAATGCTTCCGCCAAAAGTCATCAGGTCTGCTAAAAGCATCAAATGCCTCAAATCAACAAGTATGCCGTTTTCATCCAGTGTTCGGAAAAGCTCGTTAAAAATCATTGTTCGGCCTGCTTCGATTCCAAGGACGTTGCTTACTTCCATTATGTCGTTTGTAATAGTTCTGCTGCCATCTATTTCCGGCAGCTTGAGCACTGCTTTCAGGTTGCTTCCGCTTGTTTTGATTACAAACTCCTTGTTTTCCTCTACAACGAGAACCTTTTCAATTCCTCTCACCCCGTAAATCCTTGTGTTCAAAAGCTTGAGGAAATTTCTTCTTATCCTCAGCAGAGGCTCTCTTTTTGAAAAGGTGAATTCCACGCTAAGCTTCCGCTGCCTGGTTTTTGAATTCTTAATGCTTTTCTTAAGCTTGTCAACAAGCTCTTTTTCGTCAAGGCCGCGTTCTTTTATTTCATCAGGCAAAAGACTTACCATGACTTTTTTTTGCGAAAACTCTTCTTTCATCTCGCTTACATCGGAAAACCTTACGTCTATCAAGCTTTTGGCAAACTTCTCTGTTTTTGTTTTGTCCTTTCCAATTTCAGGTGTCAAATAAATCGTCATAGTCGGGTATTTGGCTTTGCTTCTTCCGTCAACTATTTCTTCAACGCGCTGAATTCCTGAACCAACACTTACTTCTGCTGCGCCAGCATAGTGTTTTGTTCTCAGAGTAAGCTGTGTTCCTGGCTCGCCAAGGCTTTGCGCGGCAACAATTCCAACCGCTTCCCCTGGCTCTGCTTTCAATGAATTGAATTTTTCTTCAACAATCTTTTTGAATTCTTCCGTTTTTTGCTTGCTCATCTTTTTCTGTTCTGCTATGAGCTCAATTTCGTCCAGAACGCTTTTTGGCATTGGAAGATTTTCCCAGTCTTCTACCGGAGCAGGCTTCTTTTCCACTGGTTTTTCTTTTTCTTTTTTTGCTTTGGCTGTTTTTTTCTTTGGCATTTAACGCACCTTCTCCGACTCTTTTTCCAAGTCGATGTTCTTTCCCTTGTTCGTGTTTTTTGGAAAGATTCCGTCTTCCCCGTAACTGTACTGTATTACGTCAGCTGAAGCCGTTCTTACAGTGCTGTCGTTGTTTACAACAAGATCCTTAAGGCTGTTTGCAAGCCGCCTGTAGAGGTATCCTGAAACCTTGGTTGAAACCCCTGTGTCTACTTCGCCCTGCCTGCCTCCCATGCTGTGGTAAAAGTATTCTTTGACATTCATTCCGTCCATGAAATTTGATTTAATGAAGCCGCCTGCCTCAACTCCGACATCGTTTTTCTCGTTTAATGTTATAAGCCTGTTTGTGTAGCCTCGCTTTGGCCTTCCTTCCCTTACGTTTGCCTGGCCCCAGAAGCCAGCTATATTCATCAGGTTGATGCTGCTTCCTCGGCTTCCTGAAACAATCATAACCATTGTATTAAGCTTTGGCCTTTCGGTCATTATCTGCTCTATTTTTTCCTTCATCAAAAGCTGCTCTATTTTGCCCTTGGTTTTGCCTGCAAGCCTCATCATTTCCGCTTCAAAGCTTTCCTCAAGGCTTTTTCCAGGCAAATGCTGCAAGGTGCCTTTCTCAAACTTGTCTGTGAGCTTTTTTCCCTCATTAAGCATTTCTTCAATCGCTTTTTCTCTTGCCTTAACCAAAGAGCTTCCAATTTTGTATTCGTCAACGCCTGCAGTCATTCCCTTCTTTGTCAAAAGGTCTGCAACAACCCTGTTGACGTTGTAATAAAAGTCTTCTATGACTTCGCTTGGGTAATTCCTGGCAAGCGCGTCTATGAGCTTTCCGCTGACTTCACCCAAGCTCTCCTTGTCAATGACTCCTGAAACAAGGTTGCCGTTCTTTATCTTCAGGTATGCATCATAAGGGCATTTTTCTTTCGAGCAGCTCTTGCAGATGCCTGTTTTGTTCAAAATCTTGCACATGTTTGTCTTGTATTCCAAATTTAGGTCTTTTGGCAGGATTTGCGAAAAAATGAGCTTTCCTGAATAGTTTTTGCCTCGGTCTGGCTTTGGCAGTTCAGTTAAACCCATTTCGAAAAAGTACTGCATTGCCTCTTCTCTTGGAAATTCTGTTGTGTTCATGGTCAAAACAAAGGTTCCTGAAACGCCGTCCTCGTCCATTATTATTACCGGTGCGCCATACCTTGGGCTGATTACCTGGTCCCTTACATACATGAGCTCGCGGGCCTCTGTTTTTCCTTCCTCTGTCTGAGGGACATGAACATTCATTTCGTCTCCGTCGAAGTCTGCGTTGTAGGGCTTGCAGACAATAGGGTTTATTCTGAAGGTTTTGCCCGGCATTATTCTCACCGAGTGGGCCAGCATGCTCAGCCTGTGCAAAGAAGGCTGCCTGTTAAACAAAACAATGTCGCCGTCCTGAAGCCTTCTTTCAATCTTAAAGCCTGGTTCCATTTCTTTCGAAATCTCTTCCTGGTTTGTTTCATCGACTTTTTTTCTGGTTTCATCAGGCCTTATTACATAGACCACGCGGTCTGTTTCTTTGACAAGCTTTTGCAAGTCCTTTTTGTTCCACTCTGTAACCATTTCCGGAACCGTAAGTTCTTCCCCAATCTCTTTTGGGATTCCGACTTCACTGATTTTAATAAAGGGGTCTGGTGTAACTGTTGACCTTGCAGCAAAATTGACTCTTTTTCCGGTCAAATTGTGCCTGAATCGGCCTTTTTTTCCCTTAAGCCTTTGAACAAGCGTTCTTAGAGCGCGCCCGCTCCTATGCTTTGCCGGAGGCACGCCTGCAGTGTTGTTGTCAAAATAGGTTGTAACATGGTATTGCAGCAAGTCCCAAAGGTCTTCTATGATAAGCTGTGGCGCCCCTGCATCAATGTTGTCCTTCAAACGCAGGTTTATTCTGATAATATCGACAAGCTTGTGCGTTAAATCGTCTTCGCTTTTTATTCCTGACTCAAGCGTAATGCTTGGCCTTATCGTAATCGGAGGAACAGGCAGGACTTTCATGATAAACCATTCAGGCTGAACCCTTTCTGGGTCGTATCCAAAAAGCTGCAAATCCAAATCAGGTATTTTTTCAATCCATTCCCTTATCTCCGTAGGGTAAATTCTTTCCTTGTTGTAGAAAAAGTTGGTTGGCTTGTCCAACAGCACTTTTCCTTTTGTTGCATTACAGTGTGGGCATTTCTTGGAGAGCTTGGCTTTTGCAATTATTTTCTTTGCAATTGAATCAATGTCTTCAATGCGAAGGTTTTTTCTGTATTTTTCAAGCTTTTCGTCTGCTAAAGCAATTCTTCCGCATTCCCTGCAGGTTGCGTGCATCAAAAGCTCGATTCTTCGCCCGAACTCGCTGTGCACAACAGGCCTTATCAGTTCCAGGCTGCCAAAATGCCCTGGGCACTTCTTCATTCGCTGGCCACAGGTCTTGCATCTTAACCCTGGGTTTATTACGCCCAAATGAGGGTCCATGAGACCAGATTCCATTGGATAGCCGTCTTTGTCATAAGTGTCCGGGCTTTTTATTTCCAGTGCAGACATTTTTCGAACCATCTTTGGGCTCAAAAGCTTGAACTCTATTGCCTTTATTTTTTTCATAAGCATGCTATCACGCCCTGTCCCCTATAGCGATTTTCGGAAAAATTCCCAGTGCCTTGAGCTCGTCAAGCATTAGCTTAAACCCGTAACTCATTTCCACAGGGTAAACCATGCTTCCGTCGCACAACGGGCAAAACCGCCTATTCCTTATCTGGTCCCTTATGGCTATAACACCGCATTTTTCGCAAACCAGTTCCACAACGCGGTCGCTGTCCTCAATAAACTTTTCCTGCAAAAGCATTGCCGCCCCATGCCCTACAAGGGTTTCGCCTTCCATTTCACCAAACCTTAAGCCGCCTTCTTTTTCCTTTCCTTCAGTAGGCTGCCTTGTCAAAATCTGAACCGGGCCACGGGAACGCGCCTGCATTTTGTGGGCAACCATATGGAAAAGCCTCCTGTAAGCAATTACGCCTGTAAAGACCTGGCCTTCAAGCCTTTGGCCTGTTACCCCGTCATAGAATGTTTCTTTTCCATCGCCCCTGAATCCCCTTTCTTTAAGCATTTTTTCCAACTCTTCCCGCCCAAGGCTGTTAAAAGGAGTTCCATCAACTTCATCGCCCTTCAAAGAGCTCACTTTTCCGCCAAGCATCTCAAGCAAATGCCCCACAGTCATTCGGCTTGGAATACTATGCGGGTTTATAATCAAATCAGGCTTTACGCCCTCAGCAGTAAAAGGCATGTCCTCTTCCGGAATGATTGCCCCAATAACACCCTTCTGCCCATGCCTACTGCTGAACTTGTCTCCCACTTCAGGAGTCATCGTTGACCTTACTTTTACCTTGGCAAGCCTGTTGCCATCCTCGTTCTCCGTAACCATCACAGAATCCACTATGCCTGGCTTTCCTTTCCTAGTGGAAACACTGCTGTCGCGCCTTTTTTCCTTCACGACGCCGAACTCGGAAATTTCCTCCAAAAACCTTGGGGGAGAAGTCCTGCCAATAACTATTTCCTTTTCATCAACAAACTGCTCTATGTTCACCAAACCATCTTCCCCAAGCTTCTTATAGGCTTCCTCACCCAAATAGCCCACGGTTTCCTCCACAGGCAGCTCAAACCGGTCAGACTGGCCTCCTGGGTAACGCTGTTCAATGCCCTCATAGGCCCGGTAGTAAGAGCTTCGACCCATGCCCCTTTCAACAGAACCCCTGTTCAAAACCAATGCATCCAACGTGTTAAACGTTCGATAAGGCAAAATTGCAACAACCAAATTCTGGGTTTCGGGCCTTTTGTCAAGGTCAAGAAGCCTCATAGTGCGACTCTTAACCAGGCTCTTCTGCGGATAGTAAAGCAAGTAACTTTCAGTATCGCTCCTCAAATTGTAATTTATTCCCCCTATTCCAAGGCTCTGCTTAAACATCTTTGCACCATGCAAAGCCTTTCCAGCCATGTCATGCTGGACATAAGGAATCATTGAAGTTACAACGCTAAGAATGCCAATAGGGTTTATCTCCAAGTGAGTGTGGTCCTTTGAAAGCTCTTCTTCCGAAGCCGCAATCAAGGCATTTTCCTCTTCCTCTGAGTCAAGGTACTCAATGCAGCCCTCTTTAACCAAATCCTGCCATGAGGCCTTTCCCTCCTTCAACTTTTTCAAATGCTCTTCAGTAACCTTTGGCTTGCCGTTCTCCACCACAATAACAGGCCTCTGGAGCCTGCCGGCATCAGTGTTAATGTAAAGCTCTTCCGTATCCTGATGGTAGGCAACGTTAACCTGAGAATCTATTTTGTCGCTTCTCCTAGCCTTAACCATTTCCTCAGTAAGCTTTTCAGGCTGCTCATGGAAGCCTATAAGCCTTCCATTGATGTAAACTTTTGCAATCTTTCTTTTTGCAGGCATAAAAATCACAGCTTTTTCAGCTTAACCCCCTTTTTGTGAAGCAATTCCTCAATTGGCGCTTCCTCGCATTCTGTTGTAACCTCTGCCATCAAAGACAAGTTCTTCACAAGGCCACACTGTGGTCCATCCGGCGTTTCCACAGGCCCAAGCCTGCCCCAATGGGTTCCATGGACGTCCCTTGCCTCATAAAGCTCACGGTTCTTATTCAAAGGACTCTTAACTTTTCTCAAGTCAGTTAAAGGGCTCAAATAATTTACACGATCCATGAACTTGCTTACGCCTGTAGCACGGCCAATCCAGTTGCCTGTTGACATCGCAAACCTTATCCTTTCGCTTACAGCGCCAGGCCTTACCACCGTGCTAATGTTAAGCTTCCTTCTTCTCGTGACAGTTCTATCAATCTGAAACTTAAGGTCCTTGATAAAATACTTGAAACTGTACCTAAACAAGTGCTCCATAAGCTTTCCTGAAAGCTCAAGCCTTTTGTTGCTGTAATGGTCCTTGTCGTCTTCGCCACGCAAACCATAATGCCTTTCAACAGCCTTTGTTGCCATCATAGTCAAATAGTATGCCTTTGCAAGCCTGTCTTCCTTGCTTTGGCCAATGTGCGGCAAAAGGAATGCATCAATTACTTCTTGTGCTCTGCGAAGCCTGTAATCAATCACCTGGCCTGGCGCCACAAACTTTCCAAGCCTGTCTAAGGCCTCTTCCTCGTTCCTAACAAAAGTGTTCTGCCAGTTAACCAAAATATCGTTTTCAATTTCCTTCTCATCAGGAAACGCGTCTTTGAATTCACGCAAAGTCTTTATTCCTAAAGCCTTCAATAAAACAAAAAGCTTAAGCTTCTTCGGAGAAGAAGGAAAAGTAATGTAAAGCATGCCATCGCTTTTCCTTGAAACCCGAACTCGGCCCTTAAAAGCCCCCTTGGTTGAAATCACTTCAGCATCAATGCCCTTAAGGCCCTCTGTAATCAAAACGCGGTCGCTTGCCAAAACCTCCTGAGTCATCAAAGCCTTTTCCGAACCATTGATGATAAAATAGCCGCCGGTATCCTTTGGGTCTTCCCCCATCTCAATAAGCTCTTCATCGCTTTTTCCCCTAAGCCAGCAAAGGTCAGACTTAAGCATTATCGGCAATTCCCCAATATAAGCACGCCTTACGTCCTGCTCAACGCCCCGCCTCAACATCCTCATGGTCAAAAACAACGGGCCAGTGTAAGACCTGTTTCTGATGCGAGCTTCCATTGGATAAAACTGGTTTCTGGGGCTGCCGTCTGCCTCAACGATTTTCGGCTTATGCACCTCAATATCAGAAAGCTCGATTTTAACTTCCTCAATCTTTGGAATAATCTCATTGTTTTCCTTAACAATCTCAGGAAGCTTTTTTTCCACAAACTGGTTAAAGCTGTCAATCTCCATCTGGGCAAAGTTCTTATTCCTGAAATAAGACTCAACCAGTTCCCAGTTATGCATCTTAAACAACCCTCCTATAGTAAACAGTTTTTCCCGCAGTAGGGCTGTCTCTCACAATCTTTATTATGTCATTCCGGTTTGCATCCATCTCTTCAATTGCTGCATCAGAAGAATCCATTTTTGGAAGCTGGTCCAAGGTTAAGTTATGCTTAGTTAAAAGCTCTGCAGCCTGTTCCTTGCTCAACAAGTAGTGCTTTGGAACTAAAAAATGGTCCTCGGTTTTAAACGGCAAACTCAATACCCCTTGCAGTTAAACGATTTCAAGCCAGGCATGCTTTTGGCTGGCTTCAGCCAAAAACGCACTTGTGAAGATAGATGGCACCAATTTTAAACAATTCCTCACGCTCAAGCCGAAAAATCGCTAAATTAAAGATGATTACTATATTCTTTAAAAATAGAAAACAATTTAAAGCTTCTCTAACGGCCTTCTTTGCTATTTTTGAATCCTTTTCTTCAATTCAGGCGGCAAACGCCCTTTTTTCCTGTAAAAGTCTATAATCTCCTGTGGAGTGTAAAGCCTGTTGCCCTTCCTTGCAGCCATTTCAAACGACAAAAATAGCGCTTTAGACTATAAAAACATTTCTCAAACCTGTTCCAATTCCTCCAAAACAAGCCCGAAGACTTCCTTCAATTCCTTGTTTTCAAGCCTTGAATTCCCATAATCAAAAAAAACCTTCAGCCTGGCCCTCAGCCTTTTTTCAGAAGCATACTCTTGAGCCTGAAAAACGGCCTCAAGCCTATCCAACTCGTAGACAAGCTTGGCTTCCTCCGAATTGCGGGCCTCATACTCTTGCCAAAGTTTCCAAAACTCTTTCCTCAAAGCGCCATCCACCTTTTCCAAAATTTTTTTCAAAGCCTTTTCTTCCCTAGCATGCTTTTCAGCCTGCCAAGCCAAATCCCTTTCATGCTCTGGCCTTGTAACAACATCGCCAACAACAGCCTCAGCCAAGTCATGAACCAAGGACAGCTTCACCGCCTTGCAGGAATCAAGCTCCTGCCTTTCCGCAAAAGCCATTGCCATCAACGCAAGCCTAAAGGAGTGGTCTGCAACAGACTCCGAATCCTTGACACCACGGTCAACCCAACCCTGCCTCCTCTCAACTTTAAGTCTTCCAACCAAATGAAAGAATTTCACAAGGCCCTTCAAATCCTTTCCAGCCATAAACCAGTATAGGGTGAAGAAACAATAAAAACCACAACGTTAGCTTCAACACCAACGTCCCCAAAACCTTTTTCAACCAGGGCTACTTCTTCTTGCCCTGCTTTTCTTTTTCCAAAATAATCTGTTCCTCGACATTGGTTTCGCTTATCTCTTCCTTTATTTCATCAACCCTTTCCTCAAATTCGTCGCCGCTTATTCTCCTGCGCAGGTAAGCCGTTTCCAAATTTTTCAGTTCCTTTGCCAAAGCATTCTTTTTCGCACGCAATCCCTCAATTTTTTCCCTTATCTTCTTCTCTGAAGCCACTTTTATCAAAACATAGGCTGCAACCGCAATCAAAACAAAGCCAAGCCCGGCCCAAGCCGCGGGATTCTTTTCAAAAGGCACGGGAACGTTGTACTGGATGCTCACAGGCTCGTTTGGAATAGGGTCCCACTCGATAAGAACCCCTTCCTGCAAGCTCCTGTTTTTTGGAAAGTATGAAACAACTTTGCTTCCTTTAGGCAACCCAATCCGCAGAACATTTCCTGTTTCAGGGCCTGCCTCAGGCAAATTCCACTTCTCAAACCGTATCTCCCAAAAGTCTTCCTTTTTTTCAGCAATCTTTTCAGTAACCGATTCCGCCGCTATAACAATCTCGCCTTTCTCTGAATCATAGGAAAAAAGGCAATCACTGCTTATCACAAAAAAATCCAGGGAACGGAACAACGCATCGCTAATGCCCTCTTCCCGGCATTCCATTGGCGTAATGGCCAAGTTCTCCAAGCCAGCCTGCTGCAAGCACTGCCATTCATAGGGAATATGCCAAACAGTTGTCATAAGCCCTGTTCCGTCTTCCTGAAGATACAGCTCCAGCAAAAACTCGGAAGTGTCCTCTGCAACAATGTCACAGCTCTGCGCATAACCAAAACCAAGAAACAGAACCAAAAAAAACGGCAAAAAAGCCTTTCCCATTTCCAAAATAAAGCAACAAACTGGTATTTAAGAACCCCCCCAAACCGCCTGACTGTGTTTAAATACTGATTGCAGGCAAAAATAATTCAAGGCAAGGCAGCAGTTGCCTAACCCTAAAAAAAAACCTATTTCAAAACAAAGCACAAGTGAACAGCTTGAAAACAAACTGCCTTTCATTAAACTGCAGTGAATGCTGCAAGCGCTATTGGGTGAATATGCTTCCAGGGGAAGCAAAAGCAATTGCCAAAGAACTTGAAATGCCTTTCCCAGAATTCCTGGAAAAAAAATGCGTTCTTGCAGCACACATTTACCCAAAGCAATCCTGGGAAGGGCGCCTTTCACTCAACAACGAAATGCTTCCCCAAAAAGTTTTTGGCTTCTGTGAAAAAAGCCTTGACTTCATGCCAGGCCATTTTCTTGTGCTCCCGTTCATGTCGCCAAAAAGAAACAAAAAAGGAGCATGCATTTTCCTAAAAAAAGGAAAATGCATAGTGCACTCAAAGGCCCCCAAAACCTGCAAGCTCTTTCCTTTCATTGCATTCAGCACCCAACCCCTAAAAGACGTTTACCCCTTCTGCCCGGCACTGCACCAATTCAAACACAAAAGACTCAAAGGAACAGTAGACCAAAGCCACAAGAAAAAAATAGACGCATACTTTACTGCAATAGAAGAAAAGGGTTTCTCAAAACAGTGGCCTGCTTTCCCAAAAAAAGCAATCCTTCTTTTGAACGGGGAAAAAGCAATCCCCCTAACCCAAAAAGAATTCCTCCAACTGATAAGGCCGTTCCAATAAAAAAAAACAAAAAAAAAACGCCCTGGCCGGGAATTGAACCCGAGTCACAGCCTCGACAGGGCCGTATCCTAACCTCTAGACTACCAGGGCAGCCAATTGACATATGGCATCGTCGTGCCATCTTCTTTGTTGCAGGGCAGCAACTCGATGCCACCAGCTTGCTCCATTTTTGCCCTATCTTCGTGACTTCGTCGTCAGATAGAGCGTAGAATTGTCTGAATTATTTGGCGTCGGTTGTTTTTTTAAATCCCTTTCCTGGCCTTTTTTTTTGAGCAACTGCCGGCATTGCCAAGTTTTATTAACAACTTTGCCCATATTTTCAAACATGCTTAAACGCAGGGCACAGGCCGGAATGGAATACCTGATTACTTACGGCTGGGCAATTGTTGTTGTTGCCACAATCATGGGTGTTCTTGTTGTACTTTTTCAGCCTGCAGCTTCTGAAAGGTGCGGTGGCCTTGAAAACCTTCTATGTGTAGAGCACGCAGTGAACAGCGAAGGAACCCTTGTCCTGCTGCTTCAAAACGCAACAGGCCAGGAGGTTTCTGACTTGTCAATAACCTTTGGAGGCGACTTTTTGTCTCTTCCAGAGGGACAGGAAGGCAGCCCTGAAACAGACAAGGAAACTGTTCCAGCAGGCCTGCAGTTCAGGGTTACGGGCGACACAGGCCTAAACCAGGGCCAAACCTATACTGGGATTGTAAGAGTAAGCTACAAAACCCAGAACGGCTTCAACCATGTTGAGGAAGCAAACCTTGTCGGCAGGAGCGAAGGGAGCGGAACAGGCCTTTCTCAAGCAACCTTGAACCCACTGCAGGCAGTAGGCTACCAGGACGAAGGCACAGGCTGCCAGGCAGAAGAAAACCACCTCTCTTTGGTGAATGCCTTGGACGGAGTTTGGGCTGTTGATGCTTCCTCTTGCGCTGGCATAAGCTACAATTATTACGCAACTGGAACAAGCTCGGCCTACTTTGATGCCCTTGCCTTGCAATTCGATGTTTCAGGCTACAATTCAGCCGACTACGATGCAATCCTGCGCTTTTACATCAGGGACGGCGGCTACAGCACGGCCTGGCACCATTACAAGGTTTACGGAACCTTTAAGGACAACTCTGAATGCTACGATGTTTCTCCAAGCTCTTGTGGAGGAAACCCGGACTCGTTTGCAAACGGCTTTGAAGGCTGGATTGAAAAGCCTTTGGAAGACAGCTTTTGGGAAGACGGCTTCCTATCCCTGAGAATATGGGATGCCCGGGTTGACCGCGTTGAACTAAAACTGGAGGGAGCGTAATGGAGCCAAGAGAATTCCTGATTTTTATCATAAGCATTGTGGTAATAATTGTATTCGCCTTTTTCCTTATTCCACTGGCCCAGAACACGACTGAGCCAGAAAGCTGTGGCCCTACCTCAAAAGGGTTCTGCAACCAGCTTACGGAATTCTGCAAAAGCATGGGAATGAATGAAAGCGACTGCTATTCCCTGATAATTTCCTCTGTTGCATCACAAACCCAGTTCGGTGAAGAAACATGCGAAAGCTTGGAGCCTTTTTACAGAAACAAGTGCTATGCGGTACTGGCCAAGGAAAGCGTTGCATCCATTCCTGCAAAAGCAGAGGTCTTATGCGACAAAATAACAGAGGACAGCAGGCGTGCCTGGTGCCTTCAGGACCTAGCAGTATACTCTTTTTCACCCCAAAACAGCAATGCAGTGGAAATATGTGAAGGGATCTTTGACTTAACCCTGGTAGACGAATGCCTTTTCTCTGTTGCAAAAAGGGCCTCTGAATTCAGTTTGGAGGAAGCTGAAAAAGTTTGCCAAAGAATCAACCTCGAAAGCCAGCAAAAGGTATGCAAAGCGGTTGTTACACAAAAATATGACAAGCAAGCAGCAGTAGAAATATGCAATTCCCTGGAAGATGACCAGGAAAGGCTTGGCTGTTTAACGCACGTAAAAGTATGATTGGGCTGCAACCTTTTCCAAAGCAAGGCCTGCTGCAACCCCCATAAAACAGGCTTCCCGGCAGTGACCTAATTGCAAACCCTGTTGGGTAACTCGTGCCGGTGTAAACAATGAAAGCGCTTGGAAGCCCTGCCAAAAGCCATGCGTAAAAGCCAAAGGCTTTTCCCCTGCAAAAGCCAGTGCTTCTGAAGCAGTCCTTAAATTTTGAAAACGCTGCTGACATCGCAAAACCCAAAACAAGCGGGTAAAAAAAGAAGAGCGTCATAAAAGGGTAGTCCGCTGCATGCGTTTCTCCAAGCGAAAGAATGTCATAAGGAAACAATGCGGCGATTATTGCATCTGCTATGAAAGAAACAACAAAAATTGCAGCAGCTGCAGCAATTCCGCCCAAAAAAAGCTTTTTCCAGTCAAAATTCGCCCAGCTGCCTCCTAAAAAGGAGAAAGGCACTGCCTTACTTTCCTGCAATGCCTTTTTTCTTCACATAAGCCCAAATCTTTTTTGTCATCTCGCTTGGGGCAATAGGGCTTGAACCAAAAATCTGTTCAGCTGTCTCAGAACAGCCTTTGAAGTTTATTTGGTATCCGCCAAACGCTTTTTTAGCCGGCATGATTTTTTACCTCCCAACATTTAAAAAATTCTAAAAATAATATGCCTTTTCTGCTTTTAATTCTTCCCCTTCGGCTTTTCCAGAACCAGAACGCTTTCCCTCACAGTTCCAACTTTTATTGTGCGGTTGCGCATGCACAAAACCTTTCTTGCAACAATTTTGTCGACTTTCCTAAAACCAATCTTCTCAGCCTCTTTCAAAAGAATGTCGTCAGACTCCACTGTCTCATAGGGAAAGCAGCCACCGCCAACAACAATCACGGCTTTGCCGCCTGGCCTGAGGTAATAAAACATGTTTTCCAAAACTTTTGCCATGTCCTCAAAGTAGGCTTTTGCAGCCAACGGCATCTTGGTTTTGAAATCGCGGCCTGTTGCCTTGTCCTCAATGTGTGCACGCAGCCTTGTTTCCTGTTGCCCAAAAAACAGGCCAAGCTCCATTTTGTAAACGCTTGTATACTCTATTTTGTTCAAATAGGGTGGGCTTGTCACTACTGCGCCGACAGAGTTTTCCTCAAGGTTCAGTTGCCTTGCATCTCCTTCAAATATTTCTGGTTCAGGGCCTTTTGGTTCAGCCCTCTTCAAATCCAAAAGCATTTTCTTGACCTTTCCCAAAAACAGCTTTTTTACAGGCATGCTTGGCTTCTTCTGCTTTCTTAAAGAGCCGCCTACCTTGATTACGTTTGCCACTCGGGATGCGGTGTCAATTAAGGTCAGAAGAAAAAAAGCCCTTGTTTTTGCATCAGGAAGCTTTTGGATTTCCTGAAAGAAAAAGTAAATGTCATCCAACTGCTTTTCCCTGAAAAGGCGCCTGATTTTCTTGTTCGGAAACTTGCCAACCTGTCTTGGCTTTAGTGCCGAAAAGCTTTCTAAAGTCTTCTTCAAAGCAGCCAAATCGTAATCGCGGGTTTTTGCTTCAGCTGCAAGCACTGCCAGCGGGCTAACATCAAAACCAACTGATTTCAGGCCAAGCTGCTTGCATGCAAGCAGAGTTGTTCCAACGCCGCAAAACGGGTCCAGCACAGGCCCCTCTAATTTAAATTCTTCTACAACCCATTCCACAAATTTCCTTGAAAAGCCTTCCTTATAGTAAAGCCAGTTGTGTATGGGCTCGGCCTTGTTTGGAACAAACGTAACAAGTTCGCGCAAATTATTGGGAACCATAGCCAAAAATATGCTGGGAAAAGAAGAAAATGGTTTTTATGCGGCGAAAATCAGCATGTCGGGGTTTACTAACATAACAAGGCCAAGGGCCAGCAAAAGAGCCCCGCTCAAAAGCTTTAATATTCTGCCCTGCTCTTTTGAAACCCTCTCGGACTTAAAGAAGTAAATGAAATTGAAGAGAATTGCAAAAAGCGGTACTATGTAAACCAGTCCATAAAATGCAGTGTATATTACATGCGGCAGCCCAATTTCTGTTCCAAATGTCTGAACAAGCGACCCCACATAAGCAGCAGGAAGCATTGCAGTACAGCCCAATTCAACCAGGTTAACAAACACTGCAAGAGCAACGGTTGCAAGCAGCGCAAAAAGCAGGGGTTTTCCGCCCTCTGCTTGTGAAACGTTTTCCACAACCTGCCTGGCTTTTGAATAAACCGCCTTTAATTTTTCTCCCCCAAGCGTAAGGGAAAGCCCTTTTTTAAAGAAGAAAAAGTCCTTTATGTTTATTGCGCCAACCACTATGATTCCGGCTCCCAAAAGTCTCAGAAAATCAGGGCCAACCATTTCAAACAGGTGTGAGGCAGCAAGCAAAATGCCCATAATGAAAATAAAGTACATTGCCCCTGAAGTCAGAATAAACACTGTTCCAACCATCGCCATTTTCTTCTTGCTTTTGGTGTATGTCAAAAGAGACAACAGTATTGCAAGCACTGTAAAAGCACAGGGGTTAAATCCGTCAAGCAAAGCTATTATGAAAACAAATGCCGGGAAAGGCAAATCAGAAGCAAACTGCTTTACGGCATACTCTGGAGTCAAAACAACGAAACCAAAGGTCGCCAAAATTGCCATGACAAAGCCTCCTGCAATAAACGCCCTTTTGCTGAGCCTTTTTCTCAGAATTGGACAAAACGCCAAATAAGCCGGCAAAATGATAAAAACAGCCCAGGGCGGAATAGGCACGGGCTTTGGTTTTGGCTCTGGTCCGGAACCCTCAACCGGTTCAACATCAAATTCTTCTTGTATGGCCTTTTCAATCTGGTTTGAGAAACCAGAATAGGCGCCATAAACCTGGTTGAATTCAAGGGGAGCATCCTCTATCTCCAAAAAACCATAAAAGGCCTTTCCACCCACAAAGGTTCTTGGCCAGCCACTGCTGTTCACGCCACTCCTTTCGCACATTTCCCTGAATAAATCAGGGTTTTCACTCACGTTAATTTTCCTGAACTCGACCTGAGGGTATTTGTATGCAATGCTGTCAACCCACTCAAGCTCTTTCTCACAATAAGGGCAGCCATAATTCCAGAAAACGTAAACAACCTTCTCTTCCCTGCTTGTTCCATTCTCTGCGCACAAGCCTGATGCTGGAAAAAGAACAAGCAAAGCTAATGCAAAAACCCAAAACTTTTTCAAAAAGCTCACTGTCATAAAAATAACTTCCTTCTGTTTTTAAGATTTTCTCAAATGCAAGCGATTTTGCTTGCAATCTCCTCAAACCATTCTCTTGTTTCAGGCTTAAATTCAATAACAGGCTTCAATTCCACCAAAGCCCTTGCAAAAGCCTTATCATAGGGGATCTTTGCCATTACCTCTAAGCCCTCTCCTTCAGCGAAGTCTTCAATGGCCTTGGTTCCCTCAAAGTTCAAATCAAACTTGTTTATTACAATTCCTGCATTTATGCCAAAATGCTTTACAACAGCCAAAGCCCTTTTCAAGTCAGACAAACCTGAGGGTGTCGGCTCAGTAACACCTACAACGTAATCAGAACCCGAAACAGAAGCAATCACAGGGCAGCCGATTCCTGCCGCAGAATCCACAACCATAAATTCAGCGCCTTTTCCAATCTCCCCAGCCAGCCTTTTCACTTCGGCAACAACTTTCCCCGAACCAGATTCACCCATTTCCAGCTGGCCTGCAACCACTGGAAAGCCATAACTCGTTTTTCCATACCCAATTTTTGCGTTTTCAACCCTTTCAAGATATATAGCGCTAGCAGGGCAAACCATTTCACAGACACCGCAGCCCTCGCATCCAAATTCATTGAAAACAGGCCTTTTTTTCTTACCATTCCAGGAAATCGCGCCAAAGTTGCAGCTTTCAGCGCATTTCTTGCAGCCAACGCACTTTTCCTCGTCCAAAACCGCCTTTTCATTCGTTGAAACGGCTTTCCATTCTTCAAAATCCTTTTCCCTCAAACCAAACACAAGCGCCAGGTTTGAGGCGTCAACATCGCAGTCAGCGCAAACTATTTTATGCCTTTCCGACAAAAGCACCGCAAGCGAGGCAGCAATACTGCTTTTTCCGACACCGCCTTTTCCACTCAAAACCGTGATTTCTTTCATTGAATCAGCCTCTGCAAAGCCGCAATGCTTTCATGCTTTACCGGCAGGCCTTTGCTGTAAGAAACCATTATTTCCTTGCTGTAAGGGATTCTTGCAGCAATCTTCTTTCCATGGCTTGCAGCAGTTTCCTCAATCAGGTTTTCGCTGCCAATATCGCTTCTGTTCAAAACAACTTCAAAAGGAATTTTTAGGCGTTCAAGCAGCTTCATCATAAGGCCAAGGTCATGCTCTCCCAAGGGGGTTGGCTCTGTAACAGCAAAAGCCCTTTCACATCCCTGCAAAGCGCTTATCACATCGCAGTGTGTTCCGGCAGCAGTATCCACTACAACAAAATCGTAAACCGCCCTCATTTTTTCAAGCTCTTGCTTCAAAGCCCCTACAACAAATTCCGAAACGGGCTCCTTAACCTTCAGCTCTCCTGACAAAAAGCCAATTCCTTTTCCACTGCCTCTGTACACGCTTCCAATTTCTTTTTTTGACCAGCCAATTGCCTTTTCAGGGCAGGCCAAAACGCATGCGCCGCAGCCATTGCACTGCTGCTGCAAAAAAACAGGCCTTTTTCCTTTTGGGGCAAAAATTGCATTCACTTTGCAGGCATCTGCACATTTTCCGCATTCAATACATTTCCCAAAATCCCATTCAGGAACCCTTTGAAAAACGCTTTTCACTTTTTCTCTTTCAATTCCCAAAAGGAGATGGTCGTTTGGGCAGTCGACATCTGCATCAACAAGCAAAACCTTGTGCTCTTCCGCCAAAGCCACAGCCAAGGCAGTTGCAATAGTGCTTTTTCCAGTTCCGCCCTTGCCTCCAGTAACCGCAACCTGTTTCATTCAAAGCACCATCATTCGCTATGGCCGTCTTCTTTTGGAATGCCATAGCAGTCATTCGCTATGGCCATCCTCTTTTGGAATGCCATAGCCTTTTCCTGCACCAGGGCGGCAAAACCCTGAACCTGATGCAAGTTTGCCCTTTGCAAGCTTTTCCAATGCCTGTTCCACAGGCCCTGAAATGCCGAGCACAAGCTCTATTCCAAAGTCCTGAAAAAAGCCTTGGGCGCGAAAGCCCGCGCCGCCTGCAATCACAACCTCAACGCCCTGCTCTTTAAAAAAACGCGGCAAAAACCCGGTTGCATGCCCTGGGTTTTCAATAACTTTCTTTGAAACCACTTTTCCATTCTCCAGTTCAGCTAAAGTGAATTTTGGGCATCTTCCGAAATGCTCTGCCACGTTCCCCAAATCAGTTGAAACCGCTACCTTCATTCTTTTCCCTCAAAATCTTCGATTGCCTTTACCGCGAGCTGGGTGTACATCAAAGCAGGCCCGCCTGCCATTAAAGCAGCAACAAAGCAAGCCTCCATAACCTCCTTCCTGCTTGCTCCCACATCCAAGGCATTTTTCACATGAAAAGCAATGCACCACTTGCATCTTGTTGCAACACTCAAAGAAACTGCAATCAGTTCCTTTGTCTTTGTGTCAAGGGCGCCAGGCTCTTCAACCTCTCCCATGAATGAAGAGAATGCCTTCATTACATCAGGGTATTCCCTGCCAAGCTTTGCAAGGCTCTGCTTGACTTCCTTCAAAAGCTCTTTATTGTTTTCCATTCAAACAACCTCCTTTCATTTGGCTGGAGGGCCTCTTCCAAACCCACCTCTGCCTCTGCCTAATCCAGGGCCCATTCCAAAATGCCCTGGCACGTTTGAGCTGGCAATTTCGCTCAGGCCACCCTCAGAAAACTTTTTGGCCGCCTCTTCAACACTAATTCCGGAAGCCTGATAAACCTTTATCCCGGACTGCTTCAAAACCATGAAAGCATTTGGCCCAAAGTTGCCCGCCACCACAGCCTTTGCCCCAGCTTCTACGACAGCTTGTGCAGCAGCAATTCCTGCCCCCATTCCTGCAGAAAAAGCAGGGTTTTCCATAAAACTGCTTTCCTTTACTCCAGTTCCCTCAATTTCCACCACTTCAAAGCCAGGGCACCTTCCAAAAACCGGGCTAACCATCTGCTTAGGGCCCCGGCCCTGAACGCTAAAAGCCACTTTCATCCAGATTCCTCCTTTTTGCCTTCGCTTTCCTTTGCTTCAATTCCATAACCCTTATAACCAACAAAAAACAGAGCTGCTGAAACAGCCAACATCAAAGCTGCAGCCGTTTCCTCCCAAAATATTGCTGCAAGAACCAAAAGCATCAAGGGCACAACATAACGCCGGTAAGTGCACCTATCCAAAGTGCCTGTGTAGGCAAAAACCAGTGAAAAAGCCAAAACAGCAAAGCCAGCCAGATTCAAAGCTTCAGATCCAATCATTTGAATTCCTCCAGCAGTCCCCTGAATGTCTTTTTGCTTGTTTTTCTTGCTTCTACGAAATTTTCCTGCAAAGCATAGTAAGCCCCGCCCTTACGCATTTCCTCTTTTGCAAACAGCACATCGGCCTTGTTTTCTGCAAGCAGTTCTGCAGCAAGAATTCCTTTTCTTGCCTTGCTTTTCCAGTGCGGGTTTTCAATTACCCTGCTTTCAAGAAGCTTCTTTTCCCCAAGCTTATTAGAAATTTTTGCGAAACCAAAAAATTTTGCGGTTCCAAACTCGCGCGCAATCGGGCTTTCAACGCTGTTTTTTTCCAAAGCCGCAGCATAAACCAAAACATCCTTCTTCCTGTATTCCACATCAATCATTATTTTATCGATTCTTGGAACCTCCTTTCTGATTTTTTCCTCACATGCTTTTCTGAGCTGGTCAACCCTTTTCAAATCCTTTAAATCGGTTTCAAGCTTCAAATCAACAAAAACATACCTGCCTGAATTCCTTGCAGCCAGCTCTTTGACACGAACATTTTTCTGGCTTTCAGCAATCTTTTCAATTCTCTTCATTGTCTTGTAGTCCAAGCTCATATCCAAAAGAACTTTGGCAGAATCGAACAAAATCTCTGCACCTGCCTTGAAAACAAGCAGTGCAACCCCGATTCCTACAACCGGGTCCAAGAAAGGAAAACCTGCAAAGCTCGCGCTTACGCCCAAAAGAACGCCTACGGTTGTAACCGCATCCAGCTGGGTGTGCTTGGCTTCACTTAACATGCTTGGGCTATTCTCCTCCTTGCCAACCTTAAACTTGTATCTGGCAAGCAGAAATGACACTATCAAAGAAAACAAAGCCGCGGCTATTGCCATTGAGCCTGCCTGTTGGGTGCCTTTTCCTATAACAGCAGCCAAAGCTTCATTTAGGATTTCAAAGCCAGTGTAAAAAATAAGCAATGCAAGAAAAAGGCTGACAAGGTTTTCAAGCTTGTAGAGCCCGTAGGGAAACTTCTTTGACTTTATGTCAGAAAACCTTACGCCAAAGAAAACAGCAATGCTTCCAACGATGTCAGTAAAAGAATGAATTGCGTCTGCAACAAGCGCAATTGAGCCAAAAAAGGTTCCGGCAAAAAACTTGATTAAGGCAATTGCTGCTGTTGCAATGGCTGAAACGATCGCTGCTTTTTCCAGTTTATTCATTTGGCTAACGCTCCCTTGTCATAGGGCTTCCGCACTTTGGGCATTTCGTGGCAGTGCATGGAATGCCCCTCTGATGCAATACCGTATTTCTACACTTTATGCAGACACAATTTCCGCCTGGGCCCAAAGAAAAACCACCCATTCTTCCCCTTCCGTTCACAAAATTCACTCCATTTTAAGCTCTGCAAGCCTTTTCTTTATTTCTTCAAGTTCCTGCTCCAAAGCAGCAATTTCTGCTTTGTTGCCCTCCTGGCTTGGCTGCCGGCTGCCCTGAAAATAAGGCTGCCTTGAAGCCGCCCGGCCTGGAACGCCTGTTGCAAGAAACCTGAACCTCAAGCCACGGCCTCTGCCAAAGCTCCTGCCATAAAAAGGCAACGCCCTGCCTTGGGCGTCTACAGGCGTGCAGTTCCTAAAAGCTCCAAACGGCCCTGTTCCATCTCCACCTGGCATAACAATCTACCTCCTTTTTTGAAGGGCGTAATGCCCTCCTTCTATTCTAATGGCCTTGCCGTTAATCAAGGCATCGGCTATCTTTTCCCCTGCCTCGCTCAAAACACGCCAAAATGTTGTCCTGCTTATCTTCATTTCCTTTGCTGCCATTTCCTGCCCATCTTTGTCCAAAAATTTGTGTTTTAATGCCGCCAGTTCTTCAAAACCAATTGTAACTTCCTCCAATTCTGATAGGGGAATTGCCCTTGGCTTGAAATAAGTTGCTTCCGGGGCGCTTTCCACAAACCTTGCTTTTTTCGGCCTGGCCATAATGAACATATGCTCATAATGGTATTTAAACCTTTTGCCTTGCTCAAATCAGCGCTATCATTCCCAAAAAAACCAGCAGGCCCGTCAAAAACGCTGCTGCCTTTTTGTAGGGCCTTTCTTTCATCCTGGCTGAAGGCAAAAGCTCTTCAAACGCAATGTATAGCATGATTCCTGCTGCTGCTCCAAGCGAAACACTGAGCATTTCCGGAGACGCGTTTTCCAGAAAAAAGTATCCTATCAAAAACCCTGCTGCCTCAAACAAAACCGTTCCAACAAGTATTGCAAACGATTTTGTTTTCTTTCCGCTTACCGAATACATGCATACGATTGTTGAATGTTTTCTGGAATGTCTTGGGCTGCAATTCCCAACGCAATCAGTATGCCTAATGCAGGCTCTAACGCAAATCCTACGCCTATTGCAAGCCCTTCCGGCAAATTGTGCAAGGCAATTCCTATTGTAAGCATTGCAGCGCTTCGCTTAACATTCGGTTTTTCACTCTTGCAAAGCTCTGGGTTCACGTGAGGCAGGGTCCTGTCAACTGAAATTATGGCAAGCACTCCCAACACAATTCCCAGCAAAAGAAACTCATATGAGGCTATTGCCATTGCTTCCGGCACAAGCTCAAAAACGGATATGGCAACCATCATTGCGGCGGCAAAGGCAAGCAAATAGCCCAAAGTCAGCGGCCTTGGCTTTTTAACCAATCCTATCAAGGAGCCAATTGTCTGGCCTGCAAAAACCAGGAAAGCTATTGCCCAAATTTCCTGCATTTTATTCCCCAAAAAACTTTATCACAACCATAAATGCGGCCCCTAAAAGAAAGAACGCAAAAGCGGCCATTGCTTTCTTCATGCTTTCCTGCTTGTGAAGTTCCGGAATCAAGTCAGATGCAGAAATGTAGATGAAACCGCCTGCAGCAAACGGCAAGAGATACATTGCAAAACTTGTTCCTGCCAGAGCCAAAAAGCCCAGAATTCCGCCCAAAACGCTTGTCATTTGGGCCAAAAAATTGTACAAAAGCGCCTTTTTCCTTTTCATGCCGCCATAAATCATCACTCCAAAATCTCCAAGCTCTTGTGGCAATTCATGGCTTAAAACCGCAAAGCTTGTTGCAATGCCTATTGGAATGCCTGCAATGAAGGAAGCAGCTATAACAAGGCCGTCAATGAAGTTGTGTATTGCGTCACCAAACAAAATCATATAAGAAAAAGCGTGCACGTCACAATGCCCTTCATGGCAATGGTGCCAGTGCAAAACCCTTTCGATGAAAAAAAACAAAATGAAGCCTGCAAAAACAAGGTAAAAAGCATCCATTACAGGCATTTCTTCAACGCTTTCAGCAATAAGGTGAAAAAAGGCTCCTGCCAGCAAAGCCCCTGCAGAAAACCCAACCAAAGCAAAAAGAATTTTGTCAAGGCTTTCTCTCTTCATTCCAAGGGTTACTGCGCCTGCCAGGGCAAGCAGGCTGTTCAAAACAGTTACAGCCAAAATCCAAACCAAAACCATGCAAAACCAGCTAATAATTACAAGCCTTTCACTATTTATTAGTTGCCTAACAGAACTCACAAACACGGGACTGCCTTTCCCTTTCAACCTGAATAAAGCTTTGGGCCCTTTTCACTAAAACGCCTGCCTTTCTCAAGTCCTTAAAATCCTGCAACCTTTGCTTTTCGCGCAAGCGCAAAACCCTTTCCGCGCCCTTTGGGCCAATCCCTGGAACACGAAGCAATTCCTCCACTTTTGCGTTATTCACGTCAACCGGAAACAATCCAGGGCTGTTTTTGGCAACGGCAAACTTGACATCACCGGCATTGCCAAAATTGCTTTCCTCGTTCAACCCAAGCTTTACCTCCTTTAACTTAAAGCCATACTTTCGCAAAAGCCAGTCCGCTTGGTACAACTGGTGTTCCCTTGCAGGCCTCTCCGCCTTAAATTTTTCCAAGCCGGTTCCCTGAACTGGCTGGAATGCAGAAAAATAGGTCCTGTGAAGCATTGTTTCCCTGTACAAAGAATCCATTTTCTTCAAGACATCCAGGTCCGTTTCTCCAGCCGCTCCAAGAATAAGCTGTGTTGTAAAGCTCTTCACAAGGCCTTTTCTTTTGGCCTCGTTTATCCACCGAAGCCTCTTCTCCAAGTCAATCCTGTAATCCTTTGTGCTTCCCAGCTCAGAAAAAAAACCTGCTCTTGGAACCTCCAAATTCAGGGAAAGCCTGTTTGCATGCCTTGCCAACTCAAACACCTGGTCTTTTGGGGTAGTAGGCAAAACCTTCAAATGCACATAGCCCTGAAACCCAAAACCCTGCCTTAAAACCCTCGCGCTCTCAACAATCTTTTCAGTCGACTTTTCAGCATTCCCTGAAACCGCGGAACTGAGAAAAAGGCCTTGCACCATTCCCTGCCTTGCAAATGCATTGAAGCCACGGGCAACCTCTTCCGGCTCCAACTCCACTTTCCTGTGCCTGCAGCCGCTGTTAACACAGTACTTGCAGTCATGAATGCATGCGTTTGTCTGCAGAACCTTGATAAGCTTGCACTGTTCTGCTGTAGCGGAGCAATCGTGAACAAAAGAGGCATATCCTGCCGGAATTTTTGATTTCCTCAGGCTTTTTTGCTTGACGCCGCCACAGCTGTCCCAGGAGGCAGCCATGCCCAAACGCCGCATTTTTTCCAAAACCTGCATGCAAAAAATTAGCGCTTTTTAAAATAACCCCCTTTTGATGGAGGGGATTTCCGCTGATTACTCTTTCAAAACAACCCTTGCATCCACTGCGTAAAGCTTTCCGCCTGAAACAATCAACGGGTTTATGTCAACTTCCTTAACTTGTGGAAAGTCTACACAGAAATGGGAAAAACGCACCAAAACCTTTTCAAGCTCTGCCTTTTTCAGCTTAATGCGCGCCCTTTTCCCAGAAAAAAGCTTGGAAATTTTGGTTTTTTCAATCATCCTTTTTGCAACCTTCCTGTTTACTGGCGGAAGCCCAATGCTTTTGTCCTGAAAGACCTCTGTTGTTATGCCGCCTGCTCCAAACAGCATAACCGGCCCAAAAATGGGGTCAAGCTTTTTTCCAAGAATTAGTTCAGCTTTTCCCATTGGAACCATTTTTTGCACGGAAACGCCTAAAACTTTGGCTTTTGGAAAGGTCTTTTTTGCCTTCCTTGCAATGGCCCCAAATTTCTCCTTCACCTCTTTTTCTGACGCAATCCCTAAAGCAACCCCGCCTGCATCTGTCTTATGCGTTATGTCATCAGAAACCACTTTCAGCACAACAGGAAAGCCAACCCTTTTGGCCTTTTCCGCGGCCTCTTTCGGGTTTCCAGCAAACAGGGTTTCATTAACCGGAATGCCGTATTCTGCCAACACAGCCTTTGAATTGCACTCTGTTAAAACGCTTCTTCCCTTTTCCAAGTACTCTGCAAAGATTTCCCTGATTTTTTCCCTATCTGGCTCTACATCAAGCGCCGATTCCTTTTCCGCTTCCCTTAAAAACTTCATTCTCTCGCGGTAGGAATCCATATAGGCAAAGGCCCTGACTGCCACCTCCGGGCTGCGGTAGCCAGGCAAGCCGTTTTCCCTCAAATACTTCCGCCCTGATTCAACAAAGCTTCCTCCAAGCCAGCAGGCCAAAACCGGCTTTTTGGAATCCCTGGCCGTGGAAACAACTGCTTTTGCCACATCCAATGGCTTGGAGATTGCCTGCGGGCTTAAAATTACGACAATGCCGTCCACGCCTTTCTCCCTGAGCAAAACCTTCAAGGCCTTTTCATAAAGGCCTGGGCCTGCGTCCCCAAGCAAATCAACCGGATTGGACCTGCTCCAATGCGAAGGCATTTCCCTCTCCAATGCCTTCATGGCCTTTGAGCTGAGCCTTGCAAGCCTTAGCTTGTTCTTTACAGTGGCATCTGTTGCCATTACTCCAGGGCCGCCTGCATTGGTCAAAATTGCAAGCCTGTTTCCTTTTGGCAGGGATTCCTTTGCAAGGGCCTCTGACGCACCCAACAAGTCCTGAATGTCCTCAATTCTTACAATGCCTGCTCTTGCAAACGCGGCTTCAAACACTTCATCATTGCCAGCCATGCTTCCAGTATGAGTTACTGCTGCTTCAGCGCTTTCCTTGTAACGTCCTGATTTTACAACAATCAAAGGCCTTTTTCTTGAAAATCTTTTTGTAGCCTTCAAAAACTTTTTCGAATCCTTTATGCTTTCCAAGTAAACCGCAAGCGCTTCGATTTCCCCATCCCTTTCCAAAAACTCTATCAAATCAGAGCAGTTGACATCAAGCATTGCCCCAATTGAAATAAAGTACTTGAAGCCAACCTTTTTCTTGTCAGCCCAATCCAAAATGCCTGAACACAATGCACCAGACTGGCTTATCAAAGCAAGCTTTCCAGGCAAGGCATTCCTGATGGCAAAGCTTGCATTAACCTTTTTGTCTGTCCTAATGTAACCCAAACAGTTGGGGCCCAAAAGCCTTATTCCAGAGCCCCTCAAAATTTTTAGGATTTCTTTCTCAAGCCTTTCCCCTTCCCTGCCGATTTCGCCAAAACCAGAGCTTACTACAATCAAGGAACCAACGTTTGCTTCCACGCACTGCTTCACTATTTTGGGAACGGTAAAAGAAGGAGTTGCAATAACCGCCAAATCAACCCTTTCAGGCACATCCAAAACGCTTTTGTATGCCGGAATCCCAAAAACGCTTTTCCTCTTCGGGTTCACCGGGTACACAACGCCCCTATAGCCTGACCCCACAAGGTTATCCATCAAAGAATAGCCAACAGAGCCAGGCCTGTTGCTTGCCCCAATAACCGCAATGGATTCAGGGCCAAAAAGCTTCTCCAAGCTGCCCATACAAAAACTAACAACAAGGATGTATAAAAGGCTGCCTTGGCGCCAAAAAAAAAGCCGCTTGGAATTTATGCCTTGGCAGTGTAAACAAGCTGCGTTGGGTAAGCAAAGTCTATTTTGTTCTTGTCAAAGGCTTCTTTTATTGCCATGTTTATCTCAGGCTTTACCCCAAACCATTTTTCGCTATCAGCATAATAGATTACCAATATGTTTAATGAAAAGTCCTTGAATTCCCAAAAGTAAACAATCGGGTCGTCTTCACAGTCAGGGTGCTTGTTTATACTGTCTTTTACAAGCTCAATAGCTTTCTTCATCTTTTTTGCACTGGTTTCATATGTAAGCCCCAAATTCAAAACGATTTTTCTGGATGGAGCCGAAGAAATGTTTTCAATTACGCTACTTGAAATCTGGCTGTTTGGAACAATAACCTTTCTCTTGTCAAGATTTCTTATGGTCGTGTGCCTCAAGCTCACCTTTTCCACTGAACCAACAATGTCCTTAATCTTTACCCAGTCGCCGACAATAAACGGCTTGCTGATAAAAATGTTGAGGCCGCCAAACATTTCGGCAATGGTTTCCCTTGCAGCAAACGCAACCGCCAGGCCTCCAATTCCAAACCCTGCCAAAACCGCTGTAATGTCATAGCCAAAGCTGCTTACAATCAAAAGCAATGCAAAGACCACAATCAGCCATTTCACTGTCTTGCTTACAATCGGAATAAGCTGGTCATCCAGCCTTGAATCAGTGTTTGAAACCATTGGCTCAAGATACAGCTTTATGAGCCCATCAACCACGTTCACCAAAAGCCAGGTAACGCCAATGGTCAAAAGAATGTTGTAAATGTCTTCAACGACTGAAACAGATTCAGCCGGAATGGTCAAAACCCTTGTGCCAACGCTTACCCCAACAAGGATTAAGAAAAAAACAATCGGCTTCTGCAAAGAACCAATCAAAAGGTCGTCAACTTTGCTCTTGCTTTTTTCAACACGGCTTTCAGCATACTTTCTTACAGCATAGTAAACAACCTTTCCCAAAACAACGGATGCAACCAATGCCACAAAAAACAGGCTTACCTGGTAAAGGCTGTTTCCAAAATAATTCGGGTCAAAAAACCATTCAAGCATACTAGCCATAAAACGCAAAAACATTTTTAAAGCCCTTTTTTCCCGCCATCAAAAGCCTTAAAAATCCGGAAAACCTTTATGCTTGCATGCGCATAGTTGCCTTTGCACCACACCCTGACGATGCCGCAATAGGCTGCGGTGGCACTCTTTTAAAACTGGCCAAAAAAAACCAGATAACCATTGTGTACATGACTTCAGGGGAAGGGGGCAGCATTTCAATGCCTGAAAAAAAGCTTGCAAAAGCCCGCGAACAAGAGGCAAAAGCTGCCGCAAAGCTTTTGGGCGTGAAAAAAACCGTTTTTTTAAGAAACCCTGACGGTTTCCTTGAATTTGACAAAAAAAACAGGCAAAAAGTTGTCTCAATAATAAGAAAAGAAAAGCCCGAACTTGTTTTCACTCCCTTTGAAAAAGACCTACACCGCGACCACAGGACAACAACCGAAATCGTTTTGGACTCGGTTTGGAAAGCCTCAGGGCCCTGGCTTAAAAACGCGGGCCCAAAGCCATGGGACGTGAAAACCGTTCTATGCTATGAAACCTGGACCCCTATACAAAAACCGGAACACTTTGAAAACATCTCCAAAGAAACCGCAAAAAAAACCAGGGCCATAAAATGCTTCAAGTCCCAAACAAAAAAAATTCCCTACCACAGTGCAATGAAAGGCCTCAACAGATACCGTGGAATAATGTCTGGTTTGGGCCAATACTGTGAAGCCTTTGAAATAAGGGAAGGCTAAAGCCTTTTTTTTCCAATAATAATAAAACCCCTTTCAGTCCCACTCTTAACATGAACCCATTAATTGGCCCGCTTGCAGCATTGCTTTCTGCAGGCTGCATTCAAGGCCCAAACCCCAACAATTTGGAGGCCTGAAACATGAAACTTGAAAGCAATGGTTTTGAAAAAGGCCAGCCGATTCCCTCACAGTTTACGTGCGACGGACAAAATCTGAACCCTGAACTTCACTGGTCTCAGCAGCCGGAAGAAACCAAAAGCTTTGCTCTATCCCTACGAGACCCTGACGCCCCCTCAGGAGACTTCGTGCACTGGCTTATCTGCAACATTCCTGCACAAACAACAAGCATTGAACAAGATTCTGTTCCGGAAAACAGTTTGCAGGTGGAAAACGATTTCGGAAAAAAAGCCTACGGTGGCCCCTGCCCGCCAAGCGGAAGACACCGGTATTTCTTCCAAGCATATGCCTTGGACGCCGAAACCATTAGCCCAAATAGCAAGAAAGAATTCTTCCAAATGGTTGAAGAACACAAAATTGCGGAAACAGAGCTAATGGGAACATACAAAAGAAAATAGCTTCAGATGCCCTCTTCTTCGATGATGCCAACCATTGCCCCGGCGCATTCGGTATCGGGGGAAATAAGCTGAAAGCTCACGTTTGCCATTACCGCAAATCCAAGAACGCCAGGGTTTTCATCAAAGGGCATTGACTCCTGTTCATCTGCAAGAATTGCATCCAAATCAACCGGGCAGACAGCGCAGCTGTCTGCAAACTTCTTATAGCTCTCCTCAGTGATTTCCTCTTCTGAACCGTAACACATTTCCACCACGCATTTCCCGTTTTGCATGCCTTTTGACTCAAAGGTTGTTCCAGAACCATAAGCTGTTGTAAAACTAACCTTTGCTTTTCCACATTCATTCAAAAGCTCTTCTCCCAAGCATGACAAGCCTTCATCGGCAACCATTTCTTGCATGCCTGAAGAGCTTATATCCCCCTCGCCACAATCTTTTAGGCCAAAAGAGCCTTGGTCTCCATAGCCGAAATCCTGCCCGTCTCCTTGCTCGCCAGAGCCATCACTGCCTTGGCTTCCGCTACAGCTATCCATGTCTTCAACCCATGTTCCATCAGGGCACTGGTATTTCCAAACAGGCTGGTTCCCTGACGCAGAACCTGTTTCCCCTGAAGCAATCTGCGTGCAACCGCTTAGCAAAACAACTGCCAAAACCATAAAAAAAGCAAAACCCTCAAAACGCATTCAAAAACCAAACCCCGCTAAGTGCAAACTATTATTTAAATCCCGCCTCCCGGATCTGCACCGGGGACCTCTCGGTTGCCGCAAACCCGGCAGGGGTTGTGCCATCTTCGTGCCCTGCGGGCACTCGATGCCACTTTTCCACTTGTATTGGGTTTCCTTGCCGTTCTTTTGGCACGCCGGCTTTTGGGGCCGGTTTCCATTCATCTACAGCCGAGCGCTCTAACTGCTGAGCTAAGGCGGGATTCGGCAAATTCCGAATTTGAATTGTGCCATCTTCGCTGTTGCAGGGCAACAACTCGATGCCACGCCCTTGCCTAAAACTAATTTTACCCGAGAACCAATATTAACCTTTTGTTTTGCCAAAAAAGGCTTTCTCAAACAAAACAGGCCAAAGCCACGAAATCCAAAACCCTGCCAGAATGTACAAAAAAAACCTCTGAAGGGCATTCAAGCCAAGACCCAACCCAAAGTAGTTTTCTCCAACAAAAACAAAGGCAAAAAGCAGGCCAAAGCCAACCGAGTACTTGACTGCCAGCAGCCTTTTCGACAAAATGCTTTGGTTCAAGCCCATTTCCTTGAAAAGGAAAAACCCGGCATAAAACCCCAAAAACAATCCAGCCAAAGGCAGGTAGCTTGCAAACATTATTGCAACAATTCCTGCAAACACCAATGCAACCAAAGCCATTTCGTCTTCCAGCTTGCTTGGCTTAAAGTTTTTGTGAAAAAGCCTGTCCCTAAACCAAAGGTTTGCTTGCCCCAAAACCAGGCCCAATGCCAGCCCGGCCAAAACATCTGTTGGAAAATGCACTCCCAAATAAATCCTGCTGTATCCCACAACCAAAACCGCGGCAGCAAGCAAAACCTTCCAATTCTTTTCAACCTTTTTCCAAAAGTAGGCCAAAGCCGAGGCCACTATTGCTGAATGCCCACTTGGAAAGCCGTGCAAAGCATAGTCATCTGCACTCAAAACATTGAACCTGTGGGGAGAAGGCCTTGGCCTTGCAAACAAGAACTTGAAAAAGCCTGCAACAGCGGAAGCAAAAACAACCAAGTTCATTACAAAAAAGCCCCTGTTTTCCTGGCCCCTCCAGTAAAACGCGGCAGCAACACAAACCCAAAAAGCAGGATGCCCAAAAAAAGTCAAAGCCTGCATAACCAAAGTAAGCAAAGGGCTTGCGCCAGCCTGAACCAACTCAAGCAAAGCGTAATCCCAGACTTCCAAACCAAAAAAAGGGTTCATTCAAAAAAATAGCGTTTTTTCTTATTTAAACCTTTCAGGCCTCTTCAACTGGCTCAAAAACCTATTTATACCAGAAAAGACTTTATTTTCTTGTAAGGGGAATCAAGGCCATGAACCAAAAAAAAGCATTCCATGCCCTGGCAGTAATTTTGCTTGCCTGCCTTTTTTCAGCAAGCGCTTTTGCTATAACGGAAGAAATTCCTGTCCAAGGCAAGCTTACTGATGCTTCAGGCAATGCCTTAACAGGCAATTACAGCTTCGTTTTTGAGTTGTATGACAGCAATGTTGGCGGAAGCCTTTTGTGGAGCGAAACAAGAAGCGTTCCAGTTGCAAACGGCGTATTCAACACCACCCTTGGGGACGTGAACGCTTCCACTTATTTGAACACAGTGGACTTCAATTCCAACACCTGGCTCAGCATCTTGGTTGGCGGAACAAGGCAAGAGCCAATGGTAAAACTTGGTTCAGTGCCCTCTGCCTACAGTGCAAAGCACACTTTTGGCGGAGACAGCAACTTTTCGAATATAGGAGCAAACAACAACATATATGGCTCGGGCCTTATAGTAGGAGACAAATTCAAGTCAGAGGACGCAAACTCTGTTTTTGGAACAAACGCAGTAGCTTTAGGCTCAGGAACAACCGCATTCGGAAACTACGGCACAGCAATGGGCGAAGAAACAACAGCAAGTGGAGACTGGAGCACGGCAATGGGCTTATACACAACAGCAAGCGGAGACTACGGTTTAGCAGTTGGTTATCAAACGATTGCAAGTGGAATTGGAAGCACAGCATTTGGAGGAACTACAGTAGCAAGTGGATTGGGAAGTACAGCAATGGGAGAAAATACCATTGCAAGTGGACAAGACAGCGTGGCGTTAGGAGTTTACTCAAGAGCTGTAGGAATCGGAAGCTTTGCATCAGGAAAAGGAAACATTGGCTCACGCTTCATATTTGCAATCGGCGACGGAGCAATCGCACTCGGGTACTCGGACACAAACATGGTTGCAGGAGACGAAGCAAGCGACAAAGGCGCAATTGCTTTGGGATACAACGTGCAAGCACTGGGCGAAGCAAGCGTGGCTTTAGGCAAAAACATTATTAACAGCAGCCCGAACAGCGTGGCATTGTATGATTTGAATGTGGCCCATGACGCAAACTTTTTGGCAGCTGGAACGCCTTTCTTTGACGGCAACTTTTTCGTTAAATCAGAAACAGGCGCCTCATCTGGAACAACTTACAATTGTGGCATTGACGGAACAGGCTCTTTCAAATGCTATGCTTAAGCCTTTTTTTTCATCAGCCTTTTCATTCCAGGGATTTCAACATTTGAATAGTCTACGAAAAGCCCTGCGTTTCCCAAAGCCTTTTTCATTGCGTAAACCTTGCAAAAGCCGATTAGTTCCTTTTGCTCGTTTTTTTGCAGTTCCGGCTTTGAGCAAACCTCTTTTATTGCAGAATTCACCTTTCTGCCAGAAACATCTGCAATTGTCTCTGAAACAGCTTCCTTGCCCTTTCCGGATTCAATCTCTGAAATTGCGGCGTCAACTTTGTCCAAGTCAACCAGTTTTCGCAAATTCTCCTCAATTTTGCGGTCAATTCCCATCCCCAAAGAGGCCAAAAACTCCATTACTGTCCTTGAGTCAGTTGCTTTCTCGATTTTCAGCTTTTTTATGGCTTTCCAGTCGCCGTAGTTTGCAATAAATTGAATTCCTTCATCCAAAAAAAAACCAGCTCCAGTTCCTGTTTTGTATACTTTTGAAATCCAAAACGCTCTTAAATTCTTCTCCCTCTATTTAGATTTAGAGGTGGGCTTTTTTTTGAGGGAAACAATCAGAAAAACTTCAAGCCTTTGCCCTGAATGCCTTGCCATTCTTCCAGCAGAGGTTTTTGCAGAAAACGGCAAGGTCTACATTGAAAAGGAATGCAAAAAGCACGGCAAATTCACGGAATTGTACTGGGGCAGCTACAAATTGTACAAAAAGGCCAAAAAGTACGCTGCACAAGGCCGTGGCTTGTCAAACCCCAACATTAAGGGAAAAGTGGTTTGCCCCAAGTCCTGCGGCTTATGCCCCCTGCATAAAACAAACAGCTCTCTTACCAACATCGTTGTAACCAACAGGTGCGACTTGAACTGCTGGTACTGTTTTTTCTACGCAAAAAAAGCCGGCTACATCTACGAGCCTTCCCGTGAGCAAATAAGGGAAATGCTTAAAAAAATCCGGGAAGAAAGGCCTGTTCCAGGAAACGCAATCCAGCTTACTGGCGGCGAGCCAACAATGCGTGACGACCTTCTTGCAGTAATACAGGACATTAAAACAATGGGCTTTGACCACATTCAGCTAAACACAGATGGCATAAATTTGGCCTTGGACTCAATGCTTGCTGCAAGATGCAGGCATGCAGGCGTAAACACGCTGTACCTGAGCTTTGACGGCGTCTCACCTGGAACAAACCCAAAAAACCATTGGGAGATTCCCCGCGTTTTGGATAACTGCCGGGAAGCAGGGCTTGGAATTGTTTTGGTGCCAACAATCATAAACACTATCAACGACCACGAGGTAGGAGACATAATCAGGTTCGGGTTTGAAAACATTGACATAATTCGTGCAGTGAACTACCAGCCTGTTTCCCTTGTTGGCCGGACTCCAAAAAAAGACCGAGAAAAACTGAGGATAACTATTCCTGATGTAATTAAGCGGATTGAAGAGCAAACCAATGCCCAGATCACAACCGAAGACTTTTTTCCAGTGCCAACAGCTGTTCCAATAGCACAGTTCATTGAGCATTTGAGAAACAAGCCACAGTACGAGCTTTCAGCACACCATGCCTGCGGAATGGCAACATATGTCTTCAAAGACGGGAACAAAATGCTTCCCATTACGCGGTTTTTGGATGTGGACGGATTTGTTGAATTTTTGAACGAGCAGGGCTCTGAACTCAAAAACGGCAAAAGCAGGTACCTTGTTGGCGCAAGAAGCCTGTTCAAGTTCAAATCCTTGATTGACGACAAGCAGGCTCCAAAAGGCCTGAACTTCACAAAGCTTTTGTTTGACGTTTTGGTAAAGCACAACTACAAGGCGTTATCCAAATTCCACCACAACAGCATGTTCATTGGAATGATGCACTTCATGGACTTATACAACTACGACATTCAGCGCGTGCAAAAATGCGCAATACACTATGCAACACCCAGCCAGAAAAGCCCTATAGTGCCATTCTGTGCCTTCAACGTCATACCGCAATGGTACCGTGACAAAATCCAAAAACAGTTCTCCCTGCCTATAAAAAAATGGGAAAAGCTTAACGGAAAAAAGCTTAAAGACGAATTCTACAAAAGGGACATTCCTGCCCTAAAAGACGACCTCTACCAAAAAACATATGCTTCGTTCCAAGAGGAGGCCAAGTGAAATGCCCAGAAAGCCCTTCAAGAAAGCGGGAAAAAAGAGCAGCCCTGCAAATAGCAGAAACCACAAGGCCAACAATTCCATTAACAGGAGAAAAATGCGCAGGCCAAAAAACTCTGCGGGAAAAGGAAGAAAAAAATAGCCTTATTCAGCATGCTCGGACAAATGCATTGCAATGTCAGCACCTGTTTTCAAAACCATGAAAAAAGCCAGTACAAGGCCTGAAGCAAAGCCCGTTGCCAAAAACATTCCTCCAAAAACGATTGTCAAATGCATTGGAACAATCCTAGCATATGGAAAAAACATTACCCTGCCAATATTCTGCTTTTTTTCATCCTCGGTTTTATTGTAAACAAAGGAAAACAAATGGTTTGCAAAAAAAACCACGCCGGCCAAGAAAACAAACAAAATGTCCTGAAACACAATGCCTGCAGAAGCAAGCGTAAAAGAACTCAAAAAAACCGCGTAAACCAAATGAAAAAAACCATAATGAAAAGCAAAAAACAAGGCAGTGAAAACCTTTGTTCCAGAATTAGCTTTCATCGGCCTGCTGTTCACCCTAAAGCCCTTGGTTGAAAAATTCTTCAAAAAAAGAATCCTGAAAAAGTTGAAGAAACCGATTATGACGCTCTGCAGCCAGTAAACCCATAAAACTAGCATAACATTCCAGGAAAAAACCAAAGCCAAGCCGATGGTGAAAAGGTTTGACAAAACAAGCCCAAAAAGGCTTGGGTCCTCCAAAGCAGACCCCCAGTTTTTGGGTGCAACAAACAGGTTTCCTATTTTGACAGACGCAACCCTTGCCATAAAAAGCCTCGAGAGGGACTTGAACCCTCGACCTGCTGCTTTCCCGAAATTTTCGCAAACCTTTTTCTAAAAGGTTTTACAAGGCAGCCGCTCTACCACTGAGCTACCGAGGCATTAGATACTTTTAATTCCAGTAACCATTAAAAAATCATTTCAAAAGACCTTGCACTACAAAAAAGGGAAAAAAGACCAAAGCGCTCCAAACAAGCAAAAGCAAAACAGAGGCCAAAGCAAATGTTTGCAGAGAAAAAAGCAAGGGATTCTGCCACGAAATCTCCACAAAATACATTACTGCAACCATCAAAGCAAAAACCCACTTCAAGGCAACCTTTCTCCAGAAAAAGGCAAAACCAAACAAGGTCACAATAGCCAAATACTGAAACAAAACCCAGGGCATTAAAGAAATCCACTGGCCCAAATCATTGTGCCAAACGGTTACATGCTCTGCTAGAAGCCAAAACCCAAAAGACAAAACAATGTACAAAAAGCCCTTCTTTTTCCAACCCTGGCCCATAAGCTATCGCTTCTTCTTTTTCAAAAGGCTTTTGTTAACCAGCTCCATTTTTTCTTTTGCTTCCACAACATTGGTTTTTGTGTCCTTGCAGCCATCCTGCAAAAGTAACGCAACCTGTGCATGGATTCCTGTTCCACGCAATTGGTCAAAAGCCAGGTTGGCTTCGTGGTAACAGCATACGCCCACAGTGGCCTCAGGCTTGTGTTTTTTGATAATCTTTTGAACCATGCTCCCGCCGGGAACAACAAAAACATTCTTATAGCCAAGCTCTTCCGCTATCTCAACAAGCTTTGCAATGTCACACTTTCCACATCTCTTGCACTGCAGTCCCTCCTCGCTGTAGGACGCCTTGCATTCCCTGCTGTTTCGCATGCAATGCGGCAAAAAAAGAACTCTTTTATTGTAGGGCGTGCTCTTGAAACCGTATTCGTTTAGCTTGTTTCTTAGCTCGATGTGCGTGTAATTGATTAAGCGGTCATTCAATCCAAGCTTTTTTGCAATAGCCTGGGTTGCCCTTGCAACATCCAGGTGGGTTGTCCTGTCAAGGGTTTCTGCAGCAGCTTCCTTTATTCTGTCAGTTATTTTAGCCATCTGTAAATACCTTAGGGAAAAGAAAAGGTTAAATATTAAAACTGAACCGGCCTAGTGTTTCAAGCCATGAACGAGAAAAAAATATACGGAATTGACCCAAACGACCACATCAAGCCAGAGCAGGTAAAGGAAGCCATGATCAGGTGCTTTGTTCAAGCACACGGTCCTGTTCTGGAAAAACAGCTTGCAAAAGAAAACCTTTCAGGAAAAGAGCTTGAGAAAAGAAAAAGGCTTGAAGTCGAAATATTCCTAAGAAAGCTGTTTGAAGAAGAAATGGGTTCCTTTGAAACCCCGACAAAAGAAAGCCTCAAACGTGTGATACTGCGGCTAAGGAACTACTCCAAGCAATTTCGTGACCAAAAAACAATCGACAACCACACTCAAGAAATCCTAGACCTGCTGGAAAAACTGCCTTGATTAAAATGGCTTTTGCCTTTATTGAACTTTTTTCCATTCATGGAAGTGGCCGAATGCTGCAACTCCTGGCAGGCACAAGCCCGTGGACGAAAAAAAATAAGGCCTTGCAGGCTTTTGCCAAGGTATTTAAAGCCTCGCATTCATAATTATGTAGTACAGAAAAGGAAAAAGTGAATATTTTTCTGTTTCTTTTTCAGTTTCATTTGTATCCGTTTGCAAATTAACTTCCTCGCCCGTACTCTTACTCTCATTTTTTGTTATGTTTTGTTCCTCAATTTCTGATTCTTTCCCGAATTCTTTACTTTCTTCTATTGTTTTTTTTAATTGGTAAACCTGAGCCATTAAATTTACTATTTCCTCATCATCCCTGACCGCTGCGAC
>CAZMUN010000002.1:0-68641 GCA_964569815.1 uncultured archaeon
CGGCTCGCTCTCATCCCTGCCTTAAAAGGCAGGGGTTTCCCGCTCGCGGACTAAATTCGTTGAACAACGCAATCACGCGCTTGTTTTTAGGGTTTTCCATAACCGGCTTCTTCTATGAATGGAAAAGCTTTCTTCAGCTGTACTATTCTCTTAGCTTTCCTCGCAATAGAAATCGGGTTTTTGGAAAGCGCTGAAAAAATGCAAGCAGTTGAACAGCAGGCGATGGCTTCAGCATTTGAATCAGAACAGGTTTTTTTTGCAAGAACCTTGATTGAAGAAAATTCGGATAACGCTGTAAGACAAGGGCTTAAGCAGGGCCTGGCTTTGGGTTTGGAAAAAGAGGAAGTTAAGGCAGCTGTTAATGCAAGGGTTTTGGCCTTATTCAGGGCTGTTGAGCAAGAATGCTGTGAAGGGGTCTCAGTTGAATTTTCACCTGAATCAAAAAGCTTGTTTTTTCTTTCGGAAAACAGTTCCGTTATTTTGACCAAGGCATTTGGGCAGAGCCTTGAAGCAGAGTACTGCTTTACCGGCGGCCTTAAAAAAGCCAATCAAGCAAGGGCACTGGTTTTTGGGAAAAGAACGGCATCGGAATTCAGGATTCCGGCCGGGTACTGCGTCAGGGAAAAGGTGGTTTCTTGAACCAGGGCCAAATCCAGTTCGAAGCACTGGCCTGCTTTCTGGTTTTTCTTGCATTGCTTGCCTTAACCCTGAATTCAGTTAAATATGCAGAAGGGCTTTCAAGGGAATCGGTTCAGGCACTGGAAGCCAAAAAGATTTCTGAAAACTGTTGCTTGCTTGTGGACAGCGCCTATTCTAACGGAATACAGGAGATGGCTTCCTTAAAGGGCTGTGTTGCTGAAAAAAACTCTGTGAAAGGGGTTGTGGGAGAAAAAGCCAAGGCTTCTGAATGCCTTGCAAAAAAAGCCAAATCCGTTCAAAAGAACTCAAAAAGCGTCCTGGAGGTAGAGCTCTGTGAACACTACCGCTAAAAAAGGCTTTTTGTTCAGCATGGACTTGGCCATAGCGTTTATGGCCATTCTCCTAATGGCTTTTCTTTTTTTTGCAAAAATAGGTTTTGAAAAAGAAGCTATTTTGGAAAGAAGCAGGCAAACCGAGCTGAAAAGGTTCGGGCTTTTTCTCGCAGACTCGATGGTAAAAAATAGTGCAAAAAACACTTTGCTTGGATCAGCGGCTTTTGATGAAGAAAAACACAGGGTTGTTTCAAACAGGCTTGACAGGAAAAAGCTTGAAATGGCAATGCAGCTGGAAAACAGCAGGTTTTTTGCAAGCAAGGTTTCGTTCAAAGGCCCTGAAACAGAGGAAACCTTTTTTCAGGCAAACGAAAAGGCAAATGGAAACTGTGTTTCCTTTGACAGGATTGTTTCCTTGGACAAAAGAAAAGGGCTGGTGTCGGTGACAGTTTGTGAAAAATGAAGGCTACTGCCTTAGCTTTGAAGCCATTGCCTCTTTGGCGGTTCTTTCCCTGCTGGTTTCAGTTCCATTGCACTCCAAAGAGCCTGATTTTGCAAACCTCCAGATTCTTAAAAAAGAGCACGACCTACTGATACTGTGGGCTTCGGAACAGGTTTCAAGCCTGGAAGAGATGGAAAAAGACTTTGTTCAGGCATTCCCTGGAAAAAGCGGGACCGTTTTTCTTGACAAAGAAACCAGGGCCATTGGAAAGCCTTGCAGGGAAGCTGTTTCCGCAAAGGGCTTTTTCTTTGATTCCTCTTTCAGAAAGCGCGAAATAGGGCTGGTTTTATTCAAGGACCAATGCCCCTTTGGATTTGCTTAAAAAAAACTCGGTTTCAGCTTCAACAAGCCTTTCATTGAATGCAACTTTGTTTGGAAAAACCACCACGAAATCCTTTTCTTTCAAGCCAAAAACCCTTACCACCAGCCTTTTTTCCTGGGAAAAAACCAGCCATTTTCCCAAAGGCTTTGCTTTCAGAACCGCTTTTGCCCCGTCTGCTTCAAAAGACATTTCAAAAACACGGGCCTGCATTGAATCAGAAAAATCGGAAGCCAAAGAAGAGTCCAGCGCAAAAAAGGCGGCATTGTAAACCTGGCCCAGAATCGGCAAAATGAGTGCAAAGGCAGCCAATGCAGCCAAAAGCAGCAGAAGGTATTCAAGGCTAAGCTGTCCAAAGCAGTTCATTGCAGTCAAATGTTTTCAATTTCTTCAAAAATTTTCTTGCTCTTTTTTTCAATTGCTTTAGCCCCCTCTTCGGAGGTGGCCTGAAGCTGTGAAACCAGAAGCAAAACCAGTGCAACCACGGCTGCCAGAATTATGATCAGTTCAACCGAAATCTGGGCTCTGTTCCCAAGCGAGTCACCCATAAAAGAATGCTTTTCAAGAAGGCAATAAAAAGATTGCCCTGAATTCGGCAAAAAACGAAGCAGTAAAGAAATGTTTTAAATGCCTTTTCCAGCATAGCTATGTCATGAATGCAGCTGAAAGGAACGACCTTTTCATAAGCTGGATTACATTAAGCCTTGCTTTTTCCCTTTTGATAAGCGACGACTTTTTTAGCTTAATGAGCATTGCTCACGCAATTCCAATTGCATTGGTTGCGGTTGCAACAGGCTTCGTGTTCCACGAAATGGCGCACAGGCAGGCTGCAAGGCATTTTGGATACCATGCAGAATACAGGGCCTGGACACAGGGCCTTATTTTTGCAGTTGCAATTGCAATACTTTCAGGGGGAAGGTTTATTTTTGCCGCGCCTGGAGCGACATATGTTTTCGCGCACAGCATACCGGTTGAAAAAAACGGAAAAATAAGCTTTGCTGGGCCTGCAACCAACATCGTTCTGGGTTTTTTGCTTTTGTTCCTTTCATTGCTGGCCACAAGCCAGCTTTTGTTTGACGTGCTGTTTTATTCGGCTTGGATAAATTTTTGGTTTGCTTTCTTCAACCTTTTGCCGATCGGCCCCTTGGATGGCGGCAAGGTAATGATGTGGAACAAGGGCATATGGATTGTGGGCCTGCTTTTGGCTGCAGCAATGGCTTTCTTTCCAACAATTGTCTTTGCCTTGGTTGCGTAAAAGGGCATCCGCTGGCTGTTTGGCTATCCGACATAGCTTGGCTTGAATTCGGCATGGTGCTCTTCGAAGCGGTCGTAGGCTTCTTCAAGCTTTGGCGTTATGGTCGGCTTTGCCTTTTTCAGGGCCTTTTCCAGGTGGGTCCTTCCCACAGGCCCTGGCTTCATCTTTCTTTCCTTTAAGGCAATCAACGCTGCAGACCTTATGAGCCCTTCTATGTCTGCGCCGGTAAAGCCTTCGGTCTGTTCAACCAACTCATCCAATGAAACCTCTTTTGCAAGGGCTACATTCCTTGTATGCACCTTGAAAATCGCCATACGGCCTGTTTTGTCAGGGGCTTCAACCTTTACAAGCTTGTCTATTCTGCCAGGCCTTAAAAGCCCTGGGTCCATGAGGTCGGGCCTGTTGGTTGCCGCCATGAAAACAACGTTCCTGTTTTGTTCTATGCCATCAAGCTCTGTCAAAAGCTGGTTTACAACCCGTTCAGTGGCATGGGAATCGGAGCCCGAGCCGCGCCTTGATGCAATGCTGTCGATTTCGTCAAAGAACACAATGCATGGTGCAACCTGCCTTGCTTTCCTAAAAACCTTTCTGATGCCTTTTTCGCTGTTATGCGCAAATAGGCCGCCGAACCCTGCAACAAAGTTTTGGCCGGGCTCAACCGAGATGTCATAGACTGGACCTTCATAGTGGATTTCTTCAATTTTTTTAACGGGGTCCCAAAAGATGTCGGCTTCAACAAGTTTCCACAACTCAGGGTACTTTTGCCTCTTCAGATCAACAAGGCAAAGGGCCTCTTGTATCTTGCCCTTCCCAACACCACTGTTTTGGGGGTAACTCACAAAAGCCTCTTCAAGCAGGGACCTTATCTTTGGGTTAACCGGAACCGCATTGCTTCTTACCCAATGGGCTTTGCTTATTTGCTCATGGAGCATTGAGTTTCTTTTTCTGTCAATAAAGCCTGCAGGGGCAAAGCGCTTAAAATTTTCCACTCCGAAAATTTGTACCCTGTAGCTGATTGAACCATTCCATTCCTCTTTAACAGCACAGCTGGCAACGATTCCTAATTTTAAGAGCAGGAACAGGAGGTCGCTGGCAAGCTTTTCACTAACAGTTGTTGCCTCAATCATATAGCTTTTACCATTGCTTCTGATAGTGCCGTCACCGCTAAAATAGCCCCGCAGGAAGGCATGCGCAGATGCATTGGATGAAACAAGCAGGTTGTCCGGGATTCTTTTGGCAAACGCACCGCTTACTAAGCCAAATGCCTTGAAAACTTGGGTTAAAGTTGTACTGTTTATCACTATTCCTGCGCCCTTAACTGCCGAGTATTTTAAACCAAGCCTGTCAAGCGTTTCGCAGGCCCTTTGCAGAATCTCTTGGTTTACGATTGAAAGCCTTGGAACGTTGCTGTTGAAGTCACCTTCTGCAACCCACAGCCCAAACAGTTCAAACAGCTCTTCGGACAAAGGAAGCAAAGCAGGCAGGCGGTTTCTGCAGCCCTTTCCGGAGATTTTAGCTTCGCTTAAATTGAGTTCTTTTTTTGATTTCTGCAAAAGGCTGGTGAAGTTCTTCAGGCTTAAAGGCAGGTTTTTGTATGCTATATCATAAAGGTATTTTTGCTTCAGCCCGGTTAAAGACTTTGCCTCTTTGTAGCCAAGCTCGGCAATCAGTTCACTAACTTGCGGCGAGGAAATAAAAAAACCGTTTTTTTGCCGGAACAATTCGAATAGGTTCAGGCAGCCATCCCCAATGGTTATATTGGGGATTTTGGAGGGAACCGCCAAAACGCTCTTGCCTTCAACAAGCCGCGTAGGGGAAACAGGCTCTATCTCGTTTTCAACGAGCGAGAACAGGGAATGTTTATCTGTAACCCTGATCTTCCTGCCTGTCTTTGTGGTTATCTGCAGCATCTTTCCCCTAAGAGGATGCTTTATAAAATCAGCTATCTTTGAAAAGAACGCTTTTCCGTCGTTATCAAAGGTTACCACTTGGAGGCTTTTCCTCTCTTCAACAATTTTTCCAATCTTCTCCCTGAAGATTCTTTTTCCGTCAAAAACTAGAAGTTCCTCGTCGTAAGGCAGGCTCTCTCCAACCCACATGCTTAAAAGTTCCGGCCCTTTGACGGAAATGAAGTTTGCCTCTGATTCCGAAGCAACGGCTTTTGCAAGAAGGGTTTTCCCTGTTCCAGGCGGCCCAAAAAGCATTATTCCTGCCGGAGGCTTTATTCCCATTTTTTTAAAGCTTTCAGGCTTCTTTAAAGGCCATTCAACAGCCTGCTTAAGCTCTTCTTTTGCCTCTTCCAGGTCGCCAACATCGGACCACTTAACATTGGGTATTTCAATGGTCACTTCCCTTAAGGCAGAGGGCTGCACATCCTTTAAGCCGTTTTGGAAGTCGCGCTTGTTCACTTCCAAGGATTCAAGGATTTCCTGGGGAATCTTTTCCTCCTCCAAATCGATTTTTGGAATGTATCTGCGAAGGGCTTTCATTGCAGCCTCTTTTCCCAAGGCAGCTAAATCCGCGCCAACAAAGCCGTGTGTGATGGATGCAAAAAACTCTAGTTCAACGTCTTTTGCCAAAGGCATTCCCCTTGTGTGAATCAACAGAATTTCTTTCCTTGACTTTTTGTCAGGCACAGGGAACTCTATTTCGCGGTCAAACCTGCCAGGCCTGCGCAAAGCTTCATCAAGGCTGTTCACGCGGTTGGTTGCTGCAATCACTATTACGTTTCCCCGTGCTTCCAAGCCGTCCATAAGGGAAAGTATTTGGGCTACTACACGCCTTTCAACTTCGCCTACAACCTCTTCTCGCTTTGGGGCAATGGCGTCAATTTCGTCAATGAAAATAATGCTTGGAGCGTTTTCTTCCGCTTCCTTGAAAATCTGCCTTATTCTTTCCTCGGCTTCGCCGACAAACTTTGACATTATTTCAGGGGCATTTATTGAAATAAAGTGGGCCTGTGTTTCGCTTGCAACGGCTTTTGCAAGAAGGGTTTTCCCTGTTCCAGGCGGCCCAAACAAAAGAACGCCTTTTGGCGGAACAATTCCAAGCTTTCTGAACAGCTCAGGGTGCTTCATTGGCAGTTCAACCATTTCGCGGACTTTTCTTATGGGCTCATCCAAGCCGCCTATGTCATCATAGGAAACGGTTGGAATGGCTTCAGGCTCTGTTTTGACAGGCTTTTCTTTGAGGGTTATTTGGGTAAAGTCAGTCACCTTTATTATGCCTCTTGGATTGGTGTCTACCACGCGGTAAACAAAACCTGAGCCAAAAACGCTTATCCAGACACTGTCCCCCAAAGTTAGGGGCCTGCCGAGAAAATTCTTTTTAAGTATGCGGTCATAGCCTGATGCAATTATCCTTATTTCCTGTGTAGGCGCCAAAACGATTTTTTTTGCTTCTTTTGGGGAACCTTTTTTTACCGTAACCTTTTCTCCAAGGCCGGCTCCTGTGTTGTGCCTTATGAAGCTGTCCATTCTTATCAAAAGCTTGCCTTCGTCTTCACTGCGGGCAGGCCATACGGTTGCAGCTGTTTTCTTTTGGCCTTCGATTTCAATTATGTCTCCGCTTGTTATGCCAAGAGTGCGCTTGGTTTCCCTGTCCAGGGTAACGATGTTTCGGCCAACATGTGTAGGGTCAGGGTCTGCTACCTTTAAGTCTACGCTTTTTTCCTGCATTTTTGCATACAACTCCCTTTAAATCTATTATTTTACTGGAAAGAATTAAAAGCGTTCCTTAATGGAAAGCCTGTCTCCAGGCAAAACCGTGATGATGGCTTCCAGTGACAGTTTTTTCCCACCAAACCTTTTGAGCAAGGTTTTGGCTATATCGCTTCTTTTTTCGTTTCCAAAGCCAATTCTGGCAAAATCCAAGCAATTTTTTTTCACGGCAGAGGAAGGGCCGCCCATTGGAACAAAGCCTTGGTCGAGGTTGAGAAGCCCTAGCGCAAAATCAAGCGGGGTTTTTCTAAACCATTGCCTTTTGCCGTAAACCATGAAAGCCCCTGTTCCAAGAGATTCCCCGCTTGGAGCGCTTTTTGAAACCTGTTCTTTGGGGACAGCGTAAACGTCCACGCTTGGAAGCTGCTGGGACCAGGCCTTGCTTCTTACAGCCGCAAATTCTGCTGCTTCCCGAATGCTTTGCTGAGGAATTTTTTTTCCATCGGATTTTACAGCAACTGATGCCGCTCCCTGGATGTCTGCGTGAAGAAAGAGGTCTTTTTCTGAAAGATGCTTTTTTACAACTGTTTCGTTGCTTTTGGCGTCACGGCCTGCTATGACAAGAAAGCCCTGACTGGTTTTGAACCAGTGAAAGGCCTGAAACCAGTGGGTTTTGGCCTTTTTGGAAAGCTTTTCCGGCTTTGGCTTTTTCTGCCTGCTGGCCTTTTTTTCCATGCCAGCCATGGCTGTCCTTAGGCCTGCAAGCTTCTTTTTGGCCTTTTTGCTTTTATCAAAGTAGGATGAAGCATTCTCTTCCAGGCTTTTCCCCAAATCCAATTCAACGTCCATAGCAAAAACACTGCAAAAGCATTTAACTAGCTTTTCCCGCCCTCTTTGATTAATTCAACTATGCTTTTGGTCCTGCTTTCTTGCTTAAAAACAGGCTCAACTGAAAAAAAGTTCTGAAGGTTTTTTACTGCTGCATGGTATCCTGGTATTGACATATACCTGGACTGGAATTCCTTGTGGCAGGATTCAACGTCCTTGTGGATATGCCTTACCATCACGTTCCAGTTTCCGCCGGCCATTACAGAGCTTATCCAGTAAACATGGGGGTCTTTTTCCGCTACACCAAGAATTTTTTCAAAAATTTTTTGGTTGCCCATGTCAATCTGGTAAAGGGTTGTAACTTCCAAATCATACCCCAGTTTGCGAAAATCTATTTTTGGGCCAAAGCCCTTCAAAACAGCTTCTTTTTCAAGAAAGGCAAGGCTGCTTTTGATTGTAGCCTTATGGTATCCAGTGGCCTTTTGAATCTGGCGTATGTTTGGCTGAACACTGCCTTTTTTGAGAAGGGCCTCAAGCAGGTTTACCCTAATTTCATCGTTTACCTTCATCTGATTAGGCAAAAATACCACAAATATAGATAATGGAACATTTTTAAAAACAAACGTGTTTAAAATGGAACACAAAAAACTCAAGAGTTGATATAAAGATGTTAAGCGCATATATTTACGCAGTAAAAAGGAGGGATTTACTAGAATAGGTTGCATAGAATTTACACAATGAGTTGAGAGAAGGGGAATAGGCTCACCAGGCTCAAACTGGCTCTCGAAAAAAAGAGTTTTCCCTTCTCTCAACAACCTACTTCTTTTTTTCCGTTCTGCTCTTTAGAGGCGTTTTTTGCAAAATTTTTCCTCGATTTCTTGTTTTTGCCCCAGTTTTCCTTGGATTTGCAGTTTGGGTCAATGCACATCTTGTAGCGGTATCGCCTTGCATTGACCTTTATCATAAGGTTGTTGCATTCAGGGCATCTTTCTGGCTCCAAAGAAGAAACAGAGCCCTTTTGCGGCAAAGGATAGGTTACAGTGCATTTTGGGTAAGCGGTGCAGCCCAGAAACCTTTTTCCTGAACGGCCGCGCCTTATGATTAGCTCTCCTTTGCAGTCTTTTCCAGGGCAGGGCCCGATTATGGAGTCGGCTCTTGCAGCATTCCTTATCTTGGAGCCTATTTCGTTCCTGTTTTTCAAAAGCGGGTCCAAGGCCTTGGAAAGGAAGGCCCGGCTTTCTTTGACAACGTCCTGCTTCGCTTTTTTGCCGTTGGCAACAAGGTCCATTTCCTTTTCAAGGTTTGCAGTCATCTCAGGCTTCACCACTGCACTTTCATGCTTTTGAAGGCTGTCTACGACAGCAAAAGCTATTTTTGTCGGAATCAGGGCCTTCTGGCCCTCAACGTAGTGCCGGCTGTAAAGCTTTTGAATGGTTTCAGCACGGGTTGACTTTGTTCCAAGGTTGAGCTCAGACATGGCTTTGATCAAAGAGCCCTGGCTGTATCTTGCAGGAGGCTGGGTTTCCTTTTCAAGCAAGTCAAGCTTTTCAAGGCTGGCCTTGTCGCCTTTTTTTAGCGCAGGAAGAATGGTTTCCGTTGCCTTGCTGTAAGGGTAAAAAAGCTTCCAGCCTTTTTCAAGGTAACGCTGGCCTTTTGCAACAAAAGGCTCTTTGTTCAAATCAATGCCAACTGAAAGGTTTTCGGTTACTGCGTCGTCTGCCAGCGTCGCCATAAAGCGCCTGCAGACCAACTCATAGATTTTCCAGCTCAGGGCATCAAGCTTTCCTTTTGGCACGGCCGAAACAGGGTGAATCGGCGGATGGTCTTTTGCTTCCTTTCCACGGCTGGCTTCAAGTTTTCCTTTTTCTAAAAGCCTGGAAACAAGCCCCTGAAAATCGGAAACCTTGGCCAGCTCATTCAGCGTTGCCTTTAAGTCAAGGGTCTTTGGGTAAACCGAGTTGTCTGTTCGCGGGTAAGAAATGTAACCTGCCTGATACAAGGATTCCGCGACTTGCATTGCACGGCCTGCAGAAAGGCCCAAAGAGGTTGAAGCCCTAAGAAAGGAAGTGGTGTTAAAAGGCAGTGGCTTGGAAAGAGTCTTTTTTGATTTTTTCACAGAGGAAACTGTTCCAACAGGCGGCTCTCCGCATTTGCTGGCTTGGCCTGCTTCAGACTTGTTCCAAAACTTGCCTTTTTTGTGAACGGCTTCAAATTTTTTTTGGTCTTTTTCAAACAGTGCTGAAAGAACCCAGTATTTTTTTGCCTTAAAAGCCATTCTTTCCTTTTCCCTGTCCACTATTAAAGCAAGCGTTGGCCCCTGAACGCGGCCTGTTGAAAGAAACTCTTTTCCCAAACGGCCAGAAATCAGTGAAAGAAACCTTGTTAGTACAGCGCCCCAAACAAGGTCTATTTCACGCCTTGAATTCGCGCTTTCAGCAAGGTCAAAGTCAAGCTTTCCAAGGCTCGAAAACGCGTCTTCGATGTCTTTTTTGGTTATGGCGGAAAAGATGGCTCTTTTCACTTCAAGCCCTGGGCTGGCTTCTTTAAGGATGTTTAAAGCTTCCAAGCCGATTGCTTCGCCTTCACGGTCTGCGTCTGTTGCAATCACAACCTCGTCTACCTCTGAAGCAATTTTTTTCAAAAGCCCTGAAATGCTGCGCTCTGTTTTCTGGTAGCTTATTTCTGCATCGGCAAGCTTTTTCAAATCGGTTCCAAGCCACTGCTGGTAGCGGATAGGAAAGTCCACGTCCACTATATGACCCGACAATGGAACAACTGTGTAGAGCTTGCCATCCCTTTCAAAATCAAACCTGACGGCATTTTCCGACCGGGTTCCAGGAACCTGCTTTCCGGCAAGAAAGGCCGCAATTCTCCTGCCAGCAATGGCCTTCTCCGCAATTATTAGAATCATTTCAAATCAAGACTTTTTCAACTATCTTCTGTAACAAAAACTATAAAAACAAAGAAGAGCTTTTCTTGCTACATGGCCCTTAACGGCTTCATGCAGGCTCCAGTTGAACCGCTTTTGCTTATGACACAGCTTGCCATAATTCTGGCACTGGGAATAGTGGCAAAAGATGTTGCAAACAAAACAAAGCTTCCTTTCGTCATACTTTTAGTGGTGTTTGGAACAGTTTTTGCCTCAATAGGAACTTTAAACCTGGAATCAATGGGAAATTTGCCCGACCTTATCAGAATCCTTGCCCTTATAATAGTGGTTTTCAGCGCAGGCTTCAACCTAAAGCTCCGAGAAGTCCAAGCAGACGGAAAACTCATTCTCAGCTTGGCAACCCTGGGCGTTTTTCTAGCCATGTTTATTGTAAGCGGAATAACCTTTGCATTGCTGAGCATTCCCCTGCTTAGCGCAATAGTTTTGGGCGCGCTTTTAAGCGGAAACGACAGCGCTGTTATTAGCTCGGTGGAAGCCCCAAAGCAGGACCGCATAAAGACCATTCTTTTAACAGAGTCTGTTTTCAACCAGCCTCTTACCTTGATTCTGCCGCTGATTCTGCTGGATTACCTGATAAAACCCGAAATGGCCTGGCTCAACATCCCAAAATTCTTTGGAATGCTTTTAATTGGCGGAATTGTTGGCGTGGGCGGGGCGTTCTGGGGCCAAAAAATACTCGAGGCAAGCAGGCACAAGCACGAGGAAATAATTGGCTTGATGATAGCAATAGGAGTCTATGTAATAAGCGAAAACTTTTTCGGTTCAGGAATAGTTGCCGTTGCCATAACCTCGCTTCTGCTAAGCAGCTCGGCAAAAAAAGAAACCAAGCTTTTGGGAAAATTCACAGAACAGCTTGCCTTCCTTTTCACAATCTTTGTTTTTGTTCTGCTTGGAATGCAGTTCACTTTAGGCGAACTGGCAGTGCTTGGAATAACAAGGTATGAAGTTATAGTCATTGCAGTCGCCCTTCTGATTGCAAGAATTGTTTCAGTCGGGCTTCTTACCCACAAAACAGACCTGGGCTTTTTGCAAAGAATAAAGCTTGGGCTGATTTCCCCAAAGGGAATCGGGCCGGCGGCCATGGCCCCGCTGTTTGTGGCCTTCGGGGTAACAGGTTCAGACACCATACTAAAAATAGTCTACATCGCAATAATAGTGAGTGTCTTCATTTCGATGGCGGCATTCAGCTTTGGAATGAGCCAAAAGACGATCAAAGAACAAAGAAAAGAAAAAAAACAGGAAAGAAAATACAAAAAAGAAGAAGAGGCTAAAGCTTCTTCTGCAAAGACTCAGAAGGCAAAATAGGGCCCTGCTTCAATTCAGACAAAACCACCAGTGCCTTAAGGTCTATTACCCCGTCAAGCAATCCAATCCTCGAAATCGCCTTTTCAGCCTGGCCCAAGTCGTTTACAACGATTTTTGCAAGCAGGTTGTATTCACCCAAAACCTGGTACAATTCAACAACGTAATCCAAATCATTGAGCTTTTTGAAAAGGTCCTTGTTCTTCCCTATCTCGGAGCGAACCTGAACATAAACAGGGTTTTCAAAGCCCAATGCCTTGAGGTTGAGGCTGGCGCTTATGCCGCTTATGATGCCACGCCTTTTAAGGCTTTCAACACGCTTCTTTACAGCAACGTCAGTCAGAGAAGTCTGCTTGGCAATGCTGCTGAAACTCGCCCTGCCGTCGTTCAAAAGGTTTTTCAAAATCGTCAAATCAATTTTGTCAAAGCTAGCCTGCATTAAAAACACTCCACCATCATTAATAATTCAAATAAAAGTTTATTAAAAAGTTTGCTTTCCAAAGGCCAAAATTAGGCAGTTAAGGGTTTCGCAGCACCCTTTGATAGGAGTTATGGCAGAAAAACCAATCACAGCCCTGATTGAAAAAATTGCAAAAGAGTTCGAGGAAGCAAACGCAGACAAATGGACCATAACCAAAATAGTGAAAGACTTAACCAAAGAACCAAACCTGAAATCAAAACAGCTTAAAAAAAAGGCCTTTGAGATGCTGCAGCAAGCCAACCCAAAGGCGGCAGCAGTTTACGCCTCGTTCCAAAGAATGCATGTAAGGACAAGCAAACAGCTCGTGGAAAGCTTTGACCGCGGAAACATAATAAAAAGCCTGCTGAGGGAAACGGCTGTTCCACGCGGCGTTGCCGAAAAAATTGGCCGCGAAGTAGAAGAAAAAATAAAAGACCTTGAAATAGAGAACATCAGCACTGCACTGATAAGGGAGCTAGTCAACGTAAAGCTTCTGGAATACGGGCACGAAAACATAAGAAACCAGTACACCAGAGTAGGGCTGCCGGTATTCGAAGCCGAAAAAAAAGCAGGGCAAGGGCCATATGGAAGCAAAGCCATAATGACAGAATACAATTTGCTGAAAGCCATTCCAACAGGCATTGCAAGAATGCACCTGGCAAACGAAATATTTATCGCCGGCATGGAAGACTTTTCAACAAAGCCAACCGCAATAAGCATTGAAGCAGGGCCCCTTGAAACAGCCAAGGAAACCGTGCTGGAAGTCCTTGAAAGAGCACACCGCCTTGAAAAATTCTTCAGCTGGCGGCCTAACATCTCTAACCTGAACATGGCTCTCGCAACCGAAACAGGAAAAAGGGCTGCAAAAGACGCGGCACTGCTTTTCACAAAAGTTTCAAAAGCCGTTTTTCTTGAAAAAAAACCGGTCCCATCATTCAACACAATGCCGTTGTTTGAGCCAGAAAGCTTTTCAAAAAAGAAAGTTAAAAAAGAAAGCAGTTCGGCAGCAGTTCTTTCCATCCTGAAAGCCAGCCAAAACCAGGCGTTTGAAAACGCGGTCGCGGTTGACACCAAATACAAGCTCAAGCTCCTTGGCAAAAGCACGCCAAGGCACTTTCTCAACTGCAAAAGCAAGGAATGGGCCCTGGTAAACGAAATGGCCTTTGAAGGAAAAGGAATCTGCTCTTTCACGGCAATAAACCTTACAGGCCTCGCACTAAACAACGGCAGCGAAGAAACCTTTTTCCAAGAAATGGAAAAAAAAGCCCAAGCATTGAAAAAGCTTGACAGCCTGAAAAGAAGCATTCTGGCAAAAAGGCCTTACATAAGAAAGCAGGGCATCCAGGTCCAGGAACTGCATTCAGCAATTGCCTTGGACAGCCTTACAAGGCCGAGCAGAACAATAACAAAAACAGAAAAAGAAAACGAGGCCCTGGGCTTTGCGGAAAAAATCCTCTCAAGCCTGAAAAAAAGCCTCCCAGAAACATTTGTTTTAACAGAACTCAAAAACAAAACAGCCCTAAACAGGTTCCACTGCCAAAACAGGAAACTAGCCCATTCAACAGGGCCTTACCTGCCAGAAGAACAGCTTCTTAAAAAAAGCAGCCAGATAACAAAAAACTACAGTTTTTCAGCAAAAGCAGAAAGCAAAAAAGAGCTCAACGAGCTACTTGACTCAAATGCAAGAATGATTGAATTCAAAGAAAACAAAAATTAAGGCTTTGGGGCCGCTGCCAAGGATTCGGGTTCAGGCCTTGGCGGCAAAGGCTTTTTTTGCCTTGCGGCCTCATGCTCTTTGATTAAATCAAAGCGCATCATGTACTGGTATGTTTTCATTATTTCAATAAAAGGCAAAACAAATACTAGGCTAAGGAGGAGCGAAACATAGGGTGCAAGAAGGGTAACCTGCGCAACCAAGAACTCCAAAAGCAAAAGCAGGCCAAGAAACACAGAACCAACAACAAGGGCTATCACAAAAGACTTAGGGTGTTTTTTCAAAAACTCGAAGTTGCTTAACAAGGCATGCCTAAGGCCCTCTTCGTCTATTACCACGGCCTGCGGGACAAAAAGGAAAAGAAATGAAACAGCGAGCATTCCGATTGCCGAGTAAACCACATGCAAGCCGGCCGCAAGCAGCCCCACAGTCAAAAGGAAAAGCAGCAACGAGTAAAAAACGTAAAAAACAAAAACGCGGAGCGTGAACTTTTGAATCATTTCAGACAAGTAAAACTGGAGCTTTAGCTTGCTCAAATTTTTTCTAACACCCAAAACGATTATTGAAACGAAAAAAGCGTAGAAGGCCAAAAAAAGGGTTATCAGGGCAATTTCTACCCCCAGAATTAGGGGCTGGGCAAGAAAAAGCCCGTAGTCAACAAAAATCGTTCCACTGCTCAAAAACATGTTTTGGAAAAAGGCAAAAACAGGCACGAAAACAAGAAGCAGGGCAAAAACCAGCGCGGTCTTGAAATTAGCCTTATACTGCTGCCAGCTGTTCTTCAAAAGCACCCAAAAAACCCCAATATAGTTGCTGCATAAGTTGTTAAAAACCTACTTGGGTTGAAACAGCCTTGAAAATGTTTTTAAAAAGAAAAAACCAGGAAAGGGTAAGGTGGTTAAATGAAACTTTGGAAAGGATGCTGCGGAGAATGCGGCGACGAAGAAGAAAGTGAAGACGAAGAATAAAACTATGAAGCGGGCTCGCCGGCCAGATAGGTTGGAAACGCCCTTTTTATTCTTGTTTTTTGAAAACAGCCAAGCTTGCCGCGTTTTACTGCAACAGGCTTATAGTTTAAGGTTCGGCCAATAAGGCTTCCTTTTTTGCCGGGCTCGTCAAAAAGAACAAGCTCTGTTCTGCCAACCATCTCATTGTTTCTTTTCAAAGCGATTTCCCTGCAAAGGCCGGTAAGAATTCGGCTACGCTCTTTTTTAACTCGGCCATGAAGCTGGCCAGGCATTTTCTCTGCAAGAGTGCGGGGCCTTGCTCCAAACCTGCTGATATTGACAATGTCGGGCTCTGCCTTTTTGAGAAGAGAAACCGTTTTTTCAAAATCAGGGGTTGTTTCTCTCGGAAAGCCCACAATCACATCAGTGGAAATGGTTGCCTCAGGGAAACGGCTGCGAATCCTTTTAACAGCCCTAAGAAAATCTTCAGGCAAGTACTGCCTGTTCATGGCCTTAAGAATTTTGTTGCTTCCGCTTTGAACCGGAATATGAAAAAACCTGAATAAGCGGGAGTCATCAAAAAGTTTGAGGTATTGGCCAAGAAAATTGGACAAGTGCCCAGGATTCATCATTCCAACCCGAATCCTGAAATTGGCTTTGTTTTTAAGCAGGGCTTCAAGCAGGTTAGGCAAATTCGTATTCAAATCAAAGCCATAGCAGCCGCAGTCCTGGGAAGTCAGCCAAATTTCAGGAGTTTCCTTTATTGCTTTCCCGAATTTGCTGGAAAGCTCTTCCACAGAATAGCTTTTCAATTTGCCACGAGCGTTCTTCACAGAACAGTAAGCGCACTGCCCCAAACAGCCCCTTGAAATAGGAATGATTGAAACAAAGCCCTGGCTTCTTTGCTCTTCAAGCATTGGAGAAAAATCCTGCAAAGGCAGCTTTAAAAAAGAAGCAAGCTCTGAAAGGCTTGGGCCGACCTGAACTATTTTCGGAGAAATTTTTTCAACAGAGGCAGGGTCTATTTTTGGAAGGCAGCCAAAAACCACAAGAACCCTGTTTTTCTTTTCCGCCGTGGTTTTCAGTTCACGGATTCTGCGAAGCATCTTTGACTGGGTCTGCTCTTTCACAGCACAAGTGTTTACCACAAGCAGTTCAGCTTCTTCCGGCTTTGACACCAGTTCAAAGCCATGGCTTTTAAGAAAGCCCTGAACCTGTTCTGTGTCAGCCTTGTTCAAAGAACAGCCATAGCCTTCAACAAACGCTTTCATAAAAAGAAAAAAGGCAAAACAACCGTTAAAAAAGTTATTCCCGGGCCTTGTTTTTCTCTTCAGGGCCAAGCTTTATTTTTTCAACGGCAAAGCGTGCAATCCAGCCAAAGGCCCCAGCCCAGGCAAAAAGGAAAAAGGCGCTTGTATGAAGCTTTGGCCAAAAGTTAAGAATGTCAAGAGTAAGCTCAAACCTGTTGAGGGCAGCAAAGTTTGCCATATACCAGTAGAGTGCAACAAAGTATGCAACCAAGGAGACGGCAAAAAAGCCAAGGGGAAACAAAGGAGAAAAGCCAAGCTCTGTCTTAAAAGACTTGTTGACGTAGTCAACCAAAAAGAAGACAGCAAAAAAGCCAACCAAAGGCATTGCAAAAAACATCGGGCTTTCAAACCTGGGAAGAGTCAAAATAAGGCCAAGCAGGGGGATTTCGCTTAAAACAGGGTTTGCTGCATTCAAGACAGCCAAAATAACAAAAGTAAGAATGCAAAGAAAGCCCACTATCACGATCTTGCCTGTCGTCATCTTTTCCAAAGCAGTTTCCGCCATTAAAAAAAAACCCGTTTTTTTTGAAATAATTAATGGTAATAAGTTTAAAACCGTTTCCTGGGAAAAATATCATCAGGGGATTTAAAAAAATGGCCGGAGAACTGCCCTGGGTGGAAAAATACAGGCCTGGAACACTTTCACAAGTGGTAGGCCAAAAAGACGCAGTCAGCAGGCTGCAAAGCTATGTAAAAAACAAAAACGTCCCAAACATGCTTTTTTCAGGGCCAGCAGGAATAGGAAAAACAAGCGCTGCAGTGGCCCTTTCCAAAGACCTCTACGGCTCGGAATTCGGCCGAAATTTTTTGGAACTGAATGCATCAGATGCCCGCGGAATAGACGTGATAAGGGGCCAAATAAAGGACTTTGCCCGCACTTTAGCTTTTTCAGCAGACTTCAAGATAATCTTTTTGGACGAATCAGACGCCCTTACAAGCGACGCCCAGCATGCCCTGAGAAGAACCATGGAAAAATACACCAAAACATGCCGATTCATACTGAGCTGCAATTATTCCAGCAGAATAATAGAGCCATTGCAAAGCCGTTGCGTGGTGTTCAGGTTCAGGCCCCTGACAGCCAAAGAAATGGAAACAAGGATAGACGAAATAACAGAAAAAGAGTCCCTGGCATTGGACAAAAAAGCGCTTGAAGCAATAACCTATGTAAGCATGGGCGACATGAGAAAGGCCGTTAACATACTGCAAGCCGCCTCCGCCCTGGGGAAAAAAATCGATGAAGAAAACATATTCAACGTGTCAAGCAGGGCAAGGCCGCAGGAAATAAAAGAAATAATTCAAACCGCACTCAAAGGAAAATTTCTGGAAGCAAGAAACCTCTTGGACACGCTGATGTACCAGCATGGAATGTCAGGCGAAGACGTAATAAGCCAGGTTTACCGCGAAGTCATGAACGCAGATGAAAAAGAAATCCCAAGCAAAACCAAGATAGGCCTTGTGGACGTAATAGGAGAATACGATTTCCGCTTGGTGGAAGGAGCCAATGAACGCGTTCAATTGGAAGCAATGCTCGCCCAGTTCGCAAAATTCAAGTAAAGAAAAACTTTTTCACCGCCAATGTCGAATTTTTTCTTAGAACTCGGATTTTCTCGGCTTAAATCTTTCCCTGCTCTGCTCCAAAAGAATTTAATGCCTCCAAAACCCGTAAGGCACCCAAGAAAAAACCCCTAATTTGCTGGAGGCAATTTGACGAGTTAAGCAAGAACGCGAAAGAGAGCGGCCTATGGAAACAAAGCAAGCCTTGCACAATTCTTAGAAAAAATTCCTTTCAGCCCTCCAAAGAAGAAAGATAAACTTGAAACGGCTGTAAGAAACCAAGCTACTTGGCAAAATCGGAGAGTCGCCTCTGGTGTTGCAAAAAGTCAAGCAGCTTGCTCTTTTTCTTCCAAGGCTTTAAGGGAGTCTGCAGCTTGCGTTCAACAAAGGCCAGAGCAAGAGGCAAGCCACTGAAAGTCAACGGCTTGCATGCCAAAGCAGCCTTTACAGATTCCTGGATGACCCAGTTGCCCAAACCAATGTTGTATTCAGGCGTTATCTCCCTGAAAACCAGTGCAGCGGCCTGGCGCTTAATCTTCTTCAGGTACTCGCAAACAGACAATCGAGCCGCATGATAGGCGCCAGCAATGTTTGAAGGATAGTCCTTTCTGCCGGCATAAAATTCATGGTCCTGGATAACCTCTACCTTGCTTGAATCCTTTTCCTGATACCACATGGAACCGGGAATCCAAGCCTCCAAGTTCTCAAAAGCCCAGGCACCAGGAATCAAGAGAATAAAAAACCTGTTTCCCAAGTACTCAGTGGAAAACAACCTAATCTCACCAAGTTCCTGGAAGTATTTTATCTCACCAATCAAAGATTTTCCAATTGCGTCCTGCGAAGCCACAATGCTCCATCTTGTCGGAGTAAATCTCCTATTCTTGCCTATACCGAGTGCCCCCGCACTGAGAAGTTTGTAAATTCTGCTCACATGAAAACCGTAATCATAAAGCCGGATCATGGCATCAGCAGATTTCAAATCAGTGTCTGAAACAGCGTAATCTATTTTTTTTGGAATGCTGGGATTTTCCTCAAAGCTCATTTTCAAAAGCTTTCCAGAAGGGCCATGGGGCGCAATGCTTTCATGGAAAGACAAGGAAAAAGAAGGCCTTTTCTTCAAAGTCACATCTATTGCAATTGGCTTTGTGGTCATGACAAGCTCCTGCAATTCAGCCAAGCCATAGGAGGGTTTTGCTGCATCGCCCACATTGACTGGCTTGTTGCTTCTCAAAAGCTGTTCCCGGAACGAAATTATCTGCTCTTGCGGCAGGCCAAACCACTCCTCAGGAGTATCAAACAAGGCAGAATCCATTACCTCTGTAGGGCTTAAGGGAGCAATCTCAACCTTTGGATAATTGTTCCAGGAAACAAACAACGACGGCGGGCTGCTTCCCACAAACTCTTTGCCACGAATGCTTGAAACAACCTTGTTTCTGGCGGAATGCTTTTTCAGTATAGGGCAATACGAAAGGCCACAGAGAAGCTTGCCCTTGCACTTAATGCACAGTTTAGGGGAAATCATAGCAACACTCTTAATTGCGAAGCCACCCTAATTAGCTCAAAGCGAAATAGGGCTCTTGCTCGCACCAGCCGAACGTGACGGGTCTCGCACTCAATGCACAGTTTTGGGAAAATCATGGAACAGCCCATAATATATTCCTTTATTGAATGCATTAAATACTAATTGGAGTAGACTTCCCCTGATTAAACAATTTTAAATAACAATCGGGGCTTATTTTGTTGGAAATGGCAAGGATTGACTGGAAAAAACCAGAGGACAGGGAAAGGCTTTGGCACAGCGCAAGCCATGTCATGGCAGCCGCTGTAAAAGAGCTTTGCCCTGACGCAAAACTGGCAATAGGCCCCGCAATAGAGGAAGGGTTTTACTATGATTTTGATGTCAAGGACAGCTTCAAGCCGGAAGAGCTGGAAGAAATTGAAAAAAAGATGCAGGAAATAATCAAGGCCGGGGAAAAGTTTGAAAAAAGGGAAATAAGCAAAAAAGAAGCAAAAGAAATCTTCAAAAACGAGCCCTACAAGCTGGAGCTCGTAGAAGAGCTGCGTGGAAGCAAGGCAAGCACTTACTCTACAGGAAACTTTGTGGACTTATGCAAGGGACCGCACATTGAGAACGCAAAGCAAATCGGAGCAGTAAAGCTTCTGAAAGTTGCCGGCGCGTACTGGCGCGGCTCTGAAAAAAACAAAATGCTTCAAAGGATTTACGGCATTGCGTTCCCTGACAAGAAAATGCTGAGAAAATGGCTTCACTTGAAAGAGGAAGCTGAAAAAAGAAACCATTTGAAGCTTGGCAGAAACTTGGACTTGTTCAGCATGCAGCCTGAGGCGCCAGGATGCGTTTTTATTCATCCAAAGGGAATGGTTGTCTGGAACGAGCTTGTGAGGTTCTGGCAGGACGAACACAGCAAGGCAGGCTATGTTGAAATAAGCACCCCAATTATTCTGAAAAAAAGCCTTTGGGAAAGGTCAGGCCATTGGAACCATTACAAGGAAAACATGTACTTTACAGTAATAGACGGAGAGGACTTTGCAGTAAAGCCCATGAACTGCCCGGGAGGAATACTTGTTTACAAAAGCCACAGGCACAGCTACAGGGAATTGCCTTTGAGGATTGCAGAGCTTGGCACTGTCCACAGGCACGAGCTTTCAGGGGTATTGAACGGGTTGTTCCGCGTGAGAAAGTTTACACAGGATGATGCACACATCTACTGCATGGAAGAGCAGGTTGAAGAAGAAGTCATAGGCGTCATTGAGCTAGTGGACCGAATTTACAAGGTTTTTGGGTTCCCATACCATGTTGAGCTAAGCACAAGGCCTGCCAAGGCAATGGGCTCCAAAGAGACGTGGGACAAAGCCGAGGCAGCATTGAAAAAGGCCATGCAGAAAAAGAAAATGCAATTCAAGGTCAATGAAGGCGACGGCGCATTCTATGGCCCGAAAATAGATTTCCATATAAAGGATTCTTTAGGAAGAACATGGCAGTGTGCCACTGTACAGCTTGACTTCTCAATGCCTGAAAAATTTGATTTGACCTACATTGACAAGAACGACAAAGCCAAGAGGCCTGTAATGATTCACCGAGTCGTATACGGCAGCCTTGAAAGGTTTTTTGGGATTCTAATAGAACATTATGGCGGCGCGTTCCCAGCATGGCTAAGCCCTGCCCAGGTTTCACTGATTGCAATAGCCGACAAGCACCAGGATTACGCGGAACGCGTGAAAAAGGAGTTTGAGGAAGCAGGCCTTCGCGTTCTGCTCGACTCCAGAAGCGAAACCGTTTCAGCAAAAGTCCGCGATGCCCAGCTTCAGAAAATTCCCTACATTCTGGTTATAGGAGACCGTGAACAAAAAGACGGCACTGTTACAGTAAGGCAGCGTTCCGAAAAGGTTTTGGGTGCAAAAAAAACAAGTCAGTTTGTGGAAGAAACCCTAAAAGAAATCAGGGAAAAACGCTGATTCTGCAAGCGCCTATAAAAGTTTATATAATAGAACGCCCTTTTTTTAGCTGAGAATATGGCGGACGAAGACTACTTGGCAGACCTTATAAAAAAGGTAAAACAGGCAAAAAAAGAGCAGGCTAAAGCAAAGGCAACTGCACCAAAAAAAGCCGAAATGCCTGCAGGAATTCCAAAAGAAGTCCAGGAAATAGACCTCAAAAAAATGCCTGAAAAGCAGTCAGAGCCACAGGCAGCCCCCGAAAAGCCAAAACAGGAACAGGCTGCAAAGGCAATGCCTGAGCCAGAAGAGGAAGAAGAAGCGCCAAGAAAAAGCACTGTTGAAAAAGAGCTGGAAGTGGCAAGCAAAAAAATAGAAATTGAAAGCTACGGCAACGTAAGAATAATGCAGGTTCCAGGAAAACCGCTTCCCTTTTACATGGTGCCTGTTGCAAGGCCGACAAAGCAGGAAAAAGCCGTAATAAACACCATAAAAGAGGCAGCCACAAGGCTTATCGCAATCTCGCCATACAGAATTCGCGACCCAACGCAAAGAAGAACGGTTTACAAACAACGCATAATGGAAATCCTGAAAAACAGCCCAGAGCTGCACATTCCTGAGAGAAGGTTTGGGTTTTACGCCGAGTCCGTGATAAGGGAAATGGTGGGCTATGGCATAATAGACCCGCTTGTAATGGACGACACGCTTGAAGAAATCATGGTGATTGGCGCAAAAAAGCCAGTTTACCTCTTTCACAGAAAATACGAAATGATGTCAAGCAACATTGAATTCTATTCAGACAAGGAAATAATCGACCTCATAAACAGGATTGCCCGCGTGATAGGAAGGCGCGTAGACATAAGCTCGCCGTTGCTTGATGCAAGGCTTCCGGACGGAAGCCGTGTCAATGCAACGATTCCGCCTGCCTCTGTAGAGGGGGCAACCCTTACCATAAGAAAATTCAGAAAAGACCCTTACACAATAGTAGACCTTTTGAACAACGAAACACTTACAAGCGAAGTTGCCGCATTTTTGTGGCTGTGCGTTGACGGCCTGGGAGCAAAGCCAGCAAACATACTAATTGCAGGAGGAACAGGATCAGGAAAAACCACGACCTTAAACTGCCTGGCTTCCTTTATTCCAGATACTGAACGGGTTATATCAATCGAAGACACGGCTGAACTGTCACTGCCATTAAAGCACTGGGTGAGAATGGAGGCAAGGCCTCCAGGCCTAGAGGGAAAAGGCGAACTCACATTAGATGTTTTAACCAAAAACAGCTTGAGGATGCGCCCAGACAGGATACTTGTGGGAGAGGTAAGGCACGACGAGGCATTCACGCTTTTCACTGCATTGAACACCGGCCACGACGGCTGTTTAGGGACGATTCACGCAAACTCGCCGCAGGAAACAATTGTTCGTGTTACAAGCCCACCAATGAACGTTCCGGAAGTAATGCTCTCAGGCCTGGACCTGATTCTGATAGAGCACAAGCTCCATGACAGGAGAAAGGGAACGATAAGGCGCTTGACAGAGATAGCGGAAGTAAGCGGAGTTCTCTTGAGAAAAGCACAAACCCAAACCATTTTTGCAAGGGACCCTGCAAAAGACACGATTGAGAGAACAAACGTTCCCATTAAATACTTTAAAATACTACAAGATTTCACAGGAATGAAGCAAAAAGACATAGAGGAAAACTGGAAAAAAAGGCAAGTTTTCCTCGAAAAAATGAGGCAAAAGGGCATAAGAAGCCTGGAAGAAGTGAAAAAAGAAACCCAAAAATTTTACATGGAAGAGAACCAAAATGCCTGAAAAAAAGCCAAGCAAGAAAGAAGAGCCCACAGAAATAGACATGGAAAAGGTCGAAAGAATAGTAAAAAGAATGCGGGACAAGTACCGCGACGAAGGAATGGAATTCGAGGAAGTGGGCGGAACCCTGAAAGAGCTTCGCGGCCTGATAGCAGAGGGAATGGCAGCCAAAATAGAAATACAAACCATTGACGAGCTAAGAGAAGTGAAAAGCAAGCTGGTAAAATTCCTGGTCAGCGTATACTTAAAGCTTGGCGCAGTCCTAAAGCCAATAGCAAAAGCAATGGGAAAATTCCCAGAAATGGAAATGCTCTCATTCTACTTGTACAGCGCAAACATGCACTACAGCAGCAAGCAATACATTGCCTTGACAGTTGCAAGCGCAACCCTTGCATTCCTTGTAGCAATGCTTACATCTGCCGCTGTCTTCACATACCTCAACATAGAGATGGCAACACGAGTAATAGCAATACTCGTAATATCGGCCCTGACCTTTGTAATAACCTCAGTTGCAATACTAATGGTTCCAAAGCAGAAAGCCATAGCAAGGGGAAACGCAGTAAGCATAGAGCTGCCGTTTGCATTAAGGCACATGGCCACAGAGCTAAGGGCCGGAATAGGGCTTTACAGGACCATTCAAGCAGTGGCATCAGCAGACTACCACGAGCTAAGCGAAGAGTTTGCCCGCGTCATAACAGAGGTAGAGGAAGGCACAGACACACAGGACGCGTTAAGGCACCTTGCCTTGAGAACACAAAGCCGCGCACTGAGAACAGCAATAATCCAAATAATCCGCGCACTAAAAACAGGCGGCAACTTAAGCGAAAGCATGAACGACATAGCAGAAGACGTTTCGTTTGAAATGAGGATGGCTGTCCGCGAATTCGGGCAAAGAATGAACTTCTTTGGAGTGGTCTTTATCTTTGGAGCAATAGTCATGCCCGTAATGATAACCATTTTAGGGGCAATAAGAAACAGCCCCATAAAGGCAAGTATGTCAAGCTTTGAAATGCTTCCATTGACACTGCCGGTAATGGCAGCAATATACCTGGCAATAATGCCGTTCGTTCTGATATTGTTTTTGTTCTACATTAAAACAGCTCAACCAAGGGTGTAAAAATGGCAGAAGAAAAAAAGAAAGGATTGGAATTTTTTGAGAATTACAAAAAAATGCTGAAAAGCATTAAATTCAAGAGCCCTGCAGAAGCCTGGGTCCTGATATCAACAGTGCTTGCCCTGGCAGGCGCAATCGCAAGCTTTTCAGCCATAGCAATTTTGCAGCTTCCTGTTTCACCGCTTGTTTCAACAGTCATATTCCTCGTGATTTTAGATGTTTTGCTTGGATACCCTTACCTTCGCGCGCTAAGAAGAATAAACGCAATAGAGGAAGCGCTTCCAGATGCCCTGAAACAGCTTGCAGACACCCTGAAGGCAGGCGGAACATATGAATACGCTTTAAGGGAGCTCTCCACATCAGAATACGGGCCGTTAAGCCACGAAATGGCAGAAGTGCTGAGAAAAATGGAGGAAGGCGAAAACCTGGAAGACAGCCTTAACAGCTTTTCAAGAAGCGTTGACTCAATCCTGGTAAAAAGAACCATTTCAATAATAAACGACGCAATAAAAGCAGGCGCAGGCTTGGCAGACGTGCTTGAAGAAATATCTGATGACGTAAGGGCAATGCACCGCATTGCAAAGGAAAGAATTGCTGGGACGATGCTTCAAGTCATTTTCATTGTAGCAGCAGGCTCAATGGTTGCACCGGTCATACTTGGAATGGTCACAACAGTTGTACAGCTTTTAATTGAAACAAGCGCAAGCATAGTAACAGAAAAGGCCCAGATAGTGGAAGCCATTGCAGCAAGAGACTTCATCGTAATCCTGATGCAGCTTTACCTAATGCTTGAAGTGATTGCATCAGGTGCCATGATTGCAATGACCCGCGAGGGAAAAATAAGCAAAAGCCTTATATACATCCCAATGCTTTTATTATTGGCATTTGTTTGCTACTATACGGCAATATTTGTTTCAGGATTAATGATTGGCGGAATCGGAGCAAGATAAAAAATGGTTTGGAAAGAAAGAAAAGCCCAGGGAAGCATTGAATTGCTTGTGCTGATAGCAGGAGCAGTAATAGTTGTTGCCATTGTGGGCGTAATGCTGAAAAACACTGCAACAACTGCTGCAGAACAGGCAGCATGCAAGACCCACAACAGCTGTGAAACATGCGTGGCAGACAGCCAGTGCAAGGCCCTTGACATTATGGGCGCGGAAATAGCCGACAGCGCATCCTGCACAGCACAGGCATATGAAACATGCGTGGCAACTTAAAGCAAAAGAAAACGTTTATAAAGCAGAAAAAGGTAATAAAATACATTTAAAAAAAAAGCAAAAACTTTAATGGAGGTCAAAAAAATGGATGTAAGAGGACAAGGTGCATTAGAATACCTTTTGCTGATCGGAGGAGCAGTGCTGGTAGCAGCAATCGTCATAGCACTGATCACAGGCATACCAGGAACCACACCAGATCCATCAACCCAGGCAAAGTGTGCAACGTACTCGACATGCGCATTATGTGTGGCTGACGCAGATTGTGCGGCACTTGGATCAGATGGAGCAGAGTATGACGCCTGCGCAGGAATACCTGGATTCGATGGCTGTATAGTCGACTCATAAATATAGCAAGGTTTTCGCATGGATAACAGGGCACAGGTTAGCATAGAGTACCTGCTGCTTGCATTGTTTGGAATAATCCTGGCAATGGTTGCGGCAGTGCTGGTTGACGGCATTAGTTCAGTGGCAAGAACAGCACAGGGCAGAATACTTGATTACCGTCATCAGACAATTGCATCCTTATTAGAGACCTAAAAAAGGGGTTTTTGTTTTACCATGGCCCCTTTCCTATTCTTCTTCTTTGTTTCACTGCTTGGCTTAGCCTACGGCACATACACAGACTTCAAGGAAAGAATCATACACGACTGGGTAACGTATGGCATGGTCGCTTTGGGGATAGCAGGCCATGCAGTGCTTGCATTCCTTTACCAGGACCCAATGGTTTTTGTAACGGCTTTGCTCGTAACCACGACAACGTTTTTGGCGGCATACGGCCTATACAAGATAGGCGTCTGGGCAGGCGGAGACGTAAAGCTTTTTGCAGGCCTTGCAGCCCTGAACCCGGTGAACCCGGCAATTCTGGCAAGGCTTGGCCTGATAACCGAGCCCTTGATTCAGCCAATTGATGCCCCTATTTTTCCGCTGACACTTTTTATCTTCAGCCTCTTTGCAATGCTGCCATATGGGGCAATTCTCGCCGCCTCAAGGCTTAGGGCAAACAAGGCTGAAAAGAAGAAGTTCAAGGAAGAGGGCAAAAAAAGGCTGCTGCAGGCAGTGGAAGCAAGCGCAATAGTTGTGGGCCTGAGCCAAGCGATGGCATTTCTCCAAATAAGCCAATGGCTTGTTCTGCCATTGCTTGTTTTGTCCGGCCTCGTGCCAAAAAAGCCAAGGCTTGTAATCTCAGCCGTTTTGCTGTTCTACGCGCTGTTTGAAAACGCGGAACTGGCAGCACAGCAGTTTTTATTTATCGCGGCCTTCTTTTTCGGGCTATACCTTTTGTTCAAGCTATACCATTTGTCCAAAACACTTATGAGAAAGCCTGTTGCAATGGAAAAGCTTGAGGAAGGAATGATCTCAGCGCAAACCCTTGTAAAAAGCGGGCCAAACGTGAAAGTGGTGCCCGAAATTGGAATAAAAAAGTTAATTAACTACCTCGCCCTAAATAGGTCCAAAAAGGCAGTGCAATACCTTAAGCCAAAAGGCCGGGTTGTTGTTTCAAACAAGTCGGCAGGAGGCCTAACAGAAGAGGAAATAAGGGAACTCCAAAAACTTGCGCAGGAGAAAAAAACGCCCTCGGTTTTATGGGTAAAGGAAAGCGCTCCCTTTGTTCCCGCTGTGCTGATTGCATTCCTTGCACTGAACTTGGTTGGAGACATAATATGGGTTTTGGTTTAAACAGAAAGGGAAGCATTAGCATTGAATTCATTCTGCTGATTGGCGTGGCCCTGATTTACATAAACGGGGTGGTATGGCCTATTGCAAACAGCAGCAGCGCTGCAACAGCAGACGTCAAAGCTGTTGCAGACACAAAGATTGCAGCCATGAAGCTTGGGAATGCAATAAACCAGGCAGCCATTTCATCAGGAGAAATGAAGAAAACAGTCCAGCTCATGGTTCCAAAAAACTCGAAAATAGCCTGTTCGACAACAAGTGCAAGCTTGGTTTACATGGCGTATGTGGATTACATGGGAGGCTGGAACCCTGATGAAATCAATTGCACGGTTTACCCTAGTGCGCCGGCAGACCCAGAAGGGTTTGAATGCCAATCCCAAATAGGCCTTATCCAGGCGCCGGACAACTGCATTGCCGGAGCAACGATTTCGGGACCGATTTTGCGCGACATTGTTGTAAAAAAGAACGACGCTGGAGATATTTCTGTTGAGTGGGCCACATGAAGCAAAAAGGCCAGGTAAGCATTGAAGCACTTATTCTTACAGCCGTAGTAATTTTGATGAGCATATCTGTTTTCGGCTACTACATCCAGATAAAGGATTCTACAACAGGAATGGAGGCCGCAAAAATCGAGGCCCTGCGGCAAATAAGCCAAGCAGGGCAAAAAGCCACTCTTGAAAGAATTGAATACAAATACGACCCCGGCCCTGGAATTGGCATAAGGTTCTGCTTTTTTTACGAAGCGGAAGCAGGCTTTGCATTTGACCAAAGCAAGCTCAAGAGCGAAATAGCTTCCCTGACCGCTTTTAACTCAACCGGCATAGAAATCCAGGAAAACCCTGCGGCAGCAAGCAACTGCGAGTAATTCGTTGAAAAGCGAATTCGGGAAACGGTTTTTTTAACAGTCCTGAAAGCAACTGGTTTATGCTAAGGCAGGAAACAATTGCACAGGCTTCACTGGCTGTGGCAATGGCAGGTCTTTTGGCGCTGTGGTTTCTTGCAACCATGTTTGAAGCAAAAGAAACAAAGATATCCGAAATAAGCGAAGAAATGCTTGAACAAAAAGTGAAGCTAAACGCACGGGTTTTAAGCAGAAAGCAAAACAAGGAAACGGTTTTTTTTGAATTGTATGATGGAACAGGAACCATAAAAGCGGTTGCCTTTAATGCAAGCAGCCCTGAAATGGAACGGCTTCAGAAAAACAGCTGCGCCGAGTTTTTGGGAAAGGTCCAAACCTACAAAGGCGAGCTTGAACTGGTTTTACAAGGAGCCGAGCAATGGCACTAGAAATCATTGGCTTTGCCATTGCAGGCTGCTTTTTGGGAATCTTGTCAGGCATTGTGCCAGGGCTTCATGTGAACACAATCGCCTTGCTTGCTTTGGCCATGCCAAAAACCAACAGCTTGGGCCTTGTTGTCTTAATTGCTTCAATGAGCGTGGTCCACACATTTGTTGACTTTCTTCCCAGCGTATTGCTTGGCGCTCCAAGCAATGACACTTTTTTGGCTGCCCTGCCAGGGCACAGGCTTTTGATGAAGGGAAAAGGCCTTCTTGCAGTAAAGCTTACCATTGCAGGCGGCCTTTTTTCGGGTTTGGGGGCAATAGCTCTCGGGCCTGTTTTTCTTGCAGTGATTGAAAAAAGCCATGAAATGGTTTCAGCAGGCATTCCATTCTTTCTCTGCCTTGTTTTGGTTGCAATGGCCTTAAGCGGAAAAAGGTTTTCCAACACAATGATAATGGCTTTAAGCGCAGCTCTTGGCCTGATTGCACTGCAAGAGCTGCCGGTAAAGCAGCCGTTGTTTTGCCTTGCAACAGGCTTTTTTGGGGCAAGCGCCCTGCTGGATTCCCTGTTTAAAAACCCTGTTCTGCCAAAGCAAGGCTTACACAAACTCAATGCAAAGAAAGGGCCTGTTTTCAAAAACTCTGTTATTGCGGTTTTGGGCGGAAGCCTTGTTTCACTGATGCCAGGCATTGGGGCAAGCCAGGCAGGCTTTCTTGCAAGAAAGGCCTTGGGAAAAATTCCTGTATCCGAATACCTTGTTCTCTTGGGAGGCATAAACACTGCAACAATGATTTTGTCTTTTTTTGTGCTTTTTTCATGGGGAAAGACAAGGACTGGAAGCGCTGCAGCAATAGGGCAACTTCTTCCATTCAGGCAAGAAGAGCTTTTGGTTGTCACAGCGGCCTGTGTAATGGCCCTGGGCTTTGGCGCAATTGCAGCAGACCTATTGTCAAAAAAAATGGCCAAGGTTTTTGCCAAAATAAATTACAGGAAAGCAAACGCAGTAGTGCTTTGCTTCATAACAGGAATGGTTTTTGCTTTTTCAGGGCTTTTAGGGCTTTTGGTTTACGCAACAGCCGCATTCACAGGCCTTGCTGCAATAAACCTTGGCGTAAGAAGAAGCAACACAATGTCTTTCCTAATAGTGCCAACAATGGCCAACTATGCCGCAGGATTGATTTAAAAAGCAATTTGCAACAGCAAAATGGTATGGTGAGAATAAAGCAGGGAACGCTGGAAGCAGTGCTGCTTGCGGCAAAAAACACCTACCCGAACGAGTTCCTGGCATTGCTTTCAAGCAAAAAAAAGGGGTCAAAGGTAATAGACGAATATGTTTTGCTGCCATCAACATACGGAAGCACTTTCAGCAGCATAAGGCTTGACTTAATGCCCTACACAGGCAAAGGCCTTGGAAGCATTCACTCGCATCCAAGCCCAAACCCAAGGCCAAGCAAAGGCGATTTGGCTGCATTCAGGGCAATGGGAGAAATACATTTAATAACTGCCTACCCTTTCTCTTTTGAAAGCACCCGTGCTTTCGACAAGTTTGGAAAAGCTTTGGAACTGGAAGTGGTTGAATGAAAAAGGTTGTCCTAGTCATAAGAGACGGCTGGGGTTTTAATCCAAAACAAGAAAAAAACGCTATTTTTGCAGCAAACACCGAAAACACCGACCGGTTGATGAAAGAATATCCAAACACCTTGCTTGAATGCGCAGGGGAGGCAGTCGGCCTTCCAAAAGGATACCAAGGAAACAGTGAAGTCGGACATATGACCATTGGCTCCGGCCGCGTCATATTTCAGCCGATGGTTAGAATAAACAAGGCCATCGAATCAGGCGAGTTTTTTAAAAACAGGGCCTTCCTGCAGGCGATTGAAAATTGCAGGAAACACAATAGCGCCCTGCATCTCATTGGACTGCTTCAAAGCGAAGGGGTCCACAGCCATGAAAACCACCTTTTTGCACTTCTAGAATTATGCAAAAAGAAAAACTTTGACAAGGTTTTAGTGCATGCAGTAATGGACGGGCGTGACGCCCCGCCCAAAGACGGAATAAAGCATTTGAAAAAGCTAAAGCAAAAAATGGAAAGTGTTGGCTTGGGAAAGATTGCAACACTTTCAGGACGATACTACACTATGGACCGCGACAAAAGATGGGACCGCACCAAAAAGGCATATGACTGCATTGTTTTGGGAAAGGCTGAAAGCTTTGAAGATGCGGAAAAAAAGCTTGTTGAATGCTATGGAAAAAAGGAAACAGACGAGTTTTTGACACCGAGAAGAGCAGAATGGTATCAGGGCGTTAAGGAAAAAGACAGCATAATTTTTTTCAACTTCAGGACAGACAGGCCAAGGCAGCTAACCCAAGCCATTGTTGAGAAAATGTTTGCAGGCTGGAGGCGCAAGCCGCTTGATGTCTTTTTTGCGGCTATGACTGAATACTATAAGCCAATGAAAGCTATTGCGGCATTCAAAGACCAGAATATTGAAAACCTGCTTGGCGAAGTCATAAGCAAGGCCGGACTAAAGCAGCTGCGTATTTCGGAAACAGAAAAATATGCCCACGTAACCTTTTTCTTCAACGGCCAGAAAGAGCAGCCAAGCAAAGGCGAGGACAGGATAATGGTGCCAAGCCCAAAGGTTGCAACCTATGACAGGAAACCAGAAATGAGCGCATTTGAGGTTACAGAAAAGCTTGTGAAAGAGATTGAAAGCGAAAAACACGAATTTATTGTGGTAAACATTGTAAACGGCGACCTTGTAGGCCACACGGGAATATGGAACGCATGCCTCAAAGCAGCAGAAACAGTTGACAAATGCGTTGCCAGAATAACAGAAGCAGGCCTCAAACACGACTACAGCTTGCTTATTTTTGCCGACCACGGCAACCTTGAAGACCAGTCAAAGCAATGGGGGACATCCCACACACTAAACCCGGTTCCCATAGTTATTGTATCAGAAGACGAAAAGCTGAAAAAAACTGTTTTGAAACAAGGCTTTGGCCTGAAAGACATAGCCCCAACAGTTTTGGGCATAATGGGAATAAAAAAGCCAAAAGAAATGACCGGAACAGGTTTGCTTCAAGGCTAATTCTTAAATACCAAAAAGCGGTTAAATAATGCAATGAAAGCCCAGATTTCCCTAGATTTGATGCTAACAATAGCCGTTGCCCTGGTTGCAGTAGGCAGTGCAGCAGCCTTAGGCCAAAACATTCTGGAAATGCAGTCAGATGCCTCTGTGAAAGCACAGCTTGAAAGCATTGGAACAGGCCTTGCGGAAATAATCAGTGTTTCCGCGGTTTTGGGAGACGCAGACGACGCAAAAGCGGAATACGAGATTCCCGCTCTGCATGTGCCAGGAGAGAAAAACCCGCAAACCTGCAGCATAAGCCTTGCAGGAACAAACTTAACCTTAAGCTATGAGCTAGCAGACCTTGAAACAGGGGCAAGCAGAACCATAACTGTTTCAAAAAAAGTAATAGACCCCGGAATGAACATAACAATGGGAAACTGTGGGGAAACAATGGTGATAAAAACATGAATAAAAAAGGCCAGCTTTTTTCACTAGACTTTTTGATTTCGCTTATAGCAATAACAGCAGCAGTTGGCCTGATGATTCACTCAATTGAAACAACTACCTACAACCAAAAAGAATTCAACCAAAGGAACGAAATGGAGTCCGTGGCAGAGCTTGCAACAGCAATACTTGCAGCAGACAGCAGGATTGCATGCACGGATGGAAGAGGGCAAGCAATTGTGAACTGCATTGACTCCGGCAAAAACCGCTCCCATGCACTGGATTTTGTTACTGGCAGCGGCTACCATTACAGCCTGCAGGACAATTCTGGAACCATAGATGAGTCGTCAGCAGTTTACACAAGCCAGGATTTTTACGAAGTGAAGAGAACGGTTTTCATAGATGGCACGGATTCGGCAAACGAAGCAGAGCTGGCTTTGAAGGTGTGGAAATGGGAAAAGGCATGATTTTCACAATGGATGCCGCGCTTGCATTGGTGGTTGTAATGCTGGTTGCGGCAACTTTGCCGGCCCAGGTCCAGGCAAACCTGGAAGAAGAAAACTTGAATCAAAAGCTTCACCAAAGGGCCCTAGACAGGGGAATTTCCGCGCTTTACAAAGAAGATGTTTCAGGCTACAGCGGATCAAACGAGGAAGAAATAGGTGCAACAGACCGCTTTGGGGAATGCGTGGAAGTGCACGGGCTTATGGAAGACCCAACAACAGGCACTGAAAACCTTTATGGCCCCGATGTGCCAGAAAAAGGGGTTTTGTGCGAGGGAGCAACATGAACAGCAACTTTACTAAAAGGGGGTTTTCCAAAGGGTTTTACACCGGGACAATTGCATTGACTGCAGTCATAATAATTAGCGTGGTTTCCTTCAGTGCCATTTCTTCTATAGAGGCAGGCGAGGCAAAAAGCCAGGCAAGGGCAATTTTGGATGTAAGGTATGACTTCCAAAAGGCTTCGGTTATTGTTTCAAAAACCGTTTCTGATGCACTTGCAGACGCAAGCTTTGACGGCACAAGTTGCGGCTATGAAAAGAATGCTGCAGGAACAAATCTTCAGAACTATTTTGAAAACAACCATGTTCTTGCAACAACCTATGAAAACTGCACTGCAGAAATAAAGCAGCTACGCCAAGAAAATAGGCAGGTGGAAGTTGAGATTTACTGCACCAAAAACGCTGAAGGGGTTTTAGCAGAGTATAAAACCAGGGTTGAGTATAATAAGGCGGTTAGCGCAGTAGACAGCGGAACAGACTGCACTGTAACAGTCACAGACGATGACACTGGACAGGTCGAAGTCCAGGAAACCGAAACATATGTCTAAACCCCTTTTTTATTAACCTTATTGAACCAACTTATTTTTACCATGGAAACAGATTCAAGGCATAGGATTGCCGTCATAAACTATGACAAGTGCAACCCAAAAAAATGCGGCGGATGGCTCTGTGAAAGCGTCTGCCCTGTGAACAGGGCAGGAAAGGAATGCGTTTTCCACGAAGCCGAGCAAAAGCCAAACATTTCCGAAGAGCTCTGCATTGGCTGCCTCATCTGCGTCAACAAATGCCCTTTTGGGGCAATAAATGTGATAAACCTGTCAATGCAGCTTGATTTGCCTATTCACCAGTATGGAGAAAACCTTTTCCGGGTTCACAAACTGCCTTTGCCAAAAGAGGGAAGCGTGGTAGGCCTTGTTGGAAGAAACGGCTTGGGAAAAAGCACTGCATTGAACATTTTGTCAGGGAAGCTTGTGCCAAATTTGGGAAATATGGATGAAAACCCTTCTTGGGAAAAAGTGGCGGAAAAATTTCGCGGCAAGGAAGCCCAAGCGTTTTTTGAGGGCCTGAAAAAGCAGGAAGTGAAAGTAGCGGTAAAGCCACAGAACATTGATTTGCTTCCAAAAGTGTTTCAAGGAAAAAAGCCAGTTAAGGAGCTTTTGAAAAAGGCAGATGAAACAAACGCCTTGAAAGAGGTTGCAAAAAAACTCGGCTTGGAGGAAATTCTTGAAAGGAAGCTTGAAAACCTTTCAGGCGGCGAACTGCAAAAAGTGGCAATTGCAGCAACGGCAATGAAAAAAGCAGACTTCTTCTTTTTTGACGAGCCAACAAGCTACTTGGACATAAAGCAAAGGGTGAAGGTAGCAGGTTTCATACGCGAGCTGGCAGAAAACGGGGCCAGTGTTATGGCAGTAGAACACGACCTAATCATTTTGGATTACTTAAGCGACTTCGTTCACTTGATGTACGGAAAGCCGGCAGTTTTTGGGATTGTAAGCCAGGTCAAAACAACAAAATCAGGGGTCAACGACTACATCGAGGGCTTTTCAAAAGAAGAAAACTACCGGTTTCGCGAATACACAATAGAGTTCCCAGTAAAGGACAGCACAAAGAAAAAAACTTCCCAAAAGATAGTGAAATGGCCTGCTTTTTCAAAGACATTGGGAAGCTTCAAGCTTGAAGCAAAAGAAGGCTCCCTAAACAGGGATGAAGTGGTCGGCGTTTTAGGAGAAAACGCAACAGGAAAAACCACTTTTGCAAAAGTGATTGCCGGCCTGCTTGAACCAGACTCAGGAAAGCTCGACATAAAGCTTCGTGTTTCCTACAAGCCGCAGCAGCTTGAATCAGACTCAAAGGAAACAGTGCAGGAATTTTTGCAGGCAAAAACCAAAGAATTTGGAACAGAAAACTACAAAGCAGAAATCCTGAGGCCGCTGGAAATCGAAGCATTCTTGGAAAAAAAGCTCAATACCTTGTCCGGAGGAGAACTGCAGCGTGTAGCGATTGCAGGGTGTTTGGGGCAGGAAGCCGACATTGTGCTAATGGACGAGCCCTCAGCCCATTTGGATGTAGAGCAAAGGCTCAAGGCAACGAAGGCAATAAGGGCAGCAGTGAACAGGAGAAACAGTTCTGCAATAATAATCGACCACGACCTGGTGTTTTTGGATTATTTGGCCGACAGGATAATGTTTTTTGATGGAACTCCTTCAAAAAAAGGGGTTGCCAACAGCCCTGTGGGAATGGAGCAAGGCATGAACTCGCTTTTGAAAAAGCTTGAGATTACGTTGAGGCGGGAAAAGAACGGACGCCCAAGAGTAAATAAAAAGGGCAGTGTTCTGGACAGAAAGCAGAAAAGCTCTGGAAACTATTACTACAGCCAGGTGTTTTAATTGAGGGTTTTGAAAATCGACAGGAAGGAAAACTTTCTTCATTTGGAGCCGGAAATAGAGGACGACTTGTGGCATTTGGAGCGCGTTATAGAAGAGCACGATTTGGTAACAGGCTTGACTGACAGAAAAATAAAAGGCAAGGAGCCAGGAGAAAAAGCCCAAAGGATAAAGCTGGTTGTAACGCTTGACGTGAACGGTGTTGAATTCCACAGGTTTATTGGAGAACTTAGGGTTTCGGGAAAAATCGTTGAAGGCAAGCCTGCTGAATTTCTTGACTTTGGTTCCCAGCAGTCTCTTGAAATAAGGCTTGGAAAGAATGTAAAGATAAAAAAGCAGTCGCTTAAAAATTTTCAAGTTGAAAGAATCAGGAAAGCGGCAGAGGCAACAAAGAAGGGAAATGTTTTGCTTCTTGTCCTGGACGACGAACAGGCAGGATTTGCCTGGCTCAAGGAATTTGAATTGAAGGAACTGGCTTCAATCAGAAGCAACAGGTCAGGAAAACAGTTCAAAGGAGAAGAGGTTGAAGGCCGCTATTACAGGGAACTCTTGAACAAGGTAAAAGAACTTCGGCCAGAAAAGCTGGTTGTGGCAGGACCAGGCTTTGCAAAGGAAGGGTTTGAAAAATTTTTGAAAGAAAAAGGAAAGCCTGGAGACACAGAGATATTTTTTGCTTCAACAAACAGCGTTGGAAAAACCGGTTTTCAGGAGCTTCTGAAAGGAGATTCCCTGAACAAAATGGTGCAAGAAATGCAGCTGGTGAAGGAAACAAGGCTTGTTGAAAGGATTCTAGAAGAGATTGGAAAAAATTCAGGATTGGCAGAATACGGCTTAAAAGAGGTTGAAAAAGCCGTTGAAACCGGGGCAGTTGATGAACTGCTGGTGGCGGACAAATTCTTGCTGGAAAACAGGCAAAAAGCCGAGGAAATAATGAAAAAAACCGAAAAAATGAACGGGGCCGTGCACTTAATTAACGCAGAGCATGAGGCCGGACGCCATTTAATGAATTGGGGCGGGCTTGCTGCCCTGCTTAGGTTCAGAATCAAATAAATCCTTTTTTAAGGATAATCGGCTTTCAGTTATTTGAGGGGGTTGCTTTTGGCTGTGAAAGAGGAGTGCGGAATAGCATCTGTTTCACTGCCAAAAAACATGAAAAACCCTCCTTTGGGTGGAGCCGCCTACTACTTGTACAAAATGCTTTTACAGCAACAGCACCGAGGCCAAAACAGTGCCGGCATAACAACTTACAGAAAAAAAAGAACCCAGCTTATAGACACTTACAAAGATTTGGGCATGGTTAACGAGGTTTTCAGAAGCCACCATTTTGCAAAAAACGCGGCAATTCTCAAGGAATACTCTGGAACCAAAGGAATAGGGCATGTTCGCTATTCCACAAGCGGAAACGATGACGCTGCAGCGGCCCAGCCCTTTGAAAGGCACCACGGCAGGCTTTGGAAATGGTTCAGCTTTTCATTCAACGGCCACATAGCAAACTTTTCACAGCTAAAAAAAGAGCTAATGAAATCCAGTTACCATCTTATCAGAAACGTTGACACCGAACTCACAATGCACTTCATTTCAAAGGCAATGGTAGGCGGAAAAAGAAGGCCCTTGGAAGACGTGTTCAACGAACTCTCCGAAGTGTTTGACGGAGCCTACAACCTCAACTATTTGGATGCCGAAGGAAGAATGGCTGTTGTACGAGACCCAATCGGCATAAGGCCGCTTTGCTACAGCAAGGAGGACGGGTTTTTCATGGCTGCAAGCGAAAGCTGTGCTTTGACCAACTGCGAGGCAGAAAAAATAAAAGACGTAAAGCAGGGGGAAATTGTTTTGGTTGAAGACGGTTCAGTGGAAGTGAAAAGGTATGCCAAAAAGCAGAAGCCAAGGCACTGCATGTTTGAATGGGTTTACTTTGCAAACCCTGCTTCAATAATTGACAGCGTAAGCGTTTACGAGTCAAGATGGCGTTTGGGAGAAGAGCTTGCAAAAAAGGAATTCCTGGATGTAAACGACAAAGAGCACGTGGTTGTTCCTGTGCCTGACACGGCAAAGCCTGCAGCAGCAGGCTATGCAAACAGCATGGGACTCCATTCAATGGAGGGGCTTATAAGAAACAGGTACGTTGGCCGGACATTTATAGAGGGAGTAAAAAGGGCAGAGATTGCAAGAGAAAAATACAACATCAACAAAAGCATAATAAAAGACAAAAAGATAATTCTGGTTGACGACAGCATTGTTCGCGGAACAACAAGCAAGGCTTTTATCAGCATGCTGAGAAAGCTGGGAAAGCCAAAAGAAGTCCATATGAGAATCAGCTGCCCACCAATAAAATACCCCTGCTATTACGGGACAGACATGTCGACAATGCACGAGCTTGCTGCACCACAACACATGTCTTTAGAGGAAGCAAAAACAGTAGGCATAGATGTTTCTAAAGAAGCTATTGGAAAGATTGGAAAAGAAATTGGTGTCGACAGCCTAGCATACCAGGATATTGAAGGGCTTAAAAGGGGCCTAAGGCTTCCGGAAGAATCAGGCCTTTGCATGGCCTGCCTTACAGGGCAATACCCAACCGAATTTGGAAAAAAGCTTTTTAACAGGGCCCTAAAAGAATTTGAAAAAAAGCCGAAAATAAGGCATAAAAGGGTAATTTAACGCACCCTGAACTCAAGCCACTTGACTTTTCTGCTTTCCACAAGGCCTTTTATCCTTCGCTGCTTTGGATTCAACGAACTTGAGCCTGTTTTGAATTCGCAGAAAACTATTGCATTGTCTTCAAAAATTACTCCGTCTATTGGCTCGCCCAAAAACTTGAACAAAGCAGGGTCGAAAGGAAACTGTTCCGCAAAGGGAATGAACTGCTCGGTCATTTTTCCATACCTTACAGACTGGCTGCTTTTCTGGAAACGCAAATCCTGAAGCTCCTGTTTTTGGGAAAAAACTTTCCTGACGGCAAAAAAAAGCGCTGTGAATAAAGCGATTGAAAGCAGAACAAAAAAGACTTCAAGCATGCTAAAAGTACTCTGTTCCTTTGCCTGTTAAAATCACGAGCTTAAACTGCCTTTCCGCTTCCCTCAAGGCTGCAAGCAAAGCAGTGTGCTCTTTTCCAGAGCCGCTTATCAGGGAAACAACGATGTCTTCCTTAGGCAGCTTTTCCTTTATGGCGTCCTTCAAAATGTTGAAGCCGGCTCTGTTGTTAACAATAACCCACTCAACTTCTTTTGCAGGAGAAAAGTTTTCCTTGCCCCACTCGTTTCCAATGATAAGGACTCGGTCCCATTCCTCCTCAGAAATTAGCCTTGCAATATGGCCCCAGCTGCCTTTTCCTATTCCCAAAACAGCTAAAAGCACTCTACCCATTGCCTCAACTCCCATACAGGTAATATATACTATACATTAGGTTCTCAAAAAAGCTTTTAAATGAAAGGATTTAGGTTGAATAAAAGCGCTTGGTTTTCTTGTAGGCTTGAAGCAGTTTTTTTCCCTCCGGAGCGATGACGTAGAAAACCTTGGGCCCTATTTTCAGGGAGCTGGCCACCCTAAGTTTCAAAAAAGCATCCATTATTGTATTCAGGTCCTCTTCCTCGATTTCGGGAAAAAACTGCCTTAAGTCAGAAAAGCTTTTCGCACCCTGCTCGATTTTTTCAAGAAACCTTATGAAAAAAGTGCCTTTGCTCAACTCGTAAAACTGGGGGTTTTTCTCAAGAAAAAAAATCCACTCGTCTTCTGCGCCCATTTAAAAAAATATGGCCTCAAAGTTGTTTAAATCCTTTTTGCCATGTATTCGCCCTTGTCTTTAAAGCCAATGGACCGATAGTAGGGCTTTACGCCAAGGCCGCTTATTGCCACAAGCTCTTTAAGGCCTTTTTCCAAAGAAATCTCGATTGATTTTTCTACCAATGCTTTTCCAAAGCCCCTGTGCTGCAAGGCCTGGGCTTTTCTCTCATGCAATGGGAGGGGCAAGCCAAAAACCCTGAGCTCGCGCAATAGCCCTGAAGCAGAACCAATTGCTGGCAAAAAAGGCTTTGCAGGAATTCTTAGCCTTGCAAAGCCAAAAAGGCATTCCCTGCTTTTACCCTCTAAGGAAACGAAAAACTCTTCGCCTTTGCTTGCCTCATAGGATTCAACAGACATCTCCGCTTCTTTTGAAACAAGGCCAATGCCCTTGGTTGAAAGAAGGCCTGCCTCCCTGCACCTGATGCAACTGCATTTTTTGCCTAATTCAGAAAGCCGCTCTAGGACAAGCTGCCGAAGATTGCTTTTTTTTACTCCGGCTGAAATCAAAGGCGAGGGAATGTCGCGCTGTATTCTCATGACACGAACCCATTTTGGCAAAGAAGGCTTTACAGAGGAAAGAAGCTTGACCGCCCGCTTGGTTGAAAGAGGCTTGTAAAGGCCCTTTTTCCACAACTCAAAAAGCTCTGTTCCCTCAATGACAAGGCAGGGGTATATTTTTAGGCCGTCGGGCCTGAAATCAGGGTTTTTGAAAAGCTCCAGCAAGGCCTTTTTGTCTTCTTTTAGGGAAACCCCAGGCAGCCCAGGCATGTAATGGTAGGTGACCTTGAAAGCGCTGTCTTTAAGCCTTTGGGTTGCGCCAACAGAGTCCGAGACCGTGTGCCCGCGCCTGACTTTTTCCAAGGCCTTGTCGTAAATGGTTTGAATGCCTAGCTCGCATCTTGTTCCGCCAAAAAACCTCATCCTAAAAATGTCTTCCTTTGAGCAAAAGTCAGGCCTTGTCTCAAAAGTTATTCCAGTGACCCTGCGGCTGCTTTTCTCTGCGGACTTTTTTGCCGACTCAATGCTTTTTGCTTTTGAGCCCGAAAGCGCATTCAGAGAATCCAGCACGAACTTTTTTTGGTACTTCTTCGGCATGCTTAGAAAGGTGCCGCCCATGACAACGAGCTCTAGTTTTCCAGTGCTATGGCCTGCCTCTTCAAGCTGGCTTATCCTGTTAAGAACCTGGGTTCTTGCATCAAAACCCGAATTGACTGCACGCATTGTTGCGGGTTCCCGGCCAGTATAACTCTTAGGGGTTTCCTTTTCCGGAAGAAGGCTGCTTGGGCAATAAATGCATTTCCCAGGGCACTTGAACGGCTTTGACATTATTGCGATCACGGATATGCCGCTAAGGCTTCTTGTAGGCTTAACCTTAAGAAGCTTAACAAGAGGGTCTGTTCTTTTGCCTGCAAAGGAAAGAATGGTTGCATTGGAAGGCATTGAAGCCAGGGAATGCTTTTTGCAGAGCCCTATTTTTGCCTCATTAAGCTGCCTGGCATTGGATACTTTTTTGGATTTTATAAGGCCGATTACTTCCTTGGAGTAGCATGCAATCTTTGACAAAAAATGCCCCCTTTAGCCAAGAATTGAAAGAAAGCCGTTAAGCAGGTAAAAGGGAAGCATTCCTGGAGAGAAGAAAGGAAAGCCCCCAAAAGAGGCCAAATACATTCCTGAAAGAGTGGGCTTTACGCTAAGCCTTGCAGGAAAAGAAAACGTTTTGCTGTTTTCAAGGGACAAAACCTCGAACTGGAAGTTTTTTTCCCCATAGGCATAAGGCACTACTGAAAGCTCCACGTTTTTGGCCTGCTTTGGCTCAAGAACAACTGTTTGTGAAGAGAACCAATAGCTTGGAAGGCTGCTCCGGACTTTAACGCGGTGGCTTGCAATCGAATCATTGTTCAGAACAAGGTTAAATTTTTCCACCTCCCCCAAAACGGTTTCCTGGCTCAATTCTTCAACAGAAGCATCCAAAAGGTTTTCTTGGACCAAAACCGATGCATAAAATGTCTCGCTTAAAACAGGCTCTGCGGGATTGCTTGCAGTGAACTTAATCTGCTGTGTGCTTACTTCAGCATTTCTTGGAACCGTGATTTCTGCAATAAGGCTTTTGTCTTCTGCAATCGAATCAACTTTCCAGCCAGGTGGCAGAAGCGAGGAATCTACGCTGAGAATGGCCCAGTCAAAGGAAAGGTCGCTTTTTTTCTTAATGACAAGGCGCATGGTTTCCCCCTTTGCAACCTTCCCAAAAGAAAAAACTTCGCTTGAAGAAGGCAAAACCTTCCGGTCAACGGGCTCAACTAGGTAAACTGCACCATATGCCGTGGAAAAAAGCAGCAGAACGCAGAATAGCAAAAGCAATCTTTTAAACAAATACAACCCCTATTATAATAGCCCTAAAGCAAATTAAAAAGGTTATCTAAAAATGAAGGCACTTGTTTTAAGCGACATACACAGCAGGCTTGAAAACCTTGAAAAAATAATTAAACTTATACATAACGAGGGCGTTGGTTTGGTTGTCATCGCAGGAGACCTCACAAACTACGGCGAGAAAGCCCAAGCAGAAAAAGTTTTGGAAAAACTCTCCGGCTTCAAAGTGCTGGCTGTTCCAGGAAACCTTGACACAGAGCAAGTTGTCGAATTCCTTGAGGAAAAAAAGGTTTCCTTGCATGGAAAGAAAGCGGAAGTCGATGGAATCGAATTCATTGGCTTTGGAGCGGGCTTGCAAGGGAGCCCGGGCTCTTTGCTAAAAAAAGAGGAAGAGATAAAAGAGGCGCTGGAAAAACTCTTCCACAGCCAGAAGAAAAAAGTTCTTGTAACGCATTTGCCGCCCTTTGGAACAAGGCTCGACTTGGCAGAAACAGGCGCCAGGGTTGGAAGCAAGTCAGTTAAGGAAATAATCCTGGAAAAAAAGCCCGTTCTTCATTTCTGCGGCCACTGCCATGAATGCTTTGGAGAAGAAAACTTGGGAGAAACGACAAGCATAAACGTTGCCGCTGTAAAAGACGGGCGAGCTCTTGTAATCGACTTGGAGGCAATGAAATGGAAAAGAATTCAACTGTAGGAAAAAACCGTTTTTCAATGGTAAAAGAAATGCACCGCAACAGCCTTGAAAAAGCAATAAAAGAAGGAAAGGCCGACAAACAAATGCATTCAATGTGCAGGTTCGTTGCTTCAACAAAAGATTTTTTTACAAGCAGCAGCTGCGCTGGAAGAATAATTCTGCTTGAACTGCCCTTTGACGAAAACAAAAAGGACGCGAGTTTTCACAGAAAATGGCATCGCAGGGTAAAAGAAAAAGAGCTCTGGCAAGGCATTGAAGGAAAAACCAAGGGCGAGCTTTGGTTCAAGCTGGATCCATTCATTCTTCACATTGGCGCAAACACCCCGGAGAATGCAGGAAAAATTTTAAGCTGCATGAAAAAAGCAGGCATTAAAAGAGGCGGAATAATCGTCGCAAAGGAAGGCAAGTTTTTGGCGGAAATGCAGGGAACGCAAGCTATTGCCTTCCCCGTAAAGAAAGGCGGAAAGATTTTGGTTGAAACAGAATTCATGAAATATGTCCTTGAAAGGGCAAACAAAAAACTTGAAAAAAATTACCTGCTTTTAAAAAAACTTGAAAAAATTCTCAGGAAAGGCCTGAAATGAACAAAAACAAAAGGCTTTTTTTTGCAGTGAAACTGCCCCAAAGCATGAAACAGGAAATCGCTGAAAAGGTTCTTCCGCTAATTGAGAAAGAAAAATGGAGAAAAGTGCTTCCTGAAAACCTGCATATAACAATCCGTTTTTTGGGGCACCTGCCAAAAGAAGCTGTTAACGGGCTGGAGCAAAAAACCTGCGCTCTGCAGGAAATGGAGGGCTTTGAAGCCGAACTGAACTGCGCAGGGCATTTCAAAAACAAGGTCTTGTGGCTCGGCATAGGAAAAGGAACAGAAGAATTCAACCTGCTCCACAAAAAGCTGGAAGAATCCCTTGGAACAAGCAACCAAAGGTTTCACGCACACATAACCCTCGCCAGAAACAAGGGCGCAAAAAGCAAAGAAGTGAAAGAGCTTGTGGAAAAAATCAGGGCCGCTTTCGAAAGCAAGAAACTTCAGGTTGAAAGCATTGACCTTATGGAAAGCTTTCTTCAAAAATCGGGGCCACGCTACGAAAAAGTTTTTTCAGTGCAGTTTAAAGGTCCTGAGTGATCTTTTTTAAAACAGACTCCTGGTCGAAGTAGTATTGCTGAACCAGCTGCGAAACCGCTTCCCTGCTTCTTATGCCTTTGGAAAGCATGAATTCAAGAATCCTTTTTCGGATGTATATTTCGCGTTTCAGCTCGTTCTTTGAAAGGCCTGCGCTTGAAGCAAGCTGTTCAACCAGCTCACTTGGAACCTTTGTTCTTTCAGTGCGGCCTGTTTTTTCATTGAATTCATAGATGTTGTTCAGCAAAACGGTTTCATCCATTCGCCCAACTTCAGTAATCTGCTTTATTGTCCTAACCATCCCTTTTCTTTTGTCGTAGTGTCTTTCCATTACGATAACCATGTCAAGCAAGGGAATCATTTGCTCAGGAACGTTCATGGGAGCGCTCTTAAGCCTTATCATCATCTCGCGGGCGGAATTGCTGTGCAAAGTCCCCAAAATGCCCCGATGCCCTGTATCCATTGCCACAAAAAGGGTTTCAGCTTCCTGGCTTCTTACTTCACCCACAATTATTCTGTCAGGGCGCATCCTCAAAGTGTTTTTTAACAAGTCATCCATTGAAACAGCCAAAATGTCTTTCATCTTTGGCTTGGATTCCATCTGAATCCAGTTTTCCCTTACACCCAAATCCAGCTCTATTGTGTCCTCTATTGAAATTATCCTCTCATCAAAGGGAATGAAGTCAGCCAAAACATTCATCAAAGTGGTTTTTCCTGAACCGGTTCCACCGGTAATTATTGTATTCATGGGGTGAAGTTTCATTCCCTCAACCATGGTCCAAAGAAATGCTGCAACTTCGGTGTCAAGGGTATTGTTTGCAATAAAGTCAATTGCTGAAAGAGGTATTTTGCTGAACTTCCTGATGGTAAGCGTATGGCCAAAAGGGCTCACGTAATTGAAGGTTGCGTTAGCCCTGCTTCCATCAGGCAGCCTTGCATCCAAAAGAGGGTGTGCTTCATTGAACTGCTTGGAAACCGTTGCAGCAATCCTCTTTAGGAGGCTGAACATGCCGCTTTTTTCATCCACCTCAATATTTGTTTTGCAGTTGCCAAAATGCCTGTGAAAAACAAAAACATTCCTTTCAAAGCCATTGACCATTATTTCTTCCAGCTGAGAATCGGTCATAAGAGGGCTTATGGCGCCATAGCCAATGCTGTGGTCAAGCACATGCCTTATGAAATCGTTCTTGTGCTCAATGCCAAGCTTTTCGGTCACAGGAAGAAGGTTTAAGTGAAGAACCTCGAACTGCCTCGCGCTTGGAAGCATTTGGGTAAGGCTTTCAACATCAATTGTCTGGATTACGCTGTTCCTGAACTGTTCCACAATGGACTTGCTTTTCGAGCCAAGCTCGGCATGCAGTGCATTCAGCGAAGCAGACCTTGTAATGACCCTTACAAGAAGGTCCGCCTTTCTTTTTTCCTCCTTTGAAAGCCCTGTGGAAAGCACTTCATAGAGATTGTAAGGAAACCCGCTGTAAATTTTTGCCTTGGGCTTGCTTTCAAGCAATTTTCCTTTCACAGGCTTAAGGTTCTCATCCATGGGAAACTGTAGTATATAAAACCAAATTCATATATAATAGTATTACCAAAATAAAAGGGTGGCCGAAAAATGCCTGTTAAAAAAATCCTTTCAAACGTTTTGAAAAAAATCAAGCCCTCTGAAAAGGAAAAGGAAAAACAAAAAAAGCTTGCAGACAAGCTTATCAGGCAAATAAAAAAAACAAGCGGAAAGCATCTTGACGTGATGCTTTGCGGTTCTAATGCCCGTGACACGCATCTTCAAGGAGACAACGACTTGGACATTTTTGTTTTGTTCCCTGAAAAAATGTCACGCGAAGAGTTTGAAAAAGAAGGGCTAAGAATCGGAAAAAAGGCTTTCCGGGGCCACTGCTGGGAAAAGGCTTTTTCAGAGCACCCTTACATTCGCGGCCAAATAGAGGGCTTTGATGTAGAAATAGTTCCAAGCTACCAGGTGAGCAAAGCGGAACTGAAACAAAGCGCTGTGGACAGAAGCCCTTTCCACAACACCTATTTGAAGAAAAGGCTTAAAGGAAAGAAGAAAGACGAAGCGAGGCTTTTGAGGCAGTTTTTGAAAGGAATTAAATGCTATGGGGCAGACATAAAAGCAAGCTCTGTCCCAGGCTATGTGGTTGAACTGCTTGTACTTGAATACGGCTCTTTCATGAAAGCGGTGAAAGCCATTTCAGAATGGAAACAGAGCCAGGTAATAGACCTGGAAAAGCATTGGAAACAAGAGGAAGCAAAAAGGCTTTTTTCTGACTCGGCCCTAATCGTTATAGACCCTGTTGACAAGAACCGCAATGTTGCAGCCGCCCTTTCCCTGAACCAGTTCAGCAGGATGGTTGCAGGCTCAAGGGCCTTTTTGCGCAATCCAAGCGAAAAATTCTTTTTCCCAAAAAAGGAAAAGCCCTGGCAGGTTAAAAAACTGAGAAAAATGCTTCAAAAAAAGGAGCTTGTTGGAATAAAAACCGGCTTTCCAAAAAACGCCTTGCCTGACATAATATGGGGCCAGATTCAAAGGTTTGGAAAAAAAATAGCAAAACAGCTGGAACTCAAAGACTTTGAAGTTTTAAGGCAGGAAGCATGGACAGACGAAAAAAAAGACATCTTGATGGTGTTTGAAGTCGAGTCAAGAAACCTGCAAAAAAGCCGTGTAGTGCAAGGGCCATTTGTAACAGACGAAGAAAACAGCAAAGCGTTCCTGAAAGCGCATCCGCGGATAATAGCAGGCCCAAGGATAGAGAACGGGCGATGGGTAATCGAAATTCCAAGAAAACACACCCGCATTGAAAGCTTTTTGAAAGAGTTTTTGAAAAAAGAAAAGCGCGTGGAAAAATCCGAAATTAAAAAAGCGCTAAACAAGGGAACCAGTGTTTTGCAGGAAGAAGGCCTGATAAGCCTCTTCAAAAAAAACAAAGAGTTTGCATCATTCCTGACACAATATCTAAAAGGTGGGGAAGAGTTCCTTTAAAGCGGCTTAATCTGCTTGAAGACATTAACATGGGCGCAGTAAGAGCCGTCCCTTAGCTTTGAGGCATTTGGCAGGGAACCATATTTTTTAAAGCCAAACCTCCTGTGAAGCCTTCTGCTTCTTTTGTTTTTTCCAAAATAGCCAGATTCGATTATGCTAAAAGGAGTCTCCTTTTTTGCTAGCCCCAGAGCCTTTTTCAAAAGCCTTGTCCCGATTTTCAGGCCGGTGAATTGCTCTTTAAGCATAATTCCCAGGGTGCCAACATGCGGCGAAGTGTCGTACTTGCAGCACTGGATTGAAACATCCCCAACAAGGCTTCCATCTGCTTCCACAAACAAAACAAAGCCTCGGCCTTTTCTCATCTCCTCAAGCCTGGCCTTTAGCCATTTCCTTTCAGAAGCAAGCGTTTCCATCTTGCGCTGGCCAAGGTAGTCTGCTTCACGCCTAATGGAGTTAACCATTTCCAAGGCAGGCTTTGCATCACCCTTTTTTGGAAACCTGAAAACAATCTCCACGCTATTGCCTTCTTTGGTTTTGACCTTAAACCTGTCAACAACTTTTCCTTGCCTCATAATGGATCCGGAGGGATTCGAACCCCCGACCTCTTCGTCCGAAGCGAAGCGCCCAATCCTGACTAGGCTACGGATCCAAGCATAAGCCATTTGGGTTTAATTCTCTATTTAATATTTGTTGTCTTTGTTTATAAGCTGTTTTTCTCAGGCAGAGTCCATGCAGTCTATCCATTAGCCTGCAGGCCCTTTAAAAAAACTCTTTTAGCCAAAGTTTGTTTAAGTGTGCTTTTTTTGCTTTTTTGAGGAAGATTTTTAAAGAAAGGGAACAACAGTTTGTTTGGATAAAAGAGGTTTTTATTGAATGCGTTTTAGGTTCTGGAAAAAGCCAAAGGCAGCAGGCCAGCAAAAAAAGGCGGGTGAAAAGCCAGGGCAGGAAAGGCCCCTGGTTACGGAAAAGGAAAAAAGGCAGCAGGCCGAAAAAACAGGGGAAGACGCTAGAGTCCAGCAGGCAAAAAAAACCAGGGAAAGAAAAGAGCAGGCCCAAAAAGAAGTTATCGAAAGAGCCAAGATGATAAAAGCCGGTTCCAAACTGCCAGACTTTTCAAAAGCATGCGCTGCAAAAGGCATTGACCCCGGCCAGGCCTTTCAAAACCTTTACAGGCATTTTTCAAGGTTGCGCGGCCTCTCAGAGCTTGAAGCAATGGCAGAGGTTGGCTCAAGAATAGAAGGCAGGAAATTCAGCGAGGCAAGGTTTTGGGCCGAAATAATGGTTTTAAACGGCTTGCAGCCTGTTTCAAAGGCAAAAGTTCCAAAAAAGTACCTTGAATTCGTGAAGTCAAAAAAGAAAAAATAGCAAGCTTTTAAATAGTATGCGACCAGAATAATTTTAATCGAATTTCTCGTGATTTGAATGAAGGTTTGTAGCACATGTAACAAGGAAGTCTCAAACGACTTTGTTGAGTTCCGCTGCCCGAAATGCGCAAAGGCAGCCATAATCAGGTGCTTTCACTGCAGGAACACCGCAAAAACCTACAAGTGCCCTGAATGCGGATTTGAAGGGCCATAAGATTTCTTTGGTGACCCTATGGGAAAAACTGTTTTGATTTACAGGATTAACGCAAAGGACATGGAAAAAATAGACGAAACCATGAAAGACCTGAAAAAGGTTTCCAAAGGCGAGTTTCGCGACGCAAAAAAGGTTCCAATAGCATTCGGAGCCGAATTCATAAAAGCTGCTTTCACCGTTCCGGAAAAAGACGACAAGGTTGTAGAAGAGCTTACAAAAGAAATAAACGCCTTGAAATCAGTGGAAGACGCAGAAGTCCAGGAAATGACCCTTCTCTAATTTTCGTTTCCTATTCCGCATAACAGTGGAAGCCTGGCTTAAAACCCTTTAAAAACAGGTTTCTGCAATAGTTTTCATGGGTTGGACATGATTGAAAAAGTAAGGCTTCAGAACTGGAAAACCCACGCCGACAGCTCTTTCCAGTTTGATAAAGGCACAAATGTTTTGATAGGGCAAATGGGTTCAGGGAAAAGCAGTGTAATGGACGCTGTCTGCTTTGCCCTTTTTGGAACCTTTCCAAGCCTGCAGAGCAGAAAGGTTTCCTTGGAAGAAACCCTTACAAACAAGCCAAACAAGGCAGACCAGGCCTTCATTGAGCTCGAGTTTTCATACAAGGGCAAAAAATACCGCGTGGAAAGAACTGTGAAAAGAAAGGGAAACAGCGAAGCCAAAATATACTGCGAAGGAAAATTTTTGGCAGGGCCAAAGCCCCGGGACGTAAACCAGGAAGTAGAAAAAGCCATTGAAATAAACTACAATCTTTTCAGCCGCGCAGTCTACTCTGAACAAAACGAAATAGACTACTTTTTGCGGCTAAGCCCAAAAGACCGAAAAACCAAATTCGACGAGCTTCTTGAATTGCAAAAATACGAAACCGTTCGCGGCAATGCAGTAACGGCCTTGAACAGGTTAAAGGCAAAAGCCAAAGACAAAAGGAAATGGGTTGAAGAGCAAAAAAGCCAGGCCAGGCCCGAAGAAGAAAAAGGGCTTAAGGAAAGAATCTTGGAAAAAGAAAAGGAAAACAAGGAGCTTTTGGAAACAATAGAGAAAAAAACAGCAGGCCTGGAAAAGCTTGAAAAATCGGTTAAGGGAATGGAAAAAACCGAAACCGAGTTCAGAAGGCTGCAAAACGCCACAGGAGAAAAAAAAGCAATCAAAAAACAGCTTGAGAAAGACATTGACGAGATGAAAAAAGAGGCGCAGAAAAGCCCTAAAGAAATAGAAGCCGTGTTTGAAGCCCTTGAAAAAGAAGAAAAAGAAAAAGAAAAACAAGCCAAGGAAACAGAGCAAAAGCTGGAGAAAGCAAGAGAGCAAAAAAGCTCGGCTGAAAAGCAGGCTGCATTAAACCAAAACAAGGCAGAAGAGCTCAGCAAACACCTTCAAGAGCTTCAAGGCCTTGGGGCAGAATGCCCGGTATGCAAGCAGAAGCTTGAAGAAAAAACCAGGGAAGCGCTCCTGGAAGAAGAAAAAAAAGAGCTAAAAAAAGCCGCACTTGAAATGGAAAAAGCCCTGAAGTCAGAAGCAGAAGCCAAAGCAAGGGTAAAGGACTGCGAAAAGGAAGCAAAAAAAGTTTCAGAGGAAAAAGAAAAGCTTACAGAAAAAAGAAATGCCTTGAAACAGGAAAAAGACGCTATTAAAAAGCTGGCTGAAAAAACCAGCTGCCTTGAAAAAAACTCAAAAGAGCTTGTTGAACAAGAAGAAAAACTCAAAAAGATGGAATTTGATGAAAAAAAGCTTTTGGACCAGAGAAAAAAACTGGTTGAAGAAAACGCGGCAATAAATGCAGCAAAAAATGCTGTAAAGGCAAACCAGCAGCTTTCCCAAGAAATGAGAAAAAGCCTTGGAAGAATAGAACAAACAAGAGCCAGGATAAAAGAACAAGAGAAAAACGTGAAGGCAATTGAAGCCAACTCGGAAAAGATGAACCTTTTTGTAAACAGCCTGCTTGCATCACAGCAGGAGCTCAGGGCAACGCTTATTGCAACCATAAACCAGGCAATGGACAGCATCTGGAAACGCGTTTACCCTTACAAGGACTACCTTTCGGCAAAAATGGATGTCGAACAAGGAAACTACGAATTGCGCGTAAAAGACCTTAACGGAAACTGGGTTCGGGTTGAAGGAATTTTAAGCGGCGGGGAAAGAAGCGCTGCAGCAATCTGCATAAGGATTGCTTTTTCGTTTGTTTTGACAAGGAACCTGAGCTGGATTATTTTAGACGAGCCAACACACAACCTTGACAGCGAAGCAGTGCAAACCCTCTCAGAAATGATGCAGCAGCATTTGCCAAAACTGGTTGAACAGATTTTTGTAATAACACACGACATGGAAATGAAAAAGGCCGCTACAGGCTCACTCTATGTCCTGGAAAGGGAAAAAAACAGTGACTCGGCAACAAGGCCTGTTTTAAGGCCAATCGGCAACTAGCTCTTTTTTTGGGCTTTTATTTGCCTTGTGAGAAAACCGGCAATCATGTTTCTGTCAAACCTGCTTAACTCGATGTCAAGTTCGCCCAAAACCTGCTTGTTTTTCTCAAAATTGGCAGTAAAACGTTCAGGAAATTTTTCAAGAAGGGTTTCAACCCTCATTTTAATAGATCGTGGAACCGCCTTACCCAAAAAGAAAACCTCAAACGCCTACTTTTTCAACCCGGCCGTCAGAAAAACGCCTTATCACAGTCAAAGGAAGAACGCCTTCCTCCAGCTCTTTTTTGGCCAAAATATAAGGAGTGGAACCATCTTTGGCCTTAAGCAAGGGCGGCGCGCCAAAAGCTAGCTGAAGAGCGCGGGCGCTCACAAGCCTTGCCTTCTCAAACCTGGTTGCTTTGCTCATAAAAGTGCACCAAAAAAAAGTCCTTTTTCAGTTATAATAAAAGGTATTGAGAAAATTTAAAAGCCTTCTTGTTTGAGCCTAATTGGGTTTTTTTGTTGTTTTTAGAAGAATTGCCTGTTTTTGGGAAAACTGTTTCACCAAACTGTTGGGTTTTTGGCTGCTCAAAAAAACTTTGTTCTCTTTAAGGATAACATTGCTTTTCTTTTCAGCGGCAAAGCTGTGGAAATGGTCCAAAACAGAGTATTGGATGGCTTGAATGGCAGAACAAAGGCTTTCAGTGTAAAAGCCGCTTTTTTCGCTGGAAAGCTGTTTGAAAAGGGATGAAACAAGCCTTGAAGCCGATTCAGAAACAGATTCAAGCAAAAGGTATTCCAGGTTGTAAGACAAGGCGTTAAGTGAAAGAACCTTGTGCTGCTTCACTGACTCCAGGCTTACTTTATCCAGTTCCTTTTCTGCAAAATTGGAAACAGAATTCAGCTCAAACACGGCTTTTGAAACAAGGCTTTCCTTTTTCAGGCAAAACCAGGCCGCTTCTTTAAGGGAAACTATTTTTGCCTTTCCTTCTTCCCGAAGCCTGAAAGCGTCTGCAAGAGGCACTAAAGCTTTTTGGTTTCTAAAAAATGGCCCAACCGGAATTGATTTCAGGAAAAACTCTTTTTTTCTCCGAAGCCTGCTTTCCTTGTCTTTGTGGCTTTTGTGAAAACTTGAAGCAAACAGTTTTGAACATGATTCAAAGAAAAAGCCGTCTTTCTGCATCTCAACAGAAACAAGGCTGCTTGGCAGAATGTTTCTTTCAAAAATGGTTTTTGGCCTGCAGCAGTCGCAGCATATGGTGTCAGGGCCAAGGTTGAAAAAAGGCTTTGTCAAAAGGGCGGCCCAAAGCTTTGAAAAATCTGCTTCAGCCAAGTCAGGCATTTTTGGCAAAGGCTCTTCCATCGAAAGCTTGCTTGGGTTTGTTTTGTTTGTTGAAAGCCCTGCCTGCCATAAGGCATTCTGAAGCAAAATTTCCTGCCGAAAAAACGGGTTTGAGGGAATTGCTTCCAGCTTTGTCTTCAAAAGCTTGCTTAACCCAATAAGAGAAATGGTTTTTTTGGCTGTTTCAGGGCTGTCTTTTATCACCTGTTTCAGGGTTTCTGGAAGAGGTTCGGAAAAAAACTTTACCCTGGCTTTTGGAAAGGCCGTGGTCTCGTTTTTGACAAACTCTTTGTCTGAAAAAAATGAAAAGCAGTCAAAATAGCTCCAGCCTTTTTCAAGCAAAAACTGGCGCTCTGGCTCAATAACCAAAGGCATGAAGCCTGTTGCCTTGAACAGGGCCTCGGCCAAAAGCTTTAAGTCTGAAAAGGCTCCTGCCACAACCTTGAAGCTTTTTTCACAGTTCTGCAACTTGAAGCGGGCTCTTTCCAGTGAAAGAATTTCTTTCAAGCCTTCAGATGAAAGGAAGGTTTTTTTAACAAAGAAGGAGGGGAAAAAGGGCTGCCTGGACATTCTCCTAAAACCTAGCTGGGAGAAATTCAGGAGCATTGCCCTCTTTTCCTCAACATACTTTAGGTCGGTTAGCCAAAACTGTGAGGCTTTCAAAGTCATTGCATTAGGAAGAGGTTTTGCAGGCTTTTAAAGAAAGGAGAAAGAGACCGGGTTTCCGGTAATATATTCACTTTATGGGTTTCCCTTGTTTCAGGTAGCGCCTGTATTCAAAGAAATCCTTTTCCATGAACTCTTTTTTGCATTTTTCCTTGGAGCAGAGAGACATGTACTGGGTGCACATTTCTTTGTCCCCAATTTTTTTAAGGTATTGGCAACCTTGCCAGCTTGGGCGCTTTAGTTCAGGGTCTGCAGCTGCCTTGTCGCCCTCGCTTATGACCGCCATAGTCCTTTTAAGGTCTTTTCGTTCAAAAGCAGGCTTTGTGTCTGACCCCGAAATAGTGGTTCTGCCTTCAATTGCCTGTGTTTTTCCCAAAAAGGGGGTATTTTTCTTGGCTTCTGCAACAAAGTGAGCTAAAGGCATGCTTTAAATAATGCATTAAGTCATTAAAAAGTCTTTCGCTTTTTAGTCACAAAAGTTCCCTGGTTTCAGAATCCCGTTCTTCAGAGCCCTGTTCAAAGTCAAGGGCCGCTTTTTCAAGCGAAATCTCGTGCTTTGACTCCTGGCTTTTTCTTTCACGAACCTTGAAGAACAGCGGAAAGTGGGTTGCTTCGCCAACAACAAGTGCTTCTCCAACACGCAGGGAAGTGATCATGTCAATGCTTTTGCTGTCAAGGCCCTCAGAACTTTCAGAAATGTGTTTCAAGTCATAAGGGTTGGTTATCCGCAGTATTATGTGCGTGTTGCATTGGCTTAAGGCCGTGGTGTCAAGCTGCACAGGCCTCTGCGAAACAAGGCAAAGCGAAGCGCCAAACTTTCTTCCCTCGCGGGCAATCGTCCTGATAATGCTTCTCGAAATAGCTGTTTCGGCCGCAACATGCTCTGGAACAAACTGGTGGGCTTCCTCCAAAACAAGTAGAAATGGCGGTATTTTCTTGTTTCGCCTTTCGAAAAAAATCCTCTGTGCGAAATAGCTTACAATAACCTGCTTTTTTTTCAGGTCTATAAGGTCGCTTAAGTCGATGACGGTAAGCTGGCCTGGCTTTATCAAATCTATTATGCTTGGATTGTCGGTTTTTCCAAAAAGGTTAAGGCTTCTCAAGGAATCAATCCAGCCCATCAAAGGCCCTTTGCTGTTTTCCTTTATGGATCCATCTCTCGAAACTGCGTCCCGCAAGTCGTTTAAGTCAAAGGGGCCAACGCCCTCCTTCATCTGCTGCTTCAGCTCAGACAAAATTCGGCCAAGGTCACGCTTCTGCGGGCCACTCAACCCAGGGATTATGCCTGAAACAACGCCTATGCTCAGCTTTGGAACGCCTATCTTTATGTCGTTTGCCTTTACAAGCTTTGTTTTTCCAGAGTAATCCTTTTTGCCTTTGCCTTTTGGAACAGAGGCAAAACTGCTGTATTCGCCATGTGGGTCCAGCACTATGGTGGAAATGCGGCCTTTGTCTTTGGGCCTGTCAAGAAGCTCTTCCAAGAGAACTGAGACAAGGTAGCTTTTTCCACCTCCGGATAAGGCAAGGATTGCAAGATGCTTTTTCAAAAGCGAGGTCATGCTGAGCTTTACGTCAAGGTCGTGGTGCTCCACTGTTCCAATAAAAAGCCCGGCCTCTTTGTCAAAGTTTAGGAATTTTTCAAGGCTTTCCTTTGAAGCAATCTTTACACGCGTTCCAGGGCTCGGTGGAAAGGTAACGCGCTTTATCATGTTTCCTGAAAACATTCCCAAAGGCCTTGTTTTTGCAACAAGGTATTCCCATTCCGATGTTGGAAACTGTTCAAAAAGAGCGGAACCACTGCTTTCAAACTCTTTTACTGAATCAGCCCTTTCAAAATAGCGGTTTGTTTTAATCACGTCGTTAACCAAAGCGATGAGGTTTCCGCCTGCATGCGAAAATTCCACAAACTGGCCCCTGTGAACCAGGCCCTTGTTTACAACAAAGTCCACGTTTGAAGGGCTCGGCGAATCCACGGTGCTTACAACGGTCCCTATTTCTTTTTCCAAAAAATCAATCCCCTTCTTTTAGCGCTTTAACAAAATTTTGGTTCCCCTTGAGTGCAATGCCTTCATAGCCGCATTTTGGGCAACGGTATTGGTCTCCAAGCTTGCCTCCAAGAAGCCATCTTAGGTCCACGGCCCCGCATTTGGGGCAAACCATTGTTTCTTTCTCGCTTTTCATAAAAAACACTTAAAATGGCCTGTAGTCGCGCCTTAGCCTTAACTTAAATCCTTTACCAAGCTTGTTTAAAATCTTGTCATAGACGAGCTCTATTTCGTCAGGATGCAGCCTTGCATGAAGGTCTGCTTCTATGAGAATTGCCGGGTATGCGTATTCACGGTGCATGCAGCTCTGGGAAAAAACAATGGAAGCAATTTCAGAGGCGTGCTTTGAAATGGTTTTATCGCGGTTTGAATGGAGAAACTCTACCCTGAGGGGCCTGTCAAAGGCAACAGGCTTTAGGTAAAAAGCATGCACTGATTTGGACCATCTTTCATCAAAATCCATCAGGATAGGGTGCTCTTTTACGCCTGCAGTGTAGGAAAAGGCAAGGCTTCGCTCGCCAGGCTTTAGCAGGTAATCCAAAATAATTGCATCATAGCATCCTTCAAGCTGTTGGGACAGGTTTTGCTGGTTTGCAAGAAGGCGTTCCTGTAAAATTTGCCTGAATCTCGAACCCCGGGAGTCTTCAACGCATGCAATCAGTTCACAGTTCTTTTCAGCGGCAAGCTTGTAAAGGCCTTGAAACTCGGAAAGCATTTTATGGTAAGCTGACTTTATCTTGCTGTCTTTTCTCGGCTTGTCTGCATACTGCGGAACAATGCTTCCATCCAAAAAACAGTATCTTGGGGAAAAGTTTTCCACCAAGGATTTTGCGGTTTTTACCTCTTCAATCAAGCGCTGAATGTTTTTGCTGCACTGGAATTCGTCTGCCTCCAGAGCGTTGTTGTTTAGGCGCGGCTCAGGAAAACAGTAAAAGCTTGGAAAATACCGGGCTTTCGAAAGCTTTCCCTGCGAATAGTCAAAAACCGCTCCAATTGCCCTTATGAGAACCAAATCCAGGGCAAAAAGGTCTTTTCCCACAAAGCCTGAGTCAACACCTGCAATGCTGCCTTCCAGAGGGATTTTTTCCACAGGCATCAAAAGCCTTTCTTCAAGAAAGTCCTCTGAACCTATTTCAAGCAAATTCAAGCCCTTTAAGGGCGCAAGCTTTTCGCTTAAAACACGCCTTTTTTTGTCCGCCTCTGCTATATTGTTCACGGCTTCAGAAATAACGCTGTGGAGTTGCATGCATTAAAAGAAAAGAAAACCTGATTTAAAAACATTCTTAGGGAGCGAGGTTCCGGTGAAAAGCCCTAAACTCGTTTCTTGGCAAATGAAAAGAAACAGAAGATGGCCAGGGGGTTATTAAAGCTTTCCAATGAAAAAAAGAAATTTATTTAAAGAAGGCAGGGCTTATTCTGTAAACAAATTCAAAAAAAAAGTGGAAGAAATGAAGAAAGCGGTTTTTTTGGTAAAAAACACGGTCCAGCATTGGCGCCCGCCGTTCGGAAAAGAGGTTTCTGACGAAGTCCTAACTGTTTCTGAGGGAGAGCAGTTTGACAACATGGAAAAAGAGGGGCCTGTATTCAAGCTCATAAAATGCGATGGAAACAAGGCACTAGTGGAATTCTCGGAAAAGTTTACCCTAAAGGGCCACCTGCACCCAAGAAACAGGCAGGTCTGGATACAAAACCACGAGCCGACAAGCTTCACCTACCTTTGGGGCAATGACGGAATAACAAAAAGCCTTAAGCTGAAAGAAATGGCTGAAGCCTGATTTTCCTGCCAAGGCATTCCAAAAGCTTTTCAGCCGCAAGCCTGATTTTTTACCGCAGGTACTCCAAGGTGTTCTGCCAAATGCCGGGAGTCAAGGCAGGGTCGTAGTTGAAGTAAAGCAATTTTCCAACCAAAAGCTTGCTTTCAACAACGCCGGGGTAAATGCTTGAAGCCGTAACATGCTTAATGTAAGCAACCTCTTGGCCTGTTACCTTGACATTAAAGACAATAAGCTGCAGGGGCCCGAAACCAAGGTCTGCGGGCGCAGTGTCAATGCCCTCCATTATCTCGTGGCCAAAATCAGCCCTGTGAACTTTTCCGCTCAGCGCAATCGGAACAGTGCATGTCTTCACGCTATTGGGGCCGGTATCGCATTCAACAGGCATTATGCCGCCAAAGGTTGCCTTCCAGCCCACTACATCGGTTGAAACCGAGAACCCATGCTGGCCTCCTGAACGGTAGATGCCTGAGTCCATTACAACGACAAGCTTTCCCCCGCCTTCAACATAGTTCTCCAGAGCCTCTCCCAAAGCGCGAGAAATGCTTTTGTCAAAAGGAGTAGCACCCAAATGCTGGTCCAACAAAACAACGTCATACTGGGCAAGGGTTTCGGCAGGGTTTTGCTCCAAAGCAGAAGCATCATTTACACGGTAGTAAACCAAGCCCCTTTGATTATCGAGATCTGAAAGCAGATCCACAGACGGCTGGCCTATGACAAGCATTTTCATTGGCTCGGAACCAAAACCAGGAAAATCCAAAATGCCAAGCTTGTAACCCAAAAAAAGGCCGGGGAGCAGGTAAACTGCAAATGCAACAATTAAAACGGCAAGGGCTGCAGCTGTCAAAAGCGTTACCTGTTTCCTAGAAAAGCCTTTTTTTACAGGCTCTCCCTCCAAAGGCATTTCGTCTTCCATTGCAGAATATAAGCTATTTTTAACTATAAATAGCTTTTCTTCACAGGGAAAGCCTTATAAACATTATATGAAATATGTTTCATATGAAGTCTGTTTCAATTCCCTACCATTTGTGCTTCGAGGTTTTGGGAAACCCTTTGAGGATAAGCATCATCCAAATGCTTAAGGCAAAGCCCAGAAGCGTTTCAGAGCTTTCAGAACAATTGGGAGAAGAGCAAAGCAAGGTAAGCCACTCTCTCAAAGCATTGCGGAAATGCAAGTTTGTGGAAGCAAAAAGGAAAGGAAAGCAGGCCATTTATTCGCTTAAAGGAAGCTTTTTGAAAGAGCTTAAGGGAAAAGACATCTTTGAGGCACTTGAAGACCACTACAAAAGCCATGGAAGAAAATGCTGGAGGTGCGGCAAATGAGGCAAATTTACTTAGACCATGCAGCAACTGCCCCGACAGACGAAAGGGTTTTGAAGGAAATGGTGCCCTGGTTTCTGGAAAAATACGGCAATGCAAGCAGCCTTCATTCTTTTGGGTTAGAAGCCAGAGAAGCCGTTGAAAAGGCAAGGGAAAGCATTGCAAAGGCGATTAATGCAAAGCCTGAAGAGATATGCTTTACCAGCGGCGGAACAGAATCAGACAACATTGCAGTCAAAGGAATAGCTTTTGGAAACCGAAAAAAAGGAAAGCATTTGATTACAAGCAAAATAGAGCACCACGCAGTTGAAGAAACCTTCAGGTTTTTGGAAAGCGACGGCTTTGAAGCAAGCTATTTGGATGCCGACAGCCAAGGATTTATTTCATTGCAGGCTCTGGAGAACGCAATAAATGAAAAAACCACTTTGGTAAGCGTAATGCATGCAAACAACGAAATAGGCACTATTCAAGACATTTCAAGTATTGGAAAAATTTGCTCAGAAAAAGGAGTTTGTTTCCATTCAGACGCAGTGCAAAGCGTTGGAAAGGAAAAAATAGACGTAAAAAAAATGAATATCGGGCTTTTGTCAAGCAGCGCCCACAAGTTTTATGGCCCAAAGGGAGCTGGGTTTCTTTTTGCAAAAGAGGGAACCAAAATGGCTAAAACTGTTCATGGCGGGAACCACGAGCACGGCCTAAGGTCTGGAACCGAAAACGTTCCAGGAATTGTAGGAATGGCAAAGGCACTTGAGATAGCTGAATCAACTAGGGAAAAAGAATCCCGAAGGGAAAGGCTTTTGGCAAAAAAGATGTTGAAAGGCGCTTTGAAAATTGAAAACAGTTGGCTTAACGGCCCAAAAATTGGCAACAAAAGGCTCAGCAACAACGTAAACTTAGGCTTTGATTTTGTGGAAGGCGAGTCAATGGTCTTAATGCTGTCAGACAAGGGAATCGCCTGCAGCACAGGCTCTGCTTGCAGCACAAAAAGCCTGAAGCCAAGCCATGTCCTTACAGCAATCGGCCTGCCGCGCGTGAAATGCCACGGCTCTATAAGGTTTAGCCTGGGAAAAGGCAATGGAGAAAAAGACATAAACCATGTTTTGGAAAACCTTTCCAAGGTGGTTGAAAGGCTTCGGGAAATAAGCCCCTTAAAGCAAGGAGGAAAATGAAATGTATTCGGATAAGGTGATGGAAGAATTCAGAGAGCCGCACAACATCGGAGAAATGGAAAAACCAGATGGTTTGGGCAAAGTAGGAAATCCAATGTGCGGTGACCTTATGTGGGTTTACATAAGGGTTGGAAAAAACAGAAAGGGCCAGGAAGTTATAGAAGACATAAAGGTCAAGACATTTGGATGCGTTGCAGCAATTGCCACCTCAAGCAAGCTCACCGAACTTGTTAAAGGCAAAACCCTGGAAGACGCGCTTAAAATAGACAAGCAAAAGATTGCAGATTCCTTGGATGGGCTGCCGCCCCAAAAAATGCACTGTTCAGTGCTTTCAATGGACGGGTTGAGGAAAGCTGTTGAAGACTATAGGAATAAAAAGGAAAAGCATTGAATATTGTAAAGAGGCCGACTTTTATGGGAATAAAGCAGGCAATTGTGGTAAGAACCGACCTAAAAATGTCACGCGGAAAAATTGCGGCACAGGCCGCCCACGGGTCTGTTGCAGCATTGTCAAAAAGCACGGCGTCCGCCTACAGCGCATGGGTTTCAACCGGAATGAAAAAAGTCGTTTTAAGAATAAAAGGAAAAAAAGAGCTTCTTGACTTGTACAAAGAAGCCAAAAAAAAGTTTCCCACAGCAATCGTAAAAGACGCAGGCCAGACTCAGGTTAAGTCAGGGACAATAACCTGTCTTGCAATAGGACCGGCAGACGATGCAGACATGGACAGGCTTACTGGAAAGCTAAGGCTTCTCTAACCAGTGAATTCGTCCACTTCAACGCCCGGGTTCTCAAAATCAACAATCCAAACGCAGTTCTCCCTGCCGGCCTGGTCAGAAATGGCATAGCATATGTCATAATCCAGTAGCTCGCGGGCCACTTCTGCATGGCACCTGTATTTTTGGCTTATGTTTTCCGAAAAGTATTCGTTGCAGATTGCAAGCTTGTCGTTTTTGAACTGGGCATCGTAGGGGGATATGCAGGCATAGTAGCCTGGATTGTCATCAGAATATGTTTCTTCACACTCACCCAGCTTTTCTTGAATATCCAAAGAAACAAAGTCGCGGGCAATCGACCTAATGCAGATTATTCTGTCAGGCCCATATTCAATGTTAAGGCACCTTTCAGGGTCCTGGTAATCAAAAGCTTCAAAACGCCAGCATAGGTCCCTTTTGTAGGAAGTTTCCTGCTGCCCACAAGGCTGCAAAATGCTCCCCTCTTCCACAGGCGCTGGATCGGCATCAACATACCAGCTTTCCTCAAGGTCTTCCTCACCCAATTCATAGTCCTCAGCTGGCTGGGCCTCCTGCTGCTGGTATAAAACAAAAACAAGGCCGCACGCCACAGCAACAGCCAAAACCCCGTAAACGATATTTTTTTGCTCCATGCAAATTTATTATGTCTTAAACCCTATTTAAGCTTTTTTAAGAACAGAAAAAACGGAAAGGGTATACTTTTATTAACTGAAAAGCAGTAATAGTTTCTCAGTGACTAAAATGCCACAAAAGCCGAATGCAAGCAATGCAAGCATTATATCAATAATCAGAGAAATGGTCCGAGCAGGCGAACCAGAAGAAAACATAATAAAGTCATTGAAAGAGCTGGGCATAAAAGAAAAAGACGCAAAAAAACTGCTTTTGATCGGCGAAGCCGACACCTTTTCGCTCCTCCAAAACGAAATAAACAAAATGGTAAAAGAGTACTTTGAAAAGGAAAAGCCAGAACTAAAAAAATACATAAAAGAAGAAACCGAAAAAGCCGAAAAGGAAATGGTTGAAAAAGTGGAAAAGCGCGCATTGAACGCCTTCAAAGAAGACCAGCGCTTTATTGAAAACCAGGCAACCATGTTCCAGTCAAGAATAAACCAAAGCGTGAAAAACATCCTGCAACTGAACCAGGAAATAAAAAGAAATATAGCAGAGCTTGCAAGCCGTGTCTCAAACAACGAAAGAGAAGTCTGGTCCATGAAAGACCTTATTTTTGGAAGCCGCGGCGTAAGATACATAAGCTACGGGCTTGTTTCCCTGGAATTGGGACTAGTTGGGGCAACAGCCTACCTTTTTTACACAAACGCCCAAGGCCTGAATCTTGGAACAATGGTTTCAGTGGCAGCAATTGGAGCCACGCTTGCCACCATTGTCATGATAATAAGGCTAAAAGTATAGCCCCCCAAAAAAAATCAGATGCCTTTATCGTTATGCCGCTTGTAAGCGGAAAGGGCTTCAAGAGCATCCTTTAACAAAACCTTGTTCCTAATGCCCTTTTCATCCCTAAGCCTTAGCTTAAGGTCATGGATAACGTCATCCAAAATAAGCCTCATATAAAGAAATGGCTTGAAAAGCTTTAAAAATTCAACCAATGGATTGGCAGATTACTTCATCCAAGCCCTTTCCCACTGCCTGAGCCTGCTTTAGGCTAAGCGTAAAAAACTTGCCTGTTTTATTCATCTGCGCGGGCTTAAAGAAAAGCCAGCCTTTTCTTGGAATCTTCCACCCAACCCACGCCTCAGAACCAGCCTTTTTAGCCCAATCCAAGAGCTCGCCAATCTGAACAAGGGCAATGGCAAGGTTTTTGGCTTTTCTGGCCTTGCATTCCACCGCAATTATCCGGCCCGCCTTTAAAGCAATTACGTCAGGAGCAGGCAAAGGGCTTGTGCCAGAGCCAGCAATCCTTACAACGGAAAAGCCGGCCTGGAAAAAAAGATGCATTAGCTCACGTTCAGCGTTTGCTCCCTTGCTATGGTAAGGCATACGGGTAAAAAGAGCAAAAGAGCATAAAAACAAATACGGGAAAAAAAGGGGTTCTTTTATATTCTTTTCCTCTACATAATTATTTTAGTGGAATCAGGCAATTGATAGGTTGCCTTTTTTTAGGGAATTAAAAAAATTAAGAATTTATCAAAATTAATTGCAATCATTTTTGGTTAGAAAGCGTTTAATTTTTTTGTTGCTTTTGATGGTTGTAAAAGTTGGAAAAAATTTGAAGGAAAACCGGCAAGGCACTTTTTTGCCCGTGCAGGTTGTTCCAAGAGGCAAGGAATTTGCCTTAATTGGTTTTGATGAATGGACAGGCAGCCTCAAAGTAAGGTTGTCTAAACCAAAAGAAAAAGGAAAGGCCAACAAGGAATTGTTGCAAAAACTGCGCGGTTTTTTCGGCGCAGAAGTTGAGATTACAAAAGGAAAAAAAGCCCAGCAAAAAATTCTGCTGGTTCACGCGGAAAAAACACGCGTTGAAAAAAGCCTTTCCGCCCTATTAAAGGCCTGAACCTGATTCTACGCCAAAAAAAAAGAAAGGTGATTTAGGAAATGGCAAAAACCTATTTAAGCACTGTAAAGTATGTAATAAAAACAAACTTTACAATAGACGGAATAGTTGACAAGCACGACATAATTGGAGCGATTTTTGGGCAAAGCGAAGGCCTAATTGGAGAGGAAATGGACCTCAAAGAGCTTCAAAAAAACGGAAAGCTTGGCAGGATTGAAGTGGAAACCAAAACCAAAAGCGGAAAAACCGTTGGAACAGTGACTGTTCCAAGCAGTCTGGACCGCGTTCAAACAAGCATTCTTGCAGCAGCAATAGAATCAGTTGACAAAGTCGGCCCCTGCACAAGCAAATTTGAAACCCAAGGCATTGAAGACGCCAGGCAGGAGAAAAGAAAAGCAGTAACAGACCGCGCCAAAGAGCTTCTGCAAAAAATGGGGGTTGAAATGCCCGAAACCCAGGAATTGACAGAACAAATAAGAGGCGATTTAAGGACAGCGGGAATCAAGGAAATTGGGCAAGAAAAGATAGCCATAGGACCGGAAGTGGATTCCAGCGACGAACTGATACTGGTTGAAGGAAGAGCCGACGTTTTGAACCTAGTAAGGCATGGAATAAAAAACGTTGCCTGTGTAGGCGGGGCAAAAACCTCCAAGACAGTGGAAAACCTGGCAAGAGGAAAAAAGGTTACCTTGTTTGTCGACGGCGACCGCGGAGGAGACCTGATTGCAAGGCAGTTGGGAAAGTTCCTGAAAGTGGATTCAACTGCAAGGGCTCCAGACGGAAAAGAAGTTGAAGAACTCACCCTAAAAGAGATTTTGAGCAGCCTGAGAAAAAAAGGCGAAGCAGAAGACAGGGGAAGCAGAAGCCAGCCATACTCTGATTCAAGGAGCTACCGCCCCAGAAACGATTACAGAAAAAGAGACAACTATAAAAGAGGGCGAAGGCCACCAAAAAAAGACTATGGGCGAAGCCGAGGGCCACCCAGAAGGGAACAAAGATACGAAAGGCCCCCAATGCCAATAAAGCCCAACGACTTAGGCGAATACAGCCAGCATATGAAAGACCTTGAAGGAAGCCTCAAAGCAAAGATTCTTGGCAAGGACAAAAAAGTCTTGAAAGAAGTGGATGTCCGCGACCTGCTTAAAGAGATGGGAAAAACCAAGAACGCGGAAGCCATAGTTCTCGACGGCATAATAACAAAAAGGCTTTTGGACGAAGCCGAAAAAAACAGCGTCAAAGAGCTTGTAGGCGTAAAAAAAGGAAAAATAGAGGAAACAGGCAAAGTAAAGGTTTCAAGCCTTTACTAACGCTTTTTCTTCTTTCCTTTTTGTTTTTCTTCTTCAGCAGCCACTGGCCTTGGCATGCGAACTATTCTGGTGTTGTAAAGGAAAAGGCCTAAAACAAAGGCCGCAGCCCAAAACAAAAGCTCTCCAACAGGCCTAAGCAAAGTAACCAAAAACTGCCTAGAGGTAATGCCAGGCTGGTCTGAACGAAGCTGCAAACCAGAAATCCTGTACAAGGAATCCTTGCAGTCGCTGTACTGCAGCATTGCAACGCTTTCATTGCCCCAGCCAATGCTTGCAACACACTTTGGGTATTTCTTCATCGCATCCCAAGAATCAAACATATTGCCTGCGGCAACAACAAACATCACAATAGCCAAAACGATTATGAACGAGCCAAGCACCCTTGGCAAAAAAAGCCTGCTTTTTCCAAAATAAAAGAACGCCATGATTTCACCAGCAACAAATAGTGTTTAAGGGTATTTAAAGCTTGCTGAAGCCCAAAAACCAGCCTAATTATTCTCCAACCGCAATAAAAGAAAAAGCCCTTTCATAGCTTGTGGCTCCGTTGTATGCCCTTGGCTCAAACCTGAAGCCGTTTGCAGTTACATTCCTTAAATTTACCTCCCTCGGGGCTTTTGTGGTGGCAATTGTGTCATCAGTAACGGTTGCAACAACAGTCGGAGGAGAAGAAAAAGGCGTATCAAAAGTTACATCACAGTAGTCAGGATTGGTTAGGGTGTAAACAGCTGAAAAGCCGGTGCCCTTTACAACATTTCCCACATTGTCCACCGTCCCAAATACAGCTCTTGAAAAGCCTGTTGAGGCATCAGCACACGTCCAAGAACCAGACGAAAATTTAAGAGTTTGGCCCTCTAAACAGGCAGGCAGCCCAGAACCAGTTGTTTCACCAAGCGCAGGAATAAAGCAGCGGTAAGGCCTTTGCTCTTGTTCACCTGCATCGGCTACTGCAGCCAAATCCCAGTTTCCTCCGCCAATATGGTCATACTTTATGCCAAAACAGTAATTGTCCCAATCTCCGCCGTCAAGGCCGCCGTCCAAAAAATGCTGTGTCGTAATGGCAGTGATATCAAGGCCAAGGCTGTACTTCATTCCAGTGTAAGCCTCGTTAAAGCTTGGAAGCCGGCCGCCATAACTATTAAAGCAATCCATTACCGCAGCCCTGCATTCCTTTGCAGCCTGCGCCTGGTTTTGAATGCAGCCCAAAGAAACGCCACTGCTTGCAACCGCAGTAAAGCCAGTTGGGCAAGAAATCGGCCCAGGGAAAAGCCCTGCATTTATTGCATCCTGCAAAGCCATTTCCCCTTGCCCTGGAACATCAACCCATACAGTGTCGCCGCCATGCCCAGGATTAGGCAGCGGCTGGGAATAAGGGTAAGAGAAATGCAAAACCTGGCCGTTTGCAACCACAAAACCAACAGAACAGAAAAGCAAAACAAGAAATGCAAAAAACGCGGCCTGCTTTCCTGAAACAGACAAGGTGAGCTCCATCCAGACAATATAAAGAATATTGGCATTAAAATAGTTTTCTATGCAAAATTTTGCTATAGGGCTCGTGGTCTAGTGGTATGACATCACCCTTACAAGGTGAGGGTCGCCGGTTCGATTCCGGCCGGGCCCAAGACAGCTTGAACGAATTTAAATCGACCAGAATAACGCTTTTTTCGCAAACCTTTTTTCAAAAAGCCCTTCGATTTGGTAAAGCCAGCTTCCCAAAAAAAAAGAGCCCTAGCTACAGCTTACAGTGTAGTAAACTGTGACAGGGTCAAACCTGTTACCACGACCATTAATGCAGTCCTCGCTGTTCCTGTGAATAAGGCAGTAGTCCACTACCCAGTTTGAAGGATTTACCTTGAGGCTTTGGCCGTCAAAATTTGCCCAGTAACCATCCCCAACAATAAGGCCACGGCCAATATCGCCTATAGAAACCGAGTACTCGCATTCGGCCCTTGAAAAACCAGGCGGAACAGGAATTGATTGAACAGAGCCGTCCAAAACAAGGCTGCCGGATACAATTTCCCCCGAACCTCGCTTGCAGCATTTTGCTTCATAAAGGCTATTATGAGTATCTATTTTGCAGCCGGTGCAAGTGTTGGTGCCCCCAGGAGGCTCACAGACAGCTATACAAACTTCGCCATGCGCCTGGCAAGTCAAGTCGCCTGTGTAAGTAGTGGAACCAGGAGTATAGCTGCCAAAAACCGTTCGGTAAGTGCAGACTGAAAACCCGTCTCCGCCAAAGCAGCCTAAGTCAACGGCTTCCTGCAAAGCCATATCACCTGAACAAACACCGATGCCAATGCCATCAAGATTTACCACAATCTCGGTTGAGCTATGACCCGGATTCGGAGTATTGGCTGGATTTGGGTCTGCCAACTGCAAAACAGAATCGGATTTTGCAATAGCAAAAGCAAGGCCAGAAAAAAGCAGGACCGCAAAAGCCAAAATTACAAAGTCTCGGCCTTGCAGTGAAGAAGTCTTCTTCATACCAAAATAAAATGTTTTTTAGGTTAAAAAAACTTTGTTTTTTCTAAAAACCTGGAAAAAACCATTAAATACTTCTTTTCCCTTTCGTTTTAGAATGAAGCCAAAAGAAAGAAAAGTCACATTAGATGTTCTGGTTGAAGGGCCTGGCGGCGAACTCGTGTTCAGGCCGGTGAAAGCAAGCCCCCACAACCTAAAAGAAGTGATTGAAGCAAGCAAAAACCCTGTTCTCAAGCACAACGTTTTCAAGACAGGAACAGAGAAGAAGGTGAAGCTTTGAAGGAAAAGCTCCCGGTTGCGGCTTTTTTTCTCCTTGTTTTAGGGAATTGTTTTGGACAGGAAATAGAAAACCCTTTGACAGCCCAGTCTGTTAGGGCAAAGGTCGCAATTTCAGGCCAAGGAAACCTTTCAGGGGACCTCCACGGCGGAACCGCGTCCCTGGAAATAGTTTCATTCAAGGAAAGCGAAAACCAGTCAGTCCTAACAATAAGCGAAACCCTTTACATGAATGGAAAAACCATTCAGGCCACAACAAAAGAAGACGAGTTTGGAAACAGGTACGCTGTCTTTGAGCTGGACGGCACAGGCTCTTTTGAATACGAAATCAGGGCCGTTATTGAAACAGATTCAAAGCTGGAAGGCATTCAAGAAGAGGATTTAAGCCAAGGCATAAGCGAATTCCACGAGTTTACGGAGCCAACGAAAAACGTTGAATCAAACAGGGAAGAGATAAGGACTCTTGCACTAAACAAGTTTGAATCAAAAAGCTTTGTTGAAACCCTTCGCGACATAATTGAATGGACACACCAATACATAGAATACGATTTGTCTTATTACCCGGAAACCTACAGCGCAATAGAAACCCTGAACTCAAAAAAAGGCGTCTGCGACGAGTTCGCAGTACTGTCTGCAGCAATGTTCCGCGCAAAAGAAATTCCAACAAAGTTTTCTTTAGGCGTAGTGTACAGCGGAAACAGCTGGGGAAACCACGCCTGGATCCAAACATACACTCCAAAAAATGGGTGGATTGAATCAGACTCAACTTATGGAGAGGCAGGCTACATAGACGGAATGCACTTCCTCAGGGCAGCTTTCCCAGACCCTGAATCAAACAAGTCAAAGCTCACAGTAAAAAGCGTTAACCCAAACGATTTCACTTCAACTGTGACAGAAAACGAGCCACAGGTCGAAATACAGAACATTGAAAGGTTTTCAGGAATCCTTAAAGCAAGCCCAAAGGACATCACTTTTCCAGCCAACCAATGGTTTGACCTCCGCGTCGAAATAGAAAACCTTACAGACAAAACAGCGATAAGCCCTGTAAGCCTGCAGCGCGTGGAAAACCTGCATATAGAGGAAAGGGAAAAAATACTGGTCTTTGGGCCAAAAGAGGAAAAAAACGTTGAATGGAAGATTAGAATGGACCAACAGCTATCACAAAACCAGCGCCTTGAAGGCAAATACAAGGTCATTACTCTCAGCGGCGAAGAGGAAGCAAACCTGAAAATAGTTGCAGGAAACTCTGAAAACACTGAAGGCAATGTTTTGGTTGAAGAAGTACTGCCAATAATTCAGGGCCCAGACCTTGTAATAGAAATAACCCTAAAAAACCTTGGAAGCAGTCCAGCGCAAGCAGCCATAAGCCTTGAAAACGGCGTTGAAACACAAAAATCGGTTGAAATCAGGCCACTAAGCCAAGTTCAAAGCACAATTTCAATAAAAAACCACGACAACGGCCCATTCTACCTGAAAATAACAGGCGAAGGAACCAACTACGAGAAAACAATTGAAATAAAGGAAGGCCAGCCAATCGTAAAAGACACTCCAGGGCAGGAAAGCCCTTTCCGGATTCCAGGGCCTGAAAGCATCTTCAACCAAGAAAACGCCATAATAGCAGCAATTCTCTTCGGAACAGTGACAGTAGGGCTGCTTTTAAAAGCATTGTTGTCAAAATAATTTTCAGGCTGTCGGTGGCATCGAGTGATCTCAGAGAACGAAGATGCCAAATGTTGCTCTATCGAGCAGCTTAAAGCTGCGAAGATAGTGCAATTCAAAGCCGGAATTTGCCGGCTTCTGCGACCGTAGTCTAGTGGTTAGGATGTGACCTTGCCAGAGCCTTTTCTTGAAAAGAAAAGCCTCGGGAAAAGAACGCTTGGCTTTTTGCCAAGCACTGCAAAAAGGTCATGACCCGGGTTCGAGTCCCGGCGGTCGCAAAACCCGTTGAAGGAAATGGGTCAGAGTCGCAATTTTTTCCCAAGCCTTTTGGAAGCGAGTGAAACGAGCGCTCCAAAAAGGCTATTCGAGTCCCGGCGAACGCAATTCTTTGAATCAGATGCAATCCTTCGCCTTTTTCCAAACCAGTTCATGGATTTCCCGCCTGCTTTTGACGCCAGCGCCTTTCCTGCAGTCTATTTTTTGCCAGCCAGGCTTTTTGCTTAAGGTAAGGTAAACCTGCCTTGTTGCACGAAGGTAATCCAAGTCTAGTTCATGAATGTCCTTTTTTCGCTTTCTTTTGGCCATAAGCTTTGCTGAAACACTTACAGGCAAATCCAAGAAAATCGTGGCATCAGGCTTTGGAAGCCTTGACTCAACGCCCTGAACCCAGGAAATGAATTCCTTCCTTCTTTTGCCTTCAAATTTGGATGCCTGGTGGGCAATGTTGCTCGCAGTATACCTGTCGCACACAACTGTTATGCCCTGGGAAAGGCTTTTTTCAATGAACGGCATTGCATCATACCTGTCCAAAGCGTAAAGCAGTGAAGCTAGCTCTGGCTTGACTTTTCTCAGGGAACCAAATTCGCCACTAAGGTACTTTTTTACCAGTTTTCCAAAAAATTTGCTGTATCGCGGAAAAGAAACCAAAACAGCCTTTTTGCCCCCTTTTTCAAGCCTTTTCAAAAGAAGCCTGGCTTGGGTGTTCTTTCCAGAAGAGTCAACGCCCTCAATTACAACCAGATTTCCTTTCATCAAAAAAGGAGGAACAACAAAGTTATTTAAATACTAATTGGGCTAAAAAATCTTGAAGGCATACCAGCTATGTCAAGTGCCCAAAGGCACGAAGACAGTGCAACAATGCCATATGTTAATTGGCGCGTCCGTAGTGTAATGGTAGCATCACAGCCTTCCAACGGCTTTACGAAACGCGGAAATTTTTCGGAGCGCTCCTTAAGGCCGCTTCAAAAAAGCCAAAAAAAAAGGTTTCGTGAATATGGAGAAAGCTGTTAGTCTGGGTTCAAGTCCCAGCGGGCGCAATTCTTTTTATACTACTTTTAACTATATACTTGCATGAATTCAAGGGCGCAGGCTGGCTTGGAGTACTTGATGACATACGGTTGGGC
>CAZMUN010000003.1:0-56198 GCA_964569815.1 uncultured archaeon
CAGGGCCTTTTTCTTCAACCCTTACAGCCTCTTTCCAGAATGTTGCAGACGGCACAAACATTGATTTTGACTGCGGCAACGGCCAGACAGGCGTTGGCACAGTTGTAAGCAATTTGGCTTCCTTTGCCTGCAATTATGGGCCAGTTGGCTCTTTGACTACTTACACTGCCACTGCTGATGACGGCGCTTCCATTGTTTGCCCCCAAGAAACCGTTGCAAACAACTCTGGCGGGCCAGGCCCTGGCCCGGGCACAGGCTTTTTGAAAATAGTTCAATTAACTGCAGAGCCAGCTTTTTTTGAAAGCTCTGCCCAAAAGCAGTTTTCAAACGTGAAGGTAGCCTTGAAAAATACTGGCACTGCTGCCATCAGCCCTGCCGAGGTAAAGCTTTTTGCAAAGGTTGCTGAAACAAACCAGCCAATCGGTTTAGGGCTTCTTGGAAGCAACCAGGCTCCAATTAATGCAGGCGCCGCCCGTGAGTTTACTTTTTCCAATGTTGACATTGTTGCAGCAGGCAATGATTTGGCTTCCGGGAGCTACAAGCTTGTAGCAGAAGCCTATGATTCCGGCACAAAAACAGACTCAAAAAGCGTTTACTTCACTGTCGGCAGCCAAATCCCTGTTCCTGAAACCCCGCTTTTCCTTGCTGCCCTAATAGCGCTTTCAGTTGTTTTAATAGCCCTCTTTTCCCGCAAGAAAAGCTGAAAGGCTAAACTATTTATTTAACCAAACACTATTATTTAGCGAATGGACTCAACAGAATTCCTGGCATTTCTTGCCATTTTCCTGGTTCTTGCCTCTTTAGGGCTTTGGATACTGTTCTTTCCACCTGAACCTGTTCAAGAGCCCCCTTTACAACCTGAGCCCCCGGAACAGCCTCCGCAGCAGCCCCCTGCCCAGACCCGGAAACCAATTGATACGCCTTACCAGCCGGAACCAGAGCCTGTTCAAACATGCCCTTCCACTGCCCAGGAAATAGAGGAATGCGAAGCACTGTTTGAAGAAAGAATGGATAACATTGAATACCTTTTTGAGCTGAACAACCCAATAAGGCCTTTTTCATCTCCCGAATACCAGAAATCCTTATCTGCAGGCAATGCAAGGCAGGCATACTCTTCATTCATTAAAGAATACAAGTCCTGCAGCCAGAGTGTTTCTTCATCCTATGCAGCCCTTATTCAGGAGCTGAGGGCCATTGACTCGGAACTGGGCTTCGTGAACTGGAACAACACTGACTTGGAAAAAATCGTCTGCGTTGAGGTGAATGCATGAAAAGCCCCCTTGTTTTGCTTCTGCTAATGGCTTTTTTGGTTTCGGCAAGCGCTGGCCCAACAGGTGCCGGAAACGAAACATGTGAAGACGGGGAAATAGCCTGGATAAAGGTTGGCCCTGTGACAGACTCTGACAGCGATGGCGTGCCAGACTGGGCTGAACAGCCAAACGGCAGCACATACAACGATTCTGCTTTTGTGGCAGAAACAGGCCAGCAGTTCGCAATTGTTACAAAGGTTTCAAACAACGGCTGCCACAATCCAGGAGACTGCCCTGCTGGCTGCCCGCAAGACGTTCCAATAATAGGCTTTGTTTGGCGCCATGGCCTTGGCTCGCACTGCAATACCTTGCCCTGCCTTTACAAGTGGATTGGAATAGAAGACCATTCAGCAGACCAAGTAAAAGTTTTTTGGGAAAACCCAACAGAATACACTGACACAGGCCTTACAAGCCTTGAAGCCGACATGTTCCAGCCATTCGACCTTAGCTCTGGAGACAGCGCTTTAATGGTTGAATACTGGACAATGCCTGAAAGGGCCTGTGGCGCCATTGCTCTTCCAACAAACAACCTAGGCTGTGTTGACGACTTTGGATGGTCCGCTGACCGCGATTACGTGAACTGGGCTAGTGGAGGCAACCAAAAGATTGCATTGGATTACCCAACAAACTGGTTTTCTGTCAACAATACAACAGGACAGCATGTTTTTTATACCACTAACTTTGTGGTGGAAGACGAGATTGGCAATGAACTGCCTACAGGCGGAGACGGAGAATACGATTTGGTTAACAGCAAAACCTATACCCTTAACTATGAAATCACCAACAACGGGACGGCAAACCAGGAAACAGACTTCGTTGAAAACATTTACATCGATGTTGCTCCCGGCTTGTGTGAATCGCTTTGGAATAGAATAAGCCAGACTGAAACCCTGAACCAGGGCCAAACTAGGGCATTTGTGGATAGCTACAACCCGAATGCAGATGACCCTGGGAACGACTGCACTGCTTCAAGCAACGGAGTTTTTTCGTTTACCTCAACGGCTTCTGGACAAGGCCTTGTTTCTTCCCACTACATGCACTTTGACATACTTGGGCCCTCAATTGACATACAGAGCGTGACCCCGACAGGCTTTTACTATGAGGCAGCAACCGCCGAAGTCGATGTCCTGGTGCAGGTTGAAAACACTGGCTCTGACGAGTTTCCTGCAGGTTCAGTGCTTGAACTGGTCTTCACCTCCTTTGATCCAAGTTTTGCCCAAGAATACACCGAGACAAGGGTCTTGGCAACGCCTCTTGCTTCAGGCGAAACCCGTTCAGAAACATTCTCTTTTGCAATGTCCGAAAACTCTTTTGGGATACACAACGTGGCTTTGGAGATATACGACGGCGGCACCTTGATTGAAAACGGGCCCTCCTTTTTTATCCATCCTCACATTCTTACCCTTTCGCCTGACGAGGTCACAACAGACATTGGCACAACGGTTACAGCTTCTCTTAACATAAAAAACGACTACTCTGCGCCAAAGCACGTTGACATAAGCTCTTCAAGGCCTGGCTGGATTTCATTCGACCGCATTGAAGAGACAATTCCTGCAAGAAGCAATACTTCCACCATGCCTGCCGGCGACCTAACAGTTTCCGTAACACCGCAATGCCCTGCTTCTGCCACGCAGCCCATTGACATAATTGCATCAGATGAGCTTGAAGACTCTGTCCAGCTGCGTGTAAACGTGAACAATCCTGAGGCCTGCAACACCGGCTCTTTGAAAATCTCTTCCTTTGAGTTTCAGCCAAACCCTGTTTCAGGGCCAAGCGTTGTAAGCGCTGTTGTTGCAGTGGAAAACCAAAGTTCGGGTGGTTTGTTGAGCCATGTTGACTTGTCCCTAAAGGATTTGGTTGGCCAAAACATGTTTTCTGGAAGCTCTGGAGCAGACGTTTTGATTGCTGCAGGGGCAACCATGGTTTTTTCAATCCCTTTTTCGGTTGACTCTTCCTGGGAAGAGGGAAACTATGAGGGAAAGGCTTCAGCCCTGCGCCAGGGTGAAACAACCCCTGATTCAGAGGCCATAGAATACCTTTCTGTTGGAAGCCCTTCAAGGCAGCCTGTTCCGGAAATGCCTTTCTTGCTTGTTTTTGCGGTTGCCTTTGCCGTGCTTGCAGTTGCACTGGCTTCGGGAAAAAAGCTTGCGTAATAGGCTTTTCCCTAAGCAATGGATTAACTTCTTATTCTTTTGCCTGCTAAACTTTTTCCTAAAAGGAGGTCTTGTTTTTTGGAGGGAATGCAGTGGTTTTCTTTGGTTATTGCCGTTCTAATGGTTGGCTCAATAGTTGGCTTCACAGCCTTTTACAATTTTCCTGACCAAGACCAAAACAATGACCCTGGCCCAGGCCCTGAAAAAACTGCTACAGCAATTGATTACACTGCTGAAAGCGTTGAAGCAAGAGTTGCAGGCATGCTTCCCACCCTAACGATTTGGGGCGAAACAACCGGAACAGATGTCGTGGCAATTGATGGCAGCATCCTTGAGCTTGAAGACATTACCCGTGTTAGGGGCAAATTCGTTGAAGCCCAGTCTTCGCTTGGAACAGGCTACCTTTATTCAGCTGAAATAGGCTTTTCTTCAGGCTTGGAAGCGGAAGCTGTTGCAGAAATGGTTGAAGAGCAAACCGTGCTTGAAAACGTTTTGGGTGCAGCCTATGCCTTGGTTGAACTGCCTGAAACCATCAAGCTCAAAACAGCTGATGAAAGCCTAGGCCTTACTAGGGACTACAACTTTTCTGAGGGCATAACTGAAGCAATTGTAGAGCTTTGGACAAGGGAAGGCGACGAACTCAAAGTAAGCGTTGATGTTACAATCGTTGGAAACCAGGCTTCAAATATTATGGTTGTGGAAGAGGAAAACCTTTCCGCAAAACCTGTTTACAAAACAACTGCATTAGAGGCCCCGATAGAATCCCTTGAACCAGAGCTTCTTTTTTCCGCTTACTTTTCTTACAGCTTGCTTGATTCACTGCAGGGGCTTGAAGCAGACATTAATGCCCTTGAAGGTTTTTTCGGTTCCGAGGTTTCAATTCCTGGCGTGCTGCCAAAGGTTTCTTTCAGCGGGGACAGCGTTCAAAAACCAGCCTTTGCAGAACTAGAGTCTTTTTTGAAGGACCTGAATGCCGCGGTTTCCCTGGAAAACGACCCTTTGGGTGGGTACGCTGCCTTTCAGTCAAAAACAAACAGCTCCAAATTTGACGAATTCGTTTCATTGATTGAATCAAAGTTGTCTGACCTTAACATTGAGGCAGAAGTTTTCAAGGAGTCAGGGCAGCTTTCCGGAACAGCAGGCCTTGCTTCTGCTGATTCAACCCAGGCAGGCACTGCCTTGAACCAGCTTTTAGGGAAAAAAGGCCTTGAATTTGAGGTCTGGCAGCCTGGCCTTGTTTCTTTAACCGAAATATCTGACCAGAACACTGTTTACAATGTGGAAGTGCCTGTTTCAGGTTTTTTCAAAACCGGCCACTTTCCCGGAGAACAGGTTTCTTTGGAAGTCGAATATTCTTTGGTTAGGGGCGGGGTTTCTTCAATTCAGGCCACTGAACAAAACTAGTTTTCGCCTTTGAGTTCCAAAATCGCGGCAGCTATGTCGCCCTCGTTTTTCTTCAAAGCCGCTTCGGCCTTTTTTTCGCCAACGTTTGCCTGCTTCATGACCATTTCAATATCTTCCTTGCTTATTCCTTTTTCTTCCTCTTTTTCTTCACCCATCACTGTGTAGGTTTTTTTCCCCTGCATTTCTATTACGCTTACGCTTGGCTCTTCTATTACAATCTTTTTGGTTTTTCCCTCTATTATGACGCGTTCTGCGTCAATTTCCTCGTTTTTTATTCCCATCTGGCGCATCATTCTCTGCATGGCTTTTGGGTCAAGGCCCTTGAGTCCTGGCATCATTTTTCAAAAAACAACTCCTTTTTTCAAGATTTTCTGCTGGAAAAAGCTTTTTAAGCTTGCATTGGATTAATTCTTTTATGAGAAAGGACATAATAAGCAATTTTGTCCAAATCAAAAAAATGCTTCCGGAAAACTTCAACGTGGAAAAAGAGGGGGCAAGAGTAGCTGCCTTAAAGCACTACTTGTCAAAGGGCGGCGTTCTTCATGTTTCTCCAAGCGAAAGCGACTGGCCAAAGCTTTTGTATCCTACAAAAAGCCATTTGCGAAAAAAAATAGAGGAACTTCGAGAAATAAAAGAGCAATACGACCAGAGGCTTGGAAGCTGGAAAAAAAAGTTCAAGGATGCTGAATCATACCATTCTGTCCACAACCTGAAAAAGCTAAAGGAACCGTTGTTTTGGAAACATGTTGCCAAATGCGCTGTTGACTCGGACTACAGGGCTGACTCCGAAAAAGTAAAGCTTCCAGTGCATCTTGTCGGAGACAGGCGATGGAAGCCAATGGTAAAAACCTTTTTTACCGACATCGAGTACAGGAAACAGCTTGTTCAAACCATTGGCGAAAGCATTGTTTACAGGAACGACAAGCGTGTCGCCCAGTATGCTGACTTGCTGCAGGAATTCAGGATGGAGCAAAGCAACCGCAAAATAGATGAATTGAAGCAAAAGGTTGCTGCCCTGGAAGCAGACATAAACGCAATGCAAGAGCTTGCCAAATGGACCAGCTTTTAATCACCGGCAACCCGGCTTGCAAGCTCTTTTTATACTTTCTTTAAACAATTGTTTTCATGGATGCCCAAAAACAGGTCTTGAGGCTTTCAGGCCTTGAAGCCTTTAACCCAATGCAGGCCAAGGCCCTGAAAAAGGGCTTTTTGGAAAAAAGCGCGGTTGTTTCCTCGCCAACCGCTTCCGGAAAAACCCTTTTGGCTGAAATGGCTTCTTTGGAGTCGGTGGCAAACAGGAAGCAGAAAGTCATTTACACCTGCCCTCTAAGGGCCTTGGCGGCAGAGCATTTCTCTGAATTCAGGAAAAGGTATTCCAAAAGCCTTAACATTCGCGCTGCCTTAAGCACTGGAGACCTTGACAGCACCAGCAAGTACCTGCAAAACTATGACGTAATTTTCACGACCTATGAAAAGCTTGACTCCCTTTTAAGGCACAGGGCAGACTGGCTTGCCTCTGTAGGCTTGCTTGTAATAGATGAAGTGCACATGCTTTCATCAGACCGGGGGCCAACCATAGAAATGGCTGTAACCAAGCTAAGGAGCCTAAACCAGTCCCTGAAAATTCTTGCCTTGAGTGCAACAATTCCAAACGCTTCCGAGTTGTCGGAATGGCTGGAAGCAGAGCTGGTTGAAAGCGACTACAGGCCGATTCCGTTAAGAGAGGGAATTTTTTTCAACGGCGAAGTGGAATATGAAGGCGGAACCCAGGAGAAGCTTGAGTTAAAGGAGCCAATAAAGTCTTTGGCTAAGGACACGCTTTTCAAAAAGGGAAAGCAGGTCCTTGTTTTTGCCAACACAAGGCGCAGGGCTGCCTCGATTGCTTCAACGCTTTCGGATTTCGTAAGCCAGGGCCTTTCAGAAAAAGAAAAAAGCCGGCTAAATAAGGCTTCACAACTTGTTTTGAATGCCTTGGAGCAGCCCACTGAACAATGCCGTTCTCTTTCAAACCTTGTTTCAAAGGGCGTTGCCTTTCACCATGCCGGCCTGCTTTCAAAACAGCGCACAGTTATAGAGGACTTGTTTCGCGACAACAAAATAAAGCTCATTTCTGCAACGCCGACATTGGCTGCAGGCGTGAATTTGCCAAGCCACACTGTCATAATCCCTTCCCTTTACAGGTACACTTCTGCTGGAATGGCCCGCATTCCTGTTTCCGAATACAAGCAGCAGGTTGGCCGTGCCGGCCGCCCAAAGTATGACAAAGAGGGCCGCGGCATAGTTGTCGCAAGGTCTGAATCCGAAAGAGAGGAATTAATGGACTTATACCTTAAAGGCTCTTTGGAGGCAGTTGAATCAAAGCTTGGCTTTGAGCCTGTATTAAGAATGCATATTCTTGCATTGGTTTCATCAGGCTTTGTTTTTGATTTGGAAAGCCTTGAGCAATTCTTCCAAAAAACCTTTTATGCAAAACAGTTCGGCAACCTGCAAGAGCTTTTTGAAAAGCTTCAGTCCGTGCTTGAACAGCTTGAGGAAATGGGTTTTTTGGAGGCTGATTCCGAAAAGATTGCCGCCACGCCTTTGGGAAAGCGTGTCTCAGAGCTTTACCTTGACCCGCAGAGCGCTTTTGAAATGGTTTCAAGCCTTAAAAAGGCTTCAAAATTCACGCCCTTCTCATACTTTTTCATTTTGTCCAACTGTTCGGAAATGATGCCCTGGCTTTCTGTTTCCAAAAAAAGGGAGCCTGGATTATGGGAACAGTTGCAGATGAGAAAGCTGGAGATGCCAATCGACCTTGAAAGGGAAATGTTTTTTGACCTGAACCTTTTGAAAAAATTCAATACGTCCCTAATGTTCGAGCAATGGGTTCGGGAATCCAGGGAGCAGATTTTGATGGACGAATTCAGGACCCAGCCGGGCATTTTGCACGCAAAGCTAAACATTTGCGACTGGCTGTGCTATTCTTGCCTTGAAATTGCAAAGCTTCTTGGAATGCAAAACCATTTCATGCCCTTGTCAAAGCTCAGGAAAAGATTGAAGCACGGGGTCAAAGAAGAGCTCCTGATGCTTACAGAGGTAAGGCATATTGGCAGGGTGAGGGCAAGGCGCTTGTGGAGAAGCAATATAAGGTCAATCGCTGAGCTGAAAAAGGCCGATGAAAAGGATCTTGCCAAAATATTGGGCCAGGGGAATGCAAAGCAGGTCAAGTCAGCGCTTGGCCAGGGCTAGCATTGCATCTCTTTTAAGCTTTTGATTTTTTTTCCCGGCACTGGCTCGAATCCTGAAAAGCCTTTTTTTGCAGGGTATTCTTTCCAGGGGCCTTCGCAGACCAAGTTATACCTGCACGCAGAACACTTTTTTGATTTTGCTTTGGCTTCCTCTTTTCTAACCCTAGAAAAGTTATGTATAACATTTGCCGGCTCTCTGATTTCTGTTTCTGGAATAAATGTTTCGCTTACAAACCTTTCATAGCCCTGCATAACGCAGTACGGTGCTGCCTCTATCATAAAAGGCAGCCTGGCCTGCTTTGCAATCTCAATCGACTTGTAAACAAAGGGCATGGCCTCTTCATAGCTTGGCACAACTTTTTCAAAATTTTTCCACGCGTTTCCCATGGGGTGCACAAAAGCCAGCTGGGAATAGTTGACTTTCAACGAAACAAGCAGTCCGGTAAGCTCTGGAAGAAGCCTAAAATTCTGCTTTGTTATAACGCTGTTTGTAACAACGTGTTGTTCCAATAAAACAAGGTTTTTTATTCCCTGCAGGGTTTGCCCAAAGCTTCCCTGTTTTGTTGTCAAAAAGTCATGTATTCCTGCAGTTGGACCGTGCAGGGAGGGGCAGAACTCTGTAACGCCTGCCTTCACAAGCCTTTTGCAAACCCCTTTGTCAGAAAATCGCCTTCCGTTTGACTGAACCAAAATTGCCTTGTAGCCAAGGTCTTTTGCATGCTTTACCAAACCAACAAGCTCTTTTCTAAGCGTGGGCTCTCCGCCTGTGAAAACCACTTCATCGGCCTTGTTTTTTCTTCCTGCTTCAAGGTCGCGCCTAAGCTCTTTTTCAGACTTGTCTGGAAGAAGCTTCCTTTTCTCGCCAACCGCGCAAAAAAGGCAGCTGTTGTTGCAGCTGTAGCCAAGTTTCAAATCAAGCCTTTTCACAAAAAATGCGCCCCAAAATGTTTCTTGCACAAAATTTATTAAATAGGAAACTATTCTATTAATCAAAAATAACCTTAATACAGGATTGAACAAAATGGACCTTGGTCTTGGCAGAAGCCTTTTTGAAAACCTTGTTGAAAAAGCAAAACAAGGCTATTTTTTCTTTGAGGACCGCTACTATGGCATCCTTGACAAGATAAACGAGCATGTTCCTGTATACAAAGCAGTTGACCCAATTGACCGCGTTGTTCCCTCTTTTATAGTCTTTATTGCACTCCTTCTCACAGTTTTCGTTTTTTTTCTTTTACTGGCAATGCCTCAGGCAGCCCTTCTTTCCACGATTCGTGCGGTAAACGAAAGAGGCAACCCTTTGGAAAGCGTAAAAGTATCTGTCCTTTTGGAAGGCCAAAAGCTTGAACTTGAAACAGATGCCTTTGGCGAAACAGCGCTAAGCCTTCCGACAAGCGAGGTTTCTGCAGACGTTGTTCTCTCCAAAGAAGATTTTCTGGAATTGTCAAAAACAGTTACCCTTAAGGCAAACGAGGTAACCGAATTCGTGCTTTCAAAAAGGGCCCTTTCCCTTCAGCCGAAAACATACTCCATTTACTTGGTTGACAGCGTTTCACAGCAGCTGGTAAAAAGGCCAGCTGAAATAAGGTTTTCCTGCTCAACAGGGGCAACCCCCCCTTCAAAGGTTGCAGGCTCAAGCGGCGAATTCAAAAACATTGGGATATCAAGCGTTTGCGGAACCCTGGTTGCAAACATTTCAGCCGAAGGCTACGAACCAGTGTCAAGCCATCCAATCAAAAAAGACCCCACCTACGTAAAGCTTGACCCCCTTAACAAAACCACGGAAATAAATGTTTTGGTAAAAGACCATCTTGGCTTAGGGGTTGCAGGTTCAAGCGTAAAGCTCTTTGAAGATGACCTGCTGTCGGACCAGCTTGTTACAGACGGAAGCGGTACAGGCCTTTTTGAAAACGTCGGTCCTGGAACCTATTCCATTACTGCGTCACACTCAGACGGCAGGTATGCAGAAAGAACAGGCATTGTTGTAAGGCCTGGAATGCCACAGTCAATCATCCTTAGTTTTGAAGAACTGGTTGAAGGAAGCAAAATATTCATGCATTTGCTTGATGTCTCAACCAAAGGAAATGTTTCAGATGCATCCATTTTCATTTATTCAAACGACAAGCTTCTTTATTCAACTTCCAGCGATTTTTACGGCAAGGCTGAGCAGCCAGTAGACGGAAACCTTTCATTCATGGCAGTCATAAGGCACCCTGATTATTTGACGAAAATAGTTCCAGAGGTATGGGTCTTGGACGCATCCCAGGAAACACCGCAGAGCATTAACATGGCCCGTTCCACTGCAAGCAACAACGGAAAGGCTTACGTTAGCGTAACAGACTTTGAGGCCCAGGAGCCGGTGGAAGATGCAACAGTTTTCCTTTTCGATTCCGAATTCCCAAAACTAGTCTTGAATTACCCTTCCGGCAGCACAAACGCAGACGGAAACCTTTTCATTGAAAACCTTCCGGCCTCAACCTATTTTGCAAAAGCAAAGAAAGGCGACACCGAAGGGCAAAGCGATGAAAAACAGCTGAGTGAAGGCGGCCTGATTTCCCTGCCTGTTGTGTTGGTTTTATCTGAAGGGGGCGTTGAAGTCACGGTTTTGGAAAAAAGCACAGGCCTTCCCATAGCTGGCGCAGAAGCAAAAATATTTGACTTTTCAAATGACGAATTGCTTGAATCGGGCCAAACGGATATGGATGGTGTTTTTGTTTCAAGAAAATTCAAGTCAAACAAAACCGTTTACGTAAAGGCTTCCAAGGAAAGCTACCTGAGTGAAGTAAGCGTGCCTGTCCCAATAATTGGCAAGGCGACGCAGGAAATCTCAATGCATTTAGCCAGCAAAAGCGACATAGACCCTGAAAAAAATATTGCCCTTTCCCTTGAAGGGGTTTATGAAGACCTTGAAACAGAAAGGCCTGCCTCAACAATTGAATCAGGGCAGCGCTACTACCTGAAATTTGGAATCGCGCTTCCAAAAGACGCAAACTACTCAAATTTAGGCCATCATTTGCGCGTAGGCCCGGAAAGCCAGGCCCAATACCCTGAAACTTTGGGGCACGAGCTTTTCCTTGCAAGGCTTTTGGCAGACCAAAGCAGGGCCTCGCCCCAAGCCTCAACCATCTTCAGCGCCTGCTACGGCCCCCTGGACCTTTTCTCAAATCCATGTGTTTCAGATTCAGCTTCAAAGCAGGCCAACACACTCTGGCAGTTCCCTGACCCAGAGTCAAGCTACACCCTGGTCTTAAAGCTTGAAACCGAGCAATTCCTTGACGACGGAACAGAAATAGAGCTTAGATACAAAGGCAAGGCCGTTGTAGACGGACAGGCCTTTGAAACAGAAGAATTCCTGAAGAAATTCAAAATAGGGGAAACCATCTGCACGCCAAAGGTAGACTGCCCGCCAATCGTTTGGCGGTTCTGGCTTCAAGGCCTGGAAGAAGAAAAGCAGCCGATTACAAACTTTGCTGAAGACGAAAAAATAGCCCTTCTTGAAAACACCACTTACACGCTTTTCTATGAAGCCAGAAACACAAGCGGCTTTGACCTGACAGCAACTCTCGGCATCTCAAACAAAGGCCCTGAAGGCCCTGTTGAAATAAGCCCTGGCACAGGCTTTTCAGAAAAGAGCTTTTCAGCAGACACCGTTACAGAAACAGGTTCACCCGCAGCCCTGAAAGCAGTCAAAGAAGCAACCCTTACAAAAATAGTTTTCCTGCTTAGCTCAACAAGAGGCATTTCGTCCGAGAAAGAGCTTTTCTTTGCAGTTGAGCCAGCCCAAGAGCTCATACTGGAAGTGGTTCCAAGCCGGCTCAACCCAGGGGACGCCACACAGGTAATAACCGGAACCGTTAAGGCTCCGGACGGAACCCCTTTGCAGGGAGCAAACGTCAACATTTACCTGCCTACTTCAGACCCGGGCCAGCCCAGGAGGCTTTTCCAAAGCATTGCCACGGATGAAGAAGGGTTTTTCAAAACCGCTGAAAACTTCAACCTTCGCGCCGGGCTTCGCGTCAAAGTCGAAGCAACAGCGCCAAGCTTCAAAAAGAAAACTGTTTCGATTCCGGTAAAAGCAGGAAGCTTCTTTGACCCAAGGTATGAATGCATTGAAGTTCCATCCGAAGACGGCGGCATTCCCATATTTGAAGACGTAAGGCCGAATGAAACAAGGGCGTTCGTGGTTGAAAACAACTGTGATTTGGATGCTGAAATCAGGTTCAACACAAAGCTCAAAACCGAGCCCTCTTCCCTAACCATTGCTGCAGGAGGCAAAGCAAATGTTACGGTTACAGCCCAAGAGCCAGAAGGCGGAGAAAAGGTTTACCTGGGGCAGTACCCTGTTTTCCTAAAAGCAAAGCTTGCAGGCGATGTCAGATTCGTAAGCGCCTTAAAGGCTATGATGATTATCACAGACCCTGACGGAAGCTGCTTCAGCATAAACAAAACCAGCTTCAACCTTGCAGACAGCCCTGAAGACTCCGGCATTATAACAAATTCGTGCGCTGTAGAATTCAATGACGCCTGGTCTCCAGAGCTAGCCCTGGATTCTTTCAAGGCAATAATTGAAAGAAACGACATTGAAATTCCAGACCTTGTTTATTTCCCCTGGGGGGTAAAAGCCGACATTGAATCAGGAACGCCTGTAGCTGCTTCCGGCCAGCAGCCAACAAGCGAAGGATGGCTTGAACTCAACATTCCAACAGGCACCCAAACCGGGACCACAATAGATGAATACATAACCCTTGACTTCGGCTTCGAAGACCTGAAAAACGCGGATTCACTGCAATTCGAGGCCATAATCCATGACCGCAACTGCCTTCCCTCAGAACACTTTAGGGACTCTTACGTTAATTCAAACTCGATAACCATTGCCTCAGGCGGTTCAAAGCAACAGGTAAGCATACCCTGTTCAGAGCAAAGGTGCACTTGGGAGGAAAGCGGCTGCACTTATAGCGTTGAGCGATGCAAAAGCCTCCACCCCTGCTGGCGGGGAACCTTTGAGGCAAGCATAAGCCCGGCTGCAGAATCCATAGAAAGCATAACCATTCCTGTTTACAACAAAGACAATGAAGGATTCCTTTTCCTCAACCTTCACGGCGAAATCATTAACCAGAACATGCAGTTTGACATAGGCTACGAGCACACACAATTAGAGCTTGGGCCCCAGCCGAATGGAAGATTCAATTCCGCCATTTTTCCGGTAAGAAACTTTGGCTTTGTTTTAGGGGAAATAAACAAGTCGCTCACAGAAAAGCTTGGAGAAAGCGTCCGCGGAATAATAGATGTCAATTACACGGTCTACAGCGACAACCCGGACGTGGAAGTATGGCTGGTTGATGACACAGTGTATGGAAAATATGTAGGCATTGACACAGACGAAAATCCAAGTGAAACGCCTTTCACGATAAGAAACCTTTTCCTAAACACAACAGAATACAACTTAATCCTTGTCGACGATTACGTAAACCATTTGAAAGGAGGCTCTTGAATGAAAAAAGTCAACGCATTTTTGGTGTTTTTCACACTGGCAATGCTTCCTTTTGCAGCTGCGGAAAGCAACCTTTTCTACAAAGGCAGCCTCTACCTCGGCCTTGAAGACGAAAGCCTTTCCCAGGGCGAGACCCTGAAAGCAAACGTAACACTGGTAAGCCTGGAAGAATTCCCGATAGCGGAAGCATACCTTGTCTTTGAAGTGGTACAAGGAAAAGACTATTACTACCCGACACAGCATTCTGATTCAGACAACATTATTTGGGAAGAAAAAGTTTCAGGGCTAAACCTGGCCCCCAACGGAAAAACATCAAGAGAGTTTTCATTCAATCTGCCAGAAAACCTTAAGCCAGGGGACTACAGGCTTGACGTTTACGCAAAAACAAAAAAGACCCAGATTGTGGGTGCACCACACATATTTGCTTCGCCTACATCTGCAAACTTCACTGTAACAGGAAGCCAGGGAAGCTTTCCTGAAGCCAAAATATTGAGGACAAAAACAATGTTCCACCAATTCTTGGGGCCTGTTGGGCCAGGCATAGGGCCTGGCGAGGAAATTGAAAACGAGGTCTTCCTGCTCAACGAGTCGGGAAAAAGCCTTTCAAATGCGGAACTTTTTGTAGGCTTGTGCGAATGGGATGACACCGCTTGTGGCAAATGGCTTTCAACAGCCGCCGAAAAACTTTCTCTTAAGGCAGGTGAAGAAAAAAGCCTTAACGTAAAACTTGTTGCGCCTGAAATGCCTGACGCATACGCAATAAGAATAGAACTAAGAAACAGCTCTGGAGAGCTTTTATCGCTTTACAGGAACAGAAGCATAGTCTATGGGCCCACTGCCAAAATACACCAGCTCAACGTCAACGACTACAAGTTTGAAGAAGCCGACGAAATAGAGCTTTCCATGCTTTTGGGGCCAAGCCCTGACCACTACAAATGGCCTGTCTTTGAAGCCTTTAAAATAAAAGCATGGGTTGAAGACATGACAGACAAAAACAAAGTGCTTGTTTCGGAAGAAAAAACCATTGAATCAATTTCAGCCCCAGAATTCCCAATGCATTCCTTCAGCTTCCAGGCCCCAAAAGAGCTCACCCTGTTCAAAGTCTGCGGCCTTGTTGAAAAGCAAAACCAAGAGCACGAAAAATACTGCTATGTGGTTGACGCAAGCAAGTTCCCTGAAAAGGAAGCCGGTGAAGAAATTGAAGTCAAATGGGATTACGATTCCGAGGAAAAAGCCCTTAACCTGGCTTTCTCAACACAGCCTCAAGGCTTGGAAATAGATGCCGCTTTCCTCTTAATGGACTTCTCAGCAGGCGTTCTTGTAGAACACCAGAACCTTAAAGGCAAAAGCCCGCAAAACGCTGTTTTAAGGGTGCCGGCAAAAAACTATTTGCTGCTTTTAAACAACTTTTCCACAGGCAGGCAAACAAAAATAAGCATTTCCCTTGACTCGGCAGGCCTTGCCCCAACCCTAAGGCCCTGTTCCAAGATGTCAGGCCAAAAATGCACAGAAGAACAGGTCTGCGACAACCCAGTGCCAAGCTCCGATTCCCCACTATGCTGCCTGACAAAATGCCGCGACCGCATTTCAAACCAGCCAAAACCAAATCCAATGGCTTTCCTTTACCATTACCTTATTCCTGCAATAGCCGCAATTCTCATTATCGTACTTGTTGCAGCCCTTTTAAACGCAAGGCCCAGAAGAAGAGAAAAAAAAGTGGTAGGTGAAATAGTTGACAAATACTTCAAGTAAAATCCCTGTTGCGGCAATTACAGCGCTTGCGCTTGTTTTCCTAATCCAAAGCTGCCTTGCACAACAAATCAACACAGACCCTGGTTCATGCGGCGGATTTGGCGGAGGAGACCACTGCTTTTACAACGCTGACTACGAAACCCTAAGGCAGGACCCAACATCCTTTACCTACAGCCTAAGCTTTGACAATCCATTTGCTTCAACCCAAGGAGAAGACGGGAAAACAACTTACATCGTCCCCTTGATGACCACGCTTTCGCTAAGCAATTTTTCGACCTATGTAAATGTCTGCATTGACGGCGAGCATTCGACAGGAGTGCATGCAATAGACCTGTTTGTAGACGATGAAAAAGTCGGAGACAACTACCGCATTGTCCCAGGCGACAGCTGTTTTGGCGGAGGAAGGTTTTATTCAGGAAACCAAAATCCGGTAGAGTACCTCTTCCAAATTCCAGGCATACACCATGTGAAAATTGTTCTTGCAACCAGGAACAACGGAACCTGCGGCGTAATAAGGGAAGAATTCGACGTCATAGTTGTCCAGCCATTGCTTTCAATAAACGGCTCCTCTTCCCAGCTTGTTTCCTTTGACAAAACCGAAGCCGAAAAAAAGTTTTACATTACGTGGACGGTTTCAAACGTAGGCGGCGTTAGGGCAATAGTTACAGGCGCACAAACAACAGGCTGTGAGGCAGCAGGCCTTGAATGCAGCCTGCCGGGCTTTGGCAGAATGGTTGTGGATCCAGGCGAAACACTGCTGATAGTGGAGGAAGTGAAAGCAACAAGGCCCCCCTCAATGCCTGCTTCAATTCCCCTAAACAAGCTCGGCCTCAAACTGACTTACACAGACGAGTTTGAAGCAAACACCCTGCATAAACATTCCCACATTCCTGTTGAAAACGCGCTGCTTTGGAACGAAGAGCAGCGCTTCCACGCGGAGCTCTTCGGCGGCACGCAAAACCATTGCATTGGCAAAGACGGCCGAATGGGCGGAACAGGCCCTGGCCAAAAGCCCAAAGTCCTGCTCAACTGGGACTGGGACAGAATAGGCTTTGACACCTGCAGCAAAAAGCAGGAGCAGGGCCTTGATTTCGTGTACTGCGACCCAACACAGTTCAGCATAGCGCTTTTGGAAAGGCTTAATGAAATAAGGGAATACGGAAGCCAGGGAAAGGTTTCTGACGCAAAAGCCCTTGAAAGCTTCCAGGCCTACCTGATTGGAGACACAATAAACCAGGACTTCAGAAACGACTTCGATTACTATTACAGAAACGTTTCGTTCCTAACCCCAACATGGTACTCAAGCCAGGAAAGCCCGTGGTACCTTTACTTCACAGACCCAAACAGGCTTTCATTCCCAAAAGAGGAAATAACAACAGGGCTTTACGACGTGAAACTGGAATTCGATTTCGAGCAAGACCAGTACGAGTTCTTTTACTCGGAAACAGAGCCAACCGCAACCATAAAAGTAAGGCTCGCAAAAATCAGGGACCCGCTTACTCCAAACCCTTTCTACTACCTGCCTTTTAACGGCGAAGTTGGCCTAAATGAAGCAAGGGAAATCGACAGGCAGGGCTACGGCCTTGGTTTTTCAGGGCCAGAGCTTGCATTAACCTCTTCCGGCGAGGCAATTTCGGCAAAAGGCTCCGGCAAAAAAACCGTTTCCACTTCAATTGAAGAGTCTTTTGAAGAAGTAAACATGCTCAACAGGGGCATCGTTCTTTCAGTTTCAAAAGAAGCCGATTCCATAACAATGTCGCCCTCCTATGCCACGCCAATAATACTGAAAGCCAATGCTTCAGGCCAGACGGCAGACGCATACTACTCTGTAAGTGACGGGCAAAACATTATTGGTTCGCCTGTCGGCTATATGGGTCTCTGGACAGGCTTTGCATCCCAGCCAATGGCCTGCGCCAACTTTGACGACACCCCGCTCTATTACAGGATGAATGACAGCAAGGCCTCGGCAATGCCTGGCATGAGCGAAAACTCTTACGGCTTTAGCTGGGAAGACATTCCTGAGGAAAACCAGGAAGGCGAGGTTTTCATGCAATCCGTGTTTTACGCGCCATTGCAAAAGGACATGGCTTTAAGAAAGGAAACAGGAATTGACTTGCTTGACCCAAACGGCGGCTCTGACAGCATTTCATTGAATTATTCTTCCATGAGCCCGGCCATAGACGCGGTATTCGGCTTGGTTTCTGAGGAAAGGCTCTGCGTGAACTTTGAAGAGAACTCTTTGGACTTCTGGTGGAACGAGCAAAAGCTTATCGAAGAGCTTGAAACAGTAAAAGAAGCAAACGTTCCAGGGCAAGCAACCTGTTCTGTTGAAGGGCGAACCTAACCAAAAAGAAGCCTTTTCAAGCATCCAAGAAACACCTGCGCAAGCTTTATTAATAAAGAAACTATTCTATTAAATGAAAAAAAAACACTTAGTCTAAAAAAGGGTATTTGCATGGAATCGCCTTTGATAGAGAAGGTCGTGGAAAAAATAAAATCAGGCTACTTTTTCCTAGAAGACCGCTACTACGCAGTTTTAGACAAAATAAACAAGCAGGTTCCAATCTACAAAGTTGTGGACCCCGTTGACAAGGTTGTTCCGTCTTTTTTGGTCCTGGCTGCAATAATCCTGCTTCTTGCACTATTTTTCGTTTTTATTGCCCAAGCCGCTGTTCCAATGTCTGCCACTTTAAGAGTTGTTGACAGCAAAGGCGAGTATGTTCCAGGCGTATCAATAGAGCTTTCATCAGAAAGCTTTGATTTTGACAGCTTTGAAACAGACGAATTCGGCGAAACAATTGTAAGCCTGCCTAGCCCTAAAATAGATGCTGAAGGCACGTTTACCAAAGAAGGATACCTTGACCTCAAGAGAACGGTTACCTTAAAAGCCAACAAGTCATCTGAGGTAACGCTGCAGCTAAAGCCATCAGATATAGACCTGCAGCCCAAAGACCTCACCATACGCGTTTACGACAGCAGAACAAACCAGCCAATAACAAAAAAAGTTATTCTGACATTTGAGTGCAGCAGCGGCGCATTCCCACCGGAAAAACAGGAGGGCACAACTGGCCAGTTTGAAGTTGTGAAGCCTGCAAACTGCTCTTCCCTTAGCGCGACAGCGGAAGCAGAAGGCTATGCGAAAAGAAGCAAAACCCTTTCATCTACGATAAACACCCTTTACCTTTCCTCTGATTCGGCTCCAACTGAAACAACTGGCAGACTAAATGTTCTTGTAAAAGATTCAGGAAACAACCCCGAGCCAGATGCAACTGTGCGCGTGATAGACGAAACCACGGACTTGGAAACAGACAGCTCAAGCACCGGCGCCAGCGGAAACGCGCTTATATCAAGCCTTCAACCAGGGCTTTACACCGTTTCAGTGATAACGCCTGACGGCAGAACAGGCCGCGAAACAGGCATTTATGTGAGAGCAGGCCAAACAGAAACCGTTACCATAACGCTGATAAGCGCTGCCGATGCACTAAGCAAAAAAATATTTCTGGAAGTAAAGGAAGAAGGGCCTCTGGCTGTGATTTCTGAAGTGCAGGTTTTCATTTACGAAAACGGTGTGATGCTTGACAGCACTTCCTCTGACAGCTCTGGCATAATAAACAAGAGGATAGTTGAACCAGCTGATGGAGCCACTTACCTAGTGGTTTTGGCACATCCTGAGTTCATAACAAAAATCGTTGACGACGTTCCATTAAAAGAGCTCTCAGATGACATCCCAATAGCCATTACCATGACCCGCGCCTCGATGGAGGACCCGGCAACGAGCAGCGAAATACTCATAACAGTTGTAGATGAAGAAAGGCTGCCTGTTGAAGACGCCCTTGTAACAGTATATGACTCGGAATACCCTGAAATTCCCCTCAAAACGCCTCCTGGCAGAACACTGGAAGACGGAACCTATCTTTTAACAAACCTTGCCCCCGACCGCGAGTATTTTGCAAAAGCAAAGGACCAGGACGGAACATCAGAAGGGCAGTCAGATACAGGCACGACAACAGCAGGCGAAACCCTAAACCTTGAAGTAATGGTAGTATTGGGACAGGGGGACATAGAAGTGCTTGTCTTTGACGCGGAAACCGAAAACAAGGCGCCAATACCAAATGCCGAAGTGGAGTTCATTGACGCATACGACTTTCCAACCGTTGTAGCAACCTGCACAACAGGTCCGGAAGGGTCATGCACTTCAGAGCCGATTCCTGCAGACAAATACGTTGTGGTAAAAGCAAAAGCAACAGGCTTTATGCCCGCTTACTCGGTTTCAAGGGTTGACATAATAAACCGCAACACGGCAGATGTTGAAATAGGCTTGGAGCACGAGTCAAGCATTCCGCCAGGCATAGGCAAAATGGATATAAGGTTCAGAAGCTTTTGCCAGGACAGGAAATGTGAAAATTCAGCAGACAAAATCGAATCAGACGAAGCAGGAACCTTAACCTATTATGCTAAATTCGAACTCATCTTTGCAGAAGATGCATCATATGAAAACACGGTCCAGCACATAAGAGCAGGCCCTGATTCGGAAATAAGCCTGCCTGCGCCAACAGGCTACAAAATCAAGCTAATGAACGCCCACGGCCCTCTCTTTACCTCTGCACCCTTATCAAGCTGCTGGAACAACGATCCAGTGGACCCTTTCACGGACCCGGAGGAATGCGCAACCCAGCTTGACGCAAAGCAGGTAAACATCTACTACCCTGACCTTGAAGGAAAGCAAATCATTCCAGTTGTAGTGGAATTCTCTGTTGAAGCAGGCTTGGAAGACGGTGAAGAGCTGGAAATGCACTACAAGGCAAAAACAAGCGTTTCGCAAGAAGACTTCTTCACAGAAAACAAGGTCAAATACTTTTTAATTGACGAATTCCTTTGCGAGGGCCAAGACATTGCCTGGAGCTTTTCTTTGATAAACCCGGACGAAAGCGAAGCAGTGCTTGAAACAGGGGAAGATGCCGCCAATGAATTGGAGGTGAACCAGGGCCACGCCCTTGCATTTGAACTCTACAACTGCAGCAACCAGGACTTTTCATCAGCTGCCTTAAAAGCAGAGGTCCCTGGAACAGACCCTGAAGCCATTTCATTCACTGCAGCAGAGCCATACAGCAAGGGGCCAGTAAACGCTTCAGGAGAAGAAACCTTTTCATTTGCAGCAGACACAATACTGGCAGGCCAGCTCCCGTTTTACACAGTGGCCGAAGCCGACTTAACAAACATAGTTTTCAACTTTTCTGGTGCGGGCCGCGCCTCAACCAAAACAATTCCATTCAGCATAGAAAGCAACCTAAGGCTACGCGTGCCATTTGTTCCAAGCAAGCTTGCCCCCTACAGGCCGGAAAACCTTTGGGGCGAAGTGCAAGATGCTTCCCTGAGGACACCTATAGAAAACGCCCACGTCAAATTGGAAATAGACGGCCAGGACCCACGCGATTTCACAACAGGGGCAGACGGCCAGTTTTCGTTTGAAAGCATCACAGGCCTTGAAGGCCTAAGCGAAGTAACTCTTACGGTAAGAAAAGCAGGCTACAAGACCTTTGAAGAGACAATTCCGATTGGAACAGATTCCGGTGCATTCAACCCGGATTTGGAATGCGTTGGCATAGAAAAAAACACGCAACAGGAGTTTTCACTGCACTTTGTAAGAAACAGTACAGTCCAGTCCCAAATTAAAGACACTTTTGAAGTAGTAAACGGCTGCGATTCCCCGGTCTTAATACGCATAAACTCCGAGCTCAAAACAGACAAGGCAAACGATTTCGCCTTGGACCCTGACGAAAAAGAAACAGTAACTGTTTATGCAGAAGCCTGGGAAAACCATCCTGACATGACAATAGGGGAATACGGCGTAATGGTGACAGCCAAGTACACTGCAGACCCTCCTGCAGCGCCATTCTTTGGGCCTCTGGCAACAGCCACGGTTTATGTAACAGACCCGACAAGCTGCTTCAGGCTAGCAGACCCTGCAAGCCCAGACAACCCTGATTTGATGAAATCAACCTTCAACATCGTTGAGGGGTCAGATGAAGGGCTGATAGTAAACGAATGCTTTGCCTACTTTGAAGACCTGAAAATGCCCCGCCTTGACACAGTCCGCGGATATCTTGCAGTGGAAGACATATTCAAGCTAATATTCAACCCGCCGACCAAGCCAGCCGAAACCATCGGCAAGCAAAAGATTTTTGACCCAAGCAACCCAGGCTTTGGCGGCTCAGGAATGCTTTCATTCAATGCCATTGACAGCGGAGGCTATGTTTTCGTTGAATGGGTTGACTTCCTTATGACAGACGGCGCCCACGATTCCGGCGCCAAACACAGGGTTTGGGCACAAACAAACAGGAGCGTTTGGTCAAATGTAACGTCACAGCTTCCATTCACAGACGCTCACCGCGGTCCAGCTGCGCCATCAAGCCTGCCTCATCCTGTAATAGACAACGAGGGCTGGGTTGACGTTGACACCTACTACAAGTACACGCCAGGAGAGCACCCTTATTCTGATTTGCTTACAAACAACCCAATGTGGCAGGGCCAGCACAATGTATGCAACATAAACCTTACAGGCTTTGAACCAGGGCTCTCAGAATGCTCTGTGCCAAGCTACTTCCAGGGAAATCCAACCGTGCCATACAAAGTTGGTATGAATGCAAGCAAAATAAGGCTTGAGTCAAGCCAGCCTGCCACAACCAATGTTTCTGCCGCAAGATGGCAGTATATAAGTACCGATGCAGACCACGATGGCATAATAGACTTCACAATGCAGAACCGCGGCCTGATGGGCGAAACCTACGCGCTTATCGAAGTTGAGGACACCACCGATGTTCAATTTGTGGTTTCAGGCGAGGAACCCTCAAGCGGCATAACCGTCGCTTGGGCCTTGAGCAAAAGCTGTAACGTTAAGGGCGAAGGGACGGTAAGCCCTATGCCAGGCCCGCTTGTCGCAACACCGGGCCAGGTAATAGCAATGTCTGTTGATGAAGCCGTTGGCATTGGGTCGCCAGCAGGCGTATTTGATTCTTTGGAAGCAGTGCCTGTAAATGACTTGCTTCCCGAAAATCCAAAAAACATCTCTGAGGTTACCCTTGTTCTTAACGAAAACCAGGAGCAATTTAAAATAGAGGACCTTTCGCCAGATTCTACAGAAGAAATGGTTTTAATGGTCTACAGCGGCGGCGCCTGGGAAAGGGTAGGCCGCTTTGATGCTGAAAATACAGGTGCCAAAACCCTGCAATACACAGACATCCTTTCAGCAGAGCTCATCGCACTCGTAAACAGCACTAATGCCACCGATATGATGGTCGATGACATATTCATGAACTATTTTATAATAAACACTGAAGAAGCGCAGGTAGGTCAAGGCTCGCTTGCCATACCCATAGGCGAAATTTCTGCAGAATCCGACATGCCTCCAGACAACACCGGCCTTGAATGCATTCCAGGCACTTCCCTTTACACTTTGTCCACCGACTCAACAGAAGCAGTGGTTTACTTCAGCGAAAGCAAGAGCCCGACACATTCAGACCCTTACGGCATTTCAGGAGAACAGCAAAGGATTGTCGCAGCAACCTCTTCACCTGAACAGGCAGGAAACACCCAAACAGAGCGCTTCCATGTAAGGGTTGTGGGGGAAGCGGCAACCCAGTGCATTTCAGAAAGCGGCATGGTTGGAAGCACGGGCATTGGCTCAAAGCCCCGCGTTCTCTTAGACTGGGACTGGGGTGCAATAACGACAGAAACCTGCAACGAAGCCAATGAAAGCTTTGTTTACTGTGACCCTGCGCAATTCACTGCCTCTTTAATAAAAAGGCTTGAAGAAATAAGAACGCTTGCAGCGGATGACATTACAGGCAACCTCATGGAAATCAGGCAAAAACAGCTCTTCAAAGCCTACCTTATAGAAGATGCTTACACCCCTGACTTCAGGAACGACTTTGTTGAGTTCTATGCAAACCAGTTCCTTGTGGATGAAATGGCCAACGAAAAGCATCCTTGGGGCAACTACCTTTTAGACCAGGAAAAGCTTGTCTTAAACACCGAGGCAGCCCGCTCTGAGTCAGACCCGCAAGAGCCTGACATGGTTGGCGCAGGCCTGCATGAAATATACATAGACTTTGACTTTTCAGGCGACCAGTTTGACTTTTTCTACGTAGAGCCCCAGCCAGACGGCTCAAACCAAGTTGACTTGCTTGCAAACATCACCGTATACATCACCAAGTTTTCCGATCCAGTAATACAAAACCCATTTTACTACCTGCCCTTCAACGGCGATGTAGGCAGGGAAGATGGCGTTCTCCAAAGGGAGGGCTATGGCCTTTCATTTGAAAACGATTCCCAGCCATTGATGGTTGTAGGCGACTTAGCCCAAGGGTATACAACTGTTTCGCCAGAGGGAAGCACTGCAAGGAAAACAGTCCTTACTGAAAACATTTCCGACTTCCTTTTCACCAACCTAGAGGAAAAGGGAATGCTGTTAAAGGTCGAAAACAACCAGAACGAAATAAAGTTCTCGCCTTCGATTGCAACGCCTGTCTTGGCTGAAACCGTTTCCTCTGAAAACAAGGCAGAGGCATTCTACAATTTAAGGGACGGCTCAACAGTTGTTTCAGGGCCTGGCACGCTTGCATCCTGGAGCGGTTCCGGCTCTTCAATGAGAATGGACGGCATCTGCACCGACTTCCACGACAACAAGCTCAGGAAAAGCATTGCAGACATGCCTGGAAGCGGCTGTGCCTCAAGCGTTGAAGGCTCTTATGGCTTTTCATATGAGCCAGCACCAAACGACGAAAAGCTTTACCTTGAAACAGTGTTCTATACGCCGGCATCAAGCGCAGTTCACTTGCGAAAATCCTGTGAAAACGAAAGCAACTTTTATGCGCCTGACGTTGACGGCATACAAAAAACAACCCAGTTGAGCACGCCTATTTCATTAAGCCTTGAAAACTTTGAAACAAGGGTTGTTTCCTTGGATGACCTTGTAAGGCTTGTTGGAGACAGCTATATCTGTGTTTCACAGTCCGAAGACAGCCAATACTTTACCTTCTGGTGGAACCCGCAAAGGGTTCAGGAAAATCTTGGCCAGGTAAAAGCAGCAATTTCGAACTGGCCTGAACTCGACTGTTCGGGTGCGCTTTCAAGCGAATAGTTTCATTTAAGCAGAGGCTTTCCATGTTTCCCTTTTTTTATCTAAACATTCTGGCAGTATGCCTTCTTGGATTTTTCACATCCTACACAGACCTCAAAAAAGGCATTATAAAAAACAAGGCCGTTTTTCCTGCAATCGCGTTTGCTTTTCTGCTCACTATCCTAAACGGCTTCAGCTTTTACGCCTTTCTATTAAACGGATTGCTTGCATTTGCTTTGGGTTTGGTTCTGTGGCTTGCTGGCCTTTGGAGTGCCGGAGACGCAAAGCTTTTCCTTGCCTTTGCCCTGCTTTTTCCCTTGAACATGAATCTTTCTTCCCTTTTTCCATCTTTTGGAATATTCATTTATTCCTTTGTCCCAGCCTTTGCCCTGCTTTTAGTGCTTGTTCTCCTCAAAACAAGCTCGAAACAAAAGCTTGATGCCTTGAAAGAGGCCTTTAAGCCAGGCCTTGTGCTGTCAGTGGCAGTTTTTCTTTTCGCTTTCTACTGGATTCTGGAAAATATGCTGGTCTTTTTTGCAATTCAACTGGATTTTCTATCCCTTTCATTGCTTTTGTTCCTAATTGTGTCGTTTGTTGAATTCATTCTTCCCAAAAAGTCTGTTTACTTCTTTGCCCTAGTTTCAGCGGCCTTTGCCTTCATAGAATTTGAGGAAATCCTGACGCCTTTCTTCATTGGCTTTTTTCTCTCATTCCTGCTCATAGTTCTGGTCGTGCTTTTTTTTGTCCTAAGGCTTGGCTTTGCCTGCTTTGGAAAAGAAAAAAGGCTTTCAGATTTAAGGCCTGGAATGGTTTTGCTTGATTCCATTGTTTTCCGGGGAAAAAGGCTTGAAAAAAAAGAAGTTCTTCTTCCGTCCTTTGTAAACATTTTTTCGAAAATAAGGGAAAAAAAGGCAGTGGAAACAGGCCCAAAAGGCCTAAGCCAAAAAGACATCTCTTTCCTAAAAAAACAGCAAAAGAAAGGCCTTCTTGCATTTGAAACAGTTTCAGTGCAGGAAACACTGCCCTTTGCCCCCATAATTTTTATTGGAACCCTTCTTTTACTTCTCTCCTACCTGCTTCCATTCTCTCTGTTTTAAAAAATCTTCCCCCCTTGCTTTTTTTGAGCCTATCATGGGAGAAAAAGACAACTTTGAAACAGATGAAAAGCAAAGCCTTGTGCTTGTTTCAGTCAACCCCAAAATATTCTCCCTGCCAGTCATTTTTTCGGCAGCCTACTGGATGATGGACAAGGCGTTTGTAGTAATAGACGGCAGCCCGGAAACACAAGTTGTGGTTTCATTAAGGCCGAGAAAAAACCAAAAGCTTGAAGAGCTTGCAAGGCTTTTCAACGACGAACTCTTAAACTATGCTGTCAACGCAGAAGAAACCAAAAAAACGGAATCCCTGAGAAACGAGCTCATAAAACAGGCCTTTGCAGGCCACTCAGGCAAATGATTAAAATGAGGCAAATAACCCTTGACAAAAAGAAAAACACCGCATTCCTAGACCTCAACAGCTTTTTCTACCCCAGGCATCTTCTTCAGTTTGCCAAAGCCGAGTTTTCAAAAAACGCGCAAATATCCTTTTCACAGGAAAACGGCCGCACAAAAGTTGAAATCAAACCCAAAGGGAAAGCCAGCGCAGAGGAAACAGCACTGTACTTCTGCAACTATGCTCTGGGCTTGAAGCAGGAGTTTGGAGACCATGCCTGAAACCAAAGCCAAACAAATGCCAAAATTCCAAAAAAACAAGTTTTTTTTGCACAAGCTGGCAAACGGAAAAAATCTGCTTATAACAGAACTCGGCAGGTTCACAGCCCTGACAGGCCAGGAATTCCAGCAATTCCAAAAAGGAAGCCTTTCCAAAGAGCTGTTCAAAAAACTTGAGGAAAGCCACCTCATTGCAACAGAAAAGAACAAGCCAAAAATGGTTTCAGATTATAGGACAAGGTATGGCCATGCAGGGGAAGGAATTTCCCTTCATATAGTTAACCCGAGCATGAAATGCAACCAAAACTGCCTTTACTGCTATGCAAACGCACAACCTTTGGAAAGAAAAGGCTTTGACCTAGACCAAAAGACTGCAAAAAAAATAGTTGACTTCATATGGCAGACCCCCAGAAAAAACCTTGTAATAGAATTCCAGGGAGGCGAGCCCCTGGCAAACTTTCCTGCAATAGAATACATCGTAAACTATGCAAAAACAAAGAAGGGAAAAAAAGTGCACTGGCGCATTGTCTCCAATCTTTCCCTAATGGACGACACAATTGCATCCTTCTTCAAAAAAAACAAGGTCCTTGACATCTGCACCTCCCTAGACGGCCCAAAAAACGTCCATGACAAAAACCGGCTCCTAAAAGGGGGCAGTAGCTTTGACAAAACAGTTGAATGGATTAAAAGGCTAAAACAGGACCACGACTTTGAATACGTTGGAGCGCTTTGCACCGTAACCAAACACAGCCTCCCCTATGCAAAAGAAATCGTTGACCAATACCTTGAATTGGGGCTGCCTGACATAACGCCTGTTCCACTGAGAAAAATAGGCCGTGCCGCCAAAAACTGGGAAAAAATCGGCTACCAAGGCCATGAATACCTTAGCTTTTGGAAACAAGCATTGGAATACTGCCTTCAAAAAACCAGGGAAGGCAAAAAAATAAGCGAGCAGTTTTCAGTCATGATGCTGGACAAAATGAACAAAGTGAGGCCAAGCTACCACACCTGCTTTTCAAAGCCATGTGGAGCAGCATTAATGCAGTGCAGCTATCAGCCCAACGGCGACATATACACATGTGATGAAGCAAAAGCAGAGCCAATCTTCAAAATCGGGGACATTGAGCAGAGCTATGAACAGGTGTTCACCTCGCCAGAAGCCCTGAACATGGTTTCCATTTCCTCCTCTTTGGGCTTTGCATGCAACGAATGCCCCTTCACAGGCTTTTGCAGGATATGCCCTGTAATGCTTTACTGCACTCAAGGAAACCTTGTTCCAAAGCTTTCATTTGATGAAGACTGTAAAACCAAAAAAGCCCAGTTTTCTTACCTGCTTGAAAAGCTTTTCGGGCCAGACAAAGACATTTTAAGGGAATGGCAAGGCAAATAATTAAAAACAAGAAAAAGCTATTATATGCTGTTATTATGCCAAAAATGCCTGAAGTAAAAAAAACCATTTCTTCCTACCTCTCGGAGGAAAACGGCCGAATCACAAAACACACTGTTTTAACACTTGGCGCGATAATGGCCGCATCGGCCCTGGCCTCAATACACTTCAGGAACGCGGCAGCTCAAACCAAGCACAAGCACACCCACATGTCTACCAGGCCGCCTCCGCCCCATGCCTCACACGGCTCACACGGCTCATACTAATTTGTGGCAATCCCTATTCATTTTTATTGACTTCAACCAACTATCCTAGTTATGGCCCTCAAAAAGCCGCTTGAAATAAAAATACAGTTAACGGAAAAATGCAACTTTGACTGCGGCTTCTGCTTCAACAAGCAAGGCTATCAAAAAGCAGGCGAAATGGCTTCAAGCACGGCCAAAAAGGCAATAGAGAAAACAGCTGAAGAGGGAATTGAAGCAATCCGCTTAACAGGCGGTGAGCCATTGCTCCACCCAAATTTAGTCAAGCTTTTGGCCCTTGCAAGAAGAAAAGGCCTCTACACCATGCTAAACACAAACGCCTCAATGGTGAATGAAAAGAATGCCAAAGAGATAGCTGAAAACAGCGACAACATCCTTATCTCAATGCATTCCCTGGAGCCAAACAAAAGCACCCTTAAAGCCATAAAACTTTTCTCAAAGCACGGAAGCTTTCTTAGGGCAGCCACAATTCTCACAAAAGAAAACATTGAAAACCTGGAAAAATTCCATTCAGCTGTTTCCAAAACGCCTTTCAGCCAATGGGTTTTGCTAAGGCAAATACCCAATGCCCTCAACAAAAAACCCGTAACAGCAGAAGAAATGGCCAAAGCTGTTGAAAAAATAAATTCATTCAACAAAGGCAGGGCAAAAAAAGACCGCTTTCTTATTGAAAACGCTTTGCCCTTCTGCTGCCACAAGCCAAAGCTTGTGGAAAAAGCCTGTTTGGGGGGAATGCATGAAGACGGCCACAGCAGCCTTTTTGCAAGCCCAAGCGGGAAAATAAAGCCAAGCTATTTTTTTGATATTCCGCTTGGCACGGTTGAAAAAAGCGCCTTTTTGGAAGCCTGGGAATCCGATTTTATGAAAAGGATGAACAGCCTTGAATTCATTCCTGAAACCTGCCACGAATGCAAACATGTCCTGAAATGCATGGCAGGAAGCCGTTTCTCTGCCTTTTTTTCAAAAAACACTCTCTATGCCTTGGACCCTCTGGCCAAACCCCTTGAATTTGAAAAAGAGCTTGGCCTCGCATAATAAAGAACTCATTCAAAAAAGAAAAGGCAGTGGTATTCCTCGTTTTCATTTTTTGCAATGCAGCCGTTCACATAAACAGGCACTGCAGCAAAACAGTGCTCTGAGCAGTGCTCAACGCATGCCCCCAAATTCTGGGAAACGGCCCTTTTCGCTGCCTCCAAATCTGTCTCTGCGGGCTCCATTCCGCAGAACTGCTTTGCCTCAGTAAAATGCCCTATGTCGCAGCTGTCATTCCAGTTAACTTCCGCTTCCAAGGCACCAAGGCTCTGGCAAATGTTCGCGTTAACATTTTCAGCACCGGCTTCGCAAACCGAGCCAAGCTCATCCAAACCATTTATGCCAAGCTTGTATTTCAAAACATTGAGCTGGGTGTCGGCTTCCTCTAGGGAAGCTGTCTGAAAAATGCTTGCCTTTTCCACAAACCCTTGCCTTTGCCCAAAACTCATGTAGCTCTCCCTGAAAAAATCCTTCTTTATCCACAAAAGCTTTTGGAGCCTTTCAAGGCCAGCCATATCCAAATCCTGGCCCTGAAGCTTTTCTATTTCCGCGTCAAGAATTGCCTGGTTTGCAGGCTGCAAAAAGCCAGGGTAAGGCCTTGAAAGCCGCTCTTCCAGAAAAACCCTCTCCAGGTTAACTGAAAGCCAGACAAGGCCGGCAATAAACACGATCAAGGCCGCTGAAACCATTGCATTCTTTGCCTTCATATCAAGCTAAAATAAGGCTTAAACCACTTTATTACTTTTTGCCAAAAATGCAAGCGAAATAAATGGCTAGTGAGATTCCCTTGCTATACTGAATTTATTGGAGTGTTCCTTGCCCTGAACCGGAACCAAAATTGGAAAACCGCGCAGTCAGGGTGCTGGACTTGGAGGGCAACCTGGTAAAAACAGTCAACGAATTCAACCTTGGCTAAAAAATTTTCTTGCAACCGCGTCGTAGAACAAAATCCCTTTGCTGCCAAGCTTGACCTGCCTTGAATTTACTTCAATAAGGCCAAGCCTTTCAAGCAAAGCCATTTTTTCGCCAAAGGCTTCCTCAAGCCCCAAGCCAAACTCTTTCCTGAACCAGGCCTTTTCAACACCGGAAGCGTTCTTAAGGCCCAAAGCCATTGCTCTTTTCATCCTCTCCCTCAAAGAAAGTTTTTTTCCGTTTACCACTGCAAAGCCTTTTTCTTCAAGCTGCCTGAAGTAATCGCTTGTTGGAAAATCGTTGTTGTAGTCCCATTCCAAAAAATAGGAGCAGCTGCTTGCTCCAAAGCCAAGAATTTCTCCGTTGTGCCACTGGTTTTCCAAAAAAGCCATCCTAAAACCGGGCTTGACAAACTGGTAGGGAAAGGACATCTCATAGCCCAAAGAAAGCATTTTTTCAACGAACATTGAATGCATTTCAACCAATTCAGATTCAGAGGCAAAGCTTTCCCTCGGCATTGAAAAAAACCCAGTGCCCTTCTGTACCCGCAAATCCGAAGCGGTAACAGATTCAGGCTGCAGCTCTTCAACAGCATCCAAAGTTTTATTCCAGCCGCCAAGGCCCTGCTTTGGCAGGCCGTAAATCAAATCTATGTTGACATTGTCAAAGCCGGCATTCCCTGCATCTTCTACAGCCTGAAAAGCCTGCTTCCTGCTGTGGTTCCTGTTGCACGCCTTCAAAACAATGTCGTTAAAATCCTGTATGCCAATGCTGAGCCTGTTGAACTCCTGCCTCAGCATGCTCATCTTTTTCACATTCAGTGTTTCAGGGCTTGACTCAATTGTGGCCTCACACTTTCCCAAAGAAAAAACCTGCTTCAAAAAGCCCATAAGGCCATTCAGCTGCCCTGCTTCCAAAAAGGTAGGCGTGCCGCCTCCAAAAAGCACGCTGCCAGCAGCAAGCTTTGGCTTCAAAACCTGGCTGTATGAAACCATTTCCTTCTGCAAGGCCCTAAGGTAAGCCTCGGTTTCCTTTTCTGATGCAGGAAGCTGCTTGAAGTAATGGCAATAGCTGCAGATGCTTGTGCAGTAAGGCAAGTGCAGGTAAAAAGCGGTTTTTGCCTCTTTTCTTGAATCCTTTTTCAGGTCGGCCAAAAAGGAATCAAAGTCAAGTGAAGGCATGCTGTCAGATTCAGGGAACCGGTAAACAAACCTGTGGTCAACGCTTTTCTCAATGCCTGCCTTGTGAAGCCTTTTCATCCCCTTTTCATCTAAACCCATTTACAGATTTTTCTGCAAAAAACATTATAAGAACTTCCAGGGAAAGCTTTTACTGGTTCCATGAAGATTCTTTCGCCTCTCTGCAAAACAGAAGAAGTGAAGCCTTTGGCAGAGGCAGGGGCAGACGAATTCTACTGTGGCATTGTGGCAAAAGAATGGGAGAAGCGCTTTTCCTACATTGCCTCAATAAACCTAAGGCATGACAGGGTTGCAAACTTTCAAAGCCATGAAGAGCTCTCCAAAGCAGTTCAGACAGCCTCTGACTTGAAAAAGCCAGTTTTCTGCGTATTCAATGCGCCCTTCTATTCTGAGAAACAGCTGCCGCTGGCCCAAAAAGAGGTTTCCAAGGCAGTGGAAGCAGGCGTTTCCAAAATCATTGTTTCAGACATTGGCCTGATTTCAATGCTGAAAGAACAGGGCTTTGAAAAAGAAATCGCTTTGAGCACGGCTTTTCCTGCCTTCAATTCGGCTGCCTTCCCTTTCTTCAAAAGCCTTGGAGTAAAAAGAATCGTGCTTCCAAGGCACCTTTCAGTGCAAGAAATTGTGGGCCTTGCCTCAAAAGCAAAAGAGCAAGGCCTTGAGCTTGAGGCCTTTGCACTTAACGCCTTGTGCCCTTACATTGACGGCCTTTGCACACTGCAGCACGTTGGAAAAAGCCAGCAAAGCCTTTCAACAAAAGAGCTTGCATGCAGGATGCCCTTTGAAACAAAAACATTCCCAAAAAACCAAGTGGCTTCTGCCCTAAGGGCCAAAATATGGCAAGAAACTTTGACCACAAGCTGTGGCCTTTGCGCACTGCCCTTTTTTGAAAAAGCCGGCATACATTCTCTCAAAATTGCTGGACGTGCAAACCATTTGGAAAAAAAGCTCTCAGACGTTAAGGCAGTAAAAAAAGCCCTTGCGCTGATACCAAAGCTTTCAGAGCAAGATTTCAAGGAAGAAATGAAGAGGCTTTTCTTCAAAGAAAACCACCAAAGGTGCGATTTCAAAAGCTGCTACTACCCTGAGGAGGGCATGCAATGACCAAAAAGGCAGTAGCGGTTGAAACACTTTCAGGCCTTGAAAAAATTTCCCAAAAAGGGCTTTCAAGGCTCTACTTTGGGCCTGAAACCTGTGAAAGAAAGCTTCCCTCTCTCCAAGAATTGGAAAAGGCAAAGGCCGCCTGCAAAAAAAACGACCTGGCTTTTTCTTTGATGACGCCTTTTGCAACAGACGCAGGCATAGAAAGAATAAAGCCCCTGCTAAAAGCCCTTTCCCCGGAAGACGAACTAATTGTAAACGACTTCGGGGTCTTGCAGCTTGCTTCCCAAACAAAGGCAGAGCCTGTCTGCGGCCGGCTTTTGAACAAGCAGTTCCGCGACCCAAGAATTGCTTCCTTTCAAGCTTCCAATGAAATGCTTGAACACCTTTCACTCAGCCAGGCTTCAACCAAAGGGTTTAGGAAAACCCTTTCAGAATTTGGGGTCAAAAGAGTTGAGCTTGACAACCTGCTTCAAGGCATTGCCACAAGCCTTTCCCAAACAGGGTTTTCTGCTTCGCTTTATACGCCTTTTGTGTTTATTTCCGCTACCAGAATGTGCCTTGCATGCAATTCAAAAAAGCTTTCAGACTACAAGAAGATAGGGGTATTGAATTGCGGCAAAGAATGCCTTTCAACACATTTTGAGCAGACCAACAAGGCCTTTCCAAGGCCATTGCTTGTCTTTGGAAACGCGCTCTTTTTCGAAAACCCTTCCTTGCCAAACCAGGAAAGCCTCGAAGAAAAGGGAATAAACAGGCTTGTCTGCAACAATTCGCTAAAGCTTTAAATTTGCCTGATAAAAGCCCAGGCCCTGCTACAAAAAAAGTATTAATGCAATCAGTACTGCAAGCAGAACCAGGCTTAGCCAAAAGCCAGGCCTTCTCATGATCTCGGGAAGCCGGCTTTTGCTTTCCTTGTGTGTTGAAAGCTTTTCCCCTGCAATTGCAGCAATCTCCTTGCTGTACTTCAGCCAAGCCCCAGGCTGCTTCAGTTCCTCCAACGTTTCCCTAGTTATTTCAACAAAGCCTTTCTCTCTTTCAGGAACCTTTTCCTCGCCAAACACATCCCCGGAAACAGCGCTTATTTGCAACTGGTAGGTCTGCTTTGCAACGGTTACAAAAGCAATCCACATAGGGTAATAAATCATTTCGAAGCCGGTTAAAACAATGTCTTCCCTGCCAACGGAAAGCATTGAAGCTGCCTTAAGCAAGGCAATCTTTTTTGCTTCCGGTTCCGAAAAAAGCGGTTTTCTCGCAATCAAGGGGTATTTGTCCGGAAGCTCTCTTACAAGCTTTGCATCGTCAGGAATCGAGTCAGCAAGCTCTTTGCCCAATTCAGCGGTTTCCCCGTTCAGGGCCAGCCTTCCCCTCTCGGTTTTCCCCTTTTCTTTGCCCTGCAATGCTGCGTCATAGTAAAAGAGGTAAAATGGCGTAAGAACAAGCTTTATTTCCCCTTTTTCAAACTTGCTCCATTTCCTTTCCCTGAGAGCCTTTTCAATTATTTCAGCCGCCTTTTCAAGCTGGACAGAAATCGGGAAAACAGGCTTGGCTACAAACATGGTATAATTATAAGATGCAAGCCAAAATAAATAACTTTCCTCGAATGAAAGGCAAAAAAGAGCCCCTTTGGCTTAAAGAATTCAGTGGGCCTCTTTCTTTTTGATGATTTTGACCTTGCTGGGCGTCACCAAGACATGGTCCTGGCTTATTCTTGCAATATCGCCGTCAATGCCGTCAATATTTGCCTTGATTTTTGTGACAAGCTCTTTCAGCTTTATTGCGTTTCTCCTGCTTAAGTCGCCAATGTTAAGCAAAACAATGTTGCCTGCCTTTGCTTCCTGCACCACGACCTGGGTATCGGCTTCTGTTGCAAGCGTAACAGGCTTTACAAAGGCATCTGCTTCCTCGTAAACTGTTTCGTCTTCGGCGTCAAGGTTGTTCAAAAAGTCCTCTATATCAATTCCTTCCTCTTTCTTAAGCACTTTTTCCAAAAAAGCCATTTGTTCTGCACCCCCAAATTCGGATTATAACTAAATTTCCTACAAATGTTCTTTAAAAGACTTCGCCCAAGTTAGAATACATAACATTCTTAGCCAAGGCGTTTGCAAAAAAGTAAGAAAACACTTGGCCCCCTGTCCAGGATGGTTTGCTTTTCAAATAAAGAATCTATTTTAATTTTCAGGACGTAATAGTTACACTCCCAATTTTTTTTAAAAATCTGATCAAATCGCAAGGCAAAGGAAGGTGGGTTTTTTTTGGCAGAGCAAAGCTTTCAGCAGAACATTTTTCAAAGGCAGCTTGAAAAAAGCACTGTTTTTCGCGACAGGAGCGCGATAACACCGCATTACACTCCGGAAAAGCTGCCCTTCAGGGAAAAACAAATAGAGGAAATAACGCAGGTTCTTTCCTCGGCTTTGCAGGCCGCAAAGCCGGACAACTTGTTTATTTACGGCAAGGTCGGCACAGGAAAAACGGTTACAGTAAACCATGTCTTGGGCCAGCTCAAGGAATTCATTTCCCAGAACAACAGCAAAACAGTGGACTTTGCTTACGTGAACTGCCGAAATCATAACACGAAATACAAGTCCATTATCAAGTCCTTGGCGAAATTTTTTCCAAAAGAGGACTTCATTGGCTACAGCTCTGCTTTTGTCTACGAAAAGCTTTTGTCTCATGCAGAGAAAGGAAAGCAGGTTTTGCTTGTATTGGATGAAATAGACAAGGTCAAGGATTTGGATGAGCTAATATATGCTTTGACTAGGGCAAACGACGAGCTGCAGCATGGCGGCATCTCAATAATCGGCATAAGCAACAACCTTTTCTTCAAGGACAAGCTGGATGCAAGAACAAAAAGCGCTTTGCTTCAGCGGGAAATGGTTTTTCCGCCGTACAATGCCTCTGAATTGAAAGAGATTTTGAAAGGCCGTGTTGAGATGGCTTTCAAGCCCCATGTTGTGGAGGAGTCTGCAATAAGCCTTGCTTCTGCTGTTGCAGCCCAGGAGTCAGGGGACGCAAGGGCTGCAGTAATGCTTCTTTTAAGGGCTGGTGAGGAAGCCGACAAAAAGTCTTTGGAAAAGGTTTCAGATGTTCTGGTTAGGGTTGCCAAAACCCGCGTTGAGGAAGAGGTAACCTTGAGCATGGTTGAAACCCTGCCCAAACAGCAGCAGCTCGTGCTTTACAGCATTTCTTTGATGACATTGCAGGGCCATGGATATGGAAGATTAAACGGCCAAAAGGAAAAAGGAGTCTTTTTCTCAGGGGACGCCTACCGCGAATACGAGCGCGTTGCTTTAGGCATCGGCGAGCAGGCTGTTTCAAGCAGATGGTTTAGGGAATATGTGAATGAACTGGAAACATATGGCCTGCTTTTGACAACTGCCTCTGGAAAAGGAGTCCGCGGCACCACGACTCTGATAAGATTGGGCTTTGATGCCAAAAAGCTTTTGCAGGCCCTTGAAAAAGAGCTAATGGTTGGCTAAGCTTACACAAACTCTGCGAGCTTTTTTTGTTCCGGCTTTTCGTTGTGGAACACGCTGTCAATTTCCTGGCTTATTAGCTCTAACCTTTGCCTCAGGTAAGGGCTTAATTCGAATTCGGCTGCAAGCGTCTTTGCGATATCCAAGTACTTGCGCACGCCGCCCTCGTTTACTGTAAGAATGATTTTGCTTTTTTTGCATTTTGGACAGCGCCCGTCCAAAGGAGGCCTCCTGATTCTGGCATTGCAGTTTGTGCAGCGAAAGCTTTGCCTGCTGAAGGCCCGCGTGTTTCCAATGATGTCCGGCATTAAATGTGTTAGCATGACGCGTTCCAATGCGTCTTTTTCGTCGACTGCTACAATTTTTCCCTGGATTTTGGCTTGCGCTCTTAGCTTTTCCTCCATGGTTTTCAACTGCACGTATTTTGAAAAAGTTGGCCCTTCGTCAAACTGCCTTGTGTCATGTGTAAAGCCAAAGCCTGAGTACTGGCCTTCTTTTCCCAAAATGTTTTTCACTAGAGTCAGGCCCTCTACTTCTGGCTGTGTTACTTTTGAAGCATTTGCATAGAGCTGCAAAGGGTATTCCCAAACAGTTTCCATTTCATAGCATTCATCATCTATTTCTGTGGGCCTTAATGCAACCGTGAAAACAAGGGGCGCATCCATTCTTCCGCCGCGGGAAGCCGGCAGGTAACTGTGTGAAAAGTTCAAGAGGTTGTCCATTAAGAGCATGAGGCTGTCTTGGTCGCCGTCAATGTTTCTTCTTTTTGTCTGGTGAAAGTAGGGGTGTCCAAAGCAAGCGCGGGCCTTGGTATAGCCTATTATGCGGCCTACGACTGCTGCTGATGTGTGCGGCGCCAAACCCAAAACAAGCTGTCCAATCAAGTCTTCTTTTTTCTTTGCATTGAAGTAGGGCCTTGTTTTGTAGAATCTTTCAAGAAGCTCGTCCAAAAACTGGGAAACCTTTACAAAAAAGTCGCCGGCCTTTTCGTCCACTACAATGTCTTGAACCATGATTTCAATCATTTGGCCAGGGTTTTCAATCGGCTTCCCTTTTACGTCCTTTTCATATCCAAGCTTTTTCACTTGGTCCACTGTCAAGCCTATTTCTTCCGGCCTGAAATGGCTTAATGGCGCGTTTATGGCCTCATACCTTATGGTTCCGTCCCTGAAAATATGCAGGTCGTATTTTGCCCTAAGCAGGCCTTTTTCCAGCGGCTCTGCAACCTTTCCTGCGTTTATCATTCCCTTTACGCCTTTCACAATTGTTGGAATCTTCATGCCCAGGTTTTGGGATGCGTCATGCATTAGTTCTCCCAGGTCCACGCTTCTTTTGCTGAATGTTTCTGTTTCTGTGCCGCATTTCTGGCAGTTTTTTTCCTTTCCCAAGGTTCCGCAGTTTGGGCAAATGTTCATCTTTTCGGTTCTCAGGTCGCACTTTTCGCAGAATGGCTGCTCTTTTATGGAATCGCATTTTTGGCATTTGTACAAGGCAATCTCAACTAGAACAGAGCCCTCTTTTCCCTGCTTGTTTGAAACCATTGCCTTGTTGATTGACCTTGTGGCTCCGCCTGCTTGTGCTATTGGGAAGAGCACGTGTGGGTTGCCTGCCATCTTCCTTGGCTTGCTTGCCTCCGGCCTGCCCATTCTTGCCCCAATCCAGGTTCCTGCAAGGTCTTTTACAGGGAAGCCTGCAACCATGCTTAATGCTGAAACAATGTCAACAGATTTTTCAAGCGCGGTTTCAAGCCTTTTGCTTCCTAGTGCAAGAACTTTTTCCAGCGCAAGGAATTCTTCTTCTTTTACGAGAATTTTTCCTTCCTTTACCTCGTGGCATAGCCCAATGCGTTCAATCAATTCCTTTTCAGGGCCTTTTTCAAGCTCTCTCTGTTGGGAAACTTTTTTCCCCTTTTCCAGAAAGGCTTTGAGTTCCAAAAGCTTTTTCTTGTCAAGGCCTTTGTAGTAAAACAAGGCATTTGGATGCAATGGCAGATGGTATTTGGAGCTAAGCTCCAAAGCCCTTTCTATGCCTACGCCTGCGTGGTTTTTCAAGTCCTGTGAGATTTCCTTTGCTTTTTCGCCAAGCTGGCTTTTTGCTTCCAGTGCCCACCATTCAGAGCAATAGCCTACTGGCACCAGCGGGTGAGCAGAATGCCTGAAGTCGCCAATGCTTACAAGCAGGTCTCCCAAAAAAAGTATTTTGTCAAGGCGGTTCTTTACCTTTACTGCTTCCCCAAGGCTTTTCACTTTCACAACCGAGCCATTGAGAAGCCTTACAATCGGCCCCTCAATGGAATCCACTGGAGCCATTCCCGCTGCCTTTCCCGGCCTTTCAACCTTCATTTGTGTGGCGTTTGCGATGAACCCGTTCAAGAGGTGCATTGTTGCGGGGTGAATCCCTTTTCCCATTATGCCCGTGTTTCTTGAACGCCCGTACCTTAGCCTGAAGCCGCCAAACCTTGAGGGGTAGGCAATGATTGGCCTGCCTGCTGCCGCACCCTTGAGGTATTTTTCGCTTGGCTTGATTTTTATTTCCCCTGAGTCGGCCTTGTCAACCTTTATTATGTCTTCAAGCCAGATCCAGTCCAGGTTTAATTTTTTTGCAAATTTGAGAATTTTTGCTGCTTTCAATGCAACGCCTTCGCTTAAAACAAGGCACATTCCTCCTCTGACACGGTTGCTTTTTATTCTGGGAAGGTTTCTGTTCAATGAGACTTCGCGTTCTTCTGTTGGCTCGCCGTTTATGCATACAGTGCAGCCTCTTACAATCTTTCTGACTTCATCATCGCTTGGCTTGTACTGCCTTGTCACAATCTCATCGTATATCTGGCATTCTTCAACATATCTTTCCACTTCATCGTCAGTCGGCTTGTACTTGTCCAATCCAAGGATTTTTCTCCCATAGTCGCCTAAAATTAGGGGCAGAACCTGGCTTGTTCCTCCTGCTGCACGAATTGGCCCTGCGTAGTATATATCAATGTATTCTGTGCCATCCGGGTTTTTGCTTATTTTTATCTCGGGAACGCCGTCCAAGGGTGCAACAACAACCCCCTCGGTGTTCAAAACAAGCGATGTTTTTATGGCTTGTTCGACCCTTTTCCCAGGGTCCCCTATTTTGCACCATTTTTGTTCAATTATTTCCCTGAAAATTTGGAATATGGCTTCAAGCCTGTCGCCTTTTTTTTCTTCAAAGACCTGCCGGTATCTTGCCGCTATACCCACAGGCCCTATAATTGTTTCGGTTCTGTCTGCAAGGTCTGCCACTGGCTTTGACTCTATTTTTGGGCTTACGTCAAACCCTTTTGCTTTGGCTTTTTCTGCCAAATCAAGCTGTTTTTCGGTTTCTTCAACAAGCTTTTGGTAGTATGCTTTTACATGCGGCTTTGCGTCAACATGTATTTTGACCTTCATTTAAAGGCCTCCTGCTGCATGAACCTTTTTTCGCCTATTTTTCCTGTTGCTATTTCAAAGACCGGCACTATTCCTGGCGTTGGAACATGCCCTAGCCTAACTTGGTAGTCTGTTCTGCTTTGCCATGTTCCGGAATTTATTACTGTTGTCCCGCGGTAGTTTCCGTAAGCGTTGTGGTGCATGTCTCCAATGTAGACAATGTCTGGCTGGTCCTGTATAACCAAGTAGTCCTCTTTTTCCGGCACATAAGGCTGTTTCAGGCCATAGGTTGACATTATGTCTCTTTTTTTCAAAGCCTCTATCATGGCCTGTTCAGGGTGCCCTGAGTTGAGAAAGCTTACGCTTCCAATAAGGTCGTGCAATGCAGCGCCATGGTAAACCATTGTTTTCAGGCCTTCTATTTCAAACCAGCTTGGGCTTCCAACAAGGTGAACGTTTTTCATTTTGGAGAGCTCTGGCAAAAACTCTTTTGGGACCGCGGGCTGTGGGTCTGCCCAGCGGACTGCGTCGTGCTGGCCAGGGCATATGATTACTTCAACATATTCTGGGACCTGCATAATCAAGTCAGAGAAGTGCTCGTACTGCTTGTAGATATCTTTTATTGCCAGTTCCTCGAACTGGTTTGGGTAAATGCCTACGCCGTCTACGTTGTCCCCGCTCATAACAAGGTATTTGACACAGCCTGCTTGTTCGCGTTCTTTTTCCGAGCCCGTTCGCCCGTTGAGCCAGCTCAGGAAGGAATGGCATTCTTTTTCAAGGAAGAGCTTGCTTCCAATATGGAAATCGCTTGTTGAAGCAATGAAGAACTCGGATTCAACAAGCGTTTTCTGCCTTATGGGCATGTCTGGCCAAAAAACCTCTTTTACTATGAGTAGGTCTTCGTTCCATTTGACCGCCTTTATTCCTATTACGCCGTCGACAAGAATTCTTTCAGAAACATTTACCAGGTTGATGTCGTCTTTCAAAATCAGTGCAATGCATTGCCCGTTCAAGTCTTCGAACTGCAGCCCAACATGGCCTTTTTTTGTAATCCATTTCCTGAAAACCATGCCTATTGCGTCAACAGGCCTGCCTTTTGGCAAGTCCTTTAAGCTGCTTATCGGCCTTGGGGAGAACCCCTGCCTCTGCCTCAGAATCTTTGAAAGCAGCTCGAACTTTCTTCGAAAGTAAGCCAAAAAGTTTTCGGATTTGCCTTCGCTTTTGCTTTGCCCTGTAACGTCCCGGTCTCTAAGAAAATTTATTTTTGGGTCCAATTCTTTTGCCAAGGGCCTGAAGCCCTTGTTTTGCACAATGCATGTTTTTTTGTTAGCGTCTGGCATTTGCCCTGCTAAAAGCTTTTTTTCAACATTTTCCTTGTTTATGAAAAAGACGCCGTCTTCAAGAATGCTGTCAATCAGTTCGGAAAAGTCTTCCTGCTTTATCAACAGCTCAAGCGCGGTTTCGTCAACGAACGCGTTTTTTTTGCTTGCATACTCAACGATTTCTTTTTCCTTTTCTTCAACCTGCATCTGCACTGGGATTACTCCTTCATCTTCTCCTTAATTGCTTCCATTCTGCTGATCATTTCCCAGATGTCAGTTCTTGTATGCGAAGGAATGTTGAGGTCCTTGCTTATGTCGTCCATCATATACACTGCAGTGCTGATTTCCTCGACTTTTGCGTTTTTTGCAGAAACCTTCTGCATTGCTTCCTCTATTTTCGTTCGAATATTTCTTGGAACCGAGTGGTCTTCCAAAACATCTTCCATTAGTTCAAGAAGCTCCTGCAACTCTTTTTTCAATCCTGCGTCCGCCATTTCAGCACCTCCACAATCAGCGCCCAATGGAAAGCTAAATTAAGATCCACGTGGCTTTAAAACCAAAAATATTATTGAAAGAAAAGCCTTTAAATAGAGTCTAAAGCCTTTCCAGAACAGCTTCTCTAAGGCCTGTTGCAAGGCCTTTTCCGTCCAAGATTGCGCTCCCGAAAAGCTTTCTTGCTTCCATGGTTTGCTTTTCTTTGGCAACATCTGCCTTGTTCACAACTAAAAGAAACTCTGCTTTTTTGAACCGGTGCTTCATTTCATTAAGCAGGGCTGCTTGCTTTTCCAAAGAAAACCCGCATTCCTCTGTCGGGTCAACAACAAAAACAATTACCTTTGCAAGGTGCCTTAATGCTGCAATGGCTTTTTTTTCAATCTTGTTCCTTTTCTCCAAAGGCCGGTCAAGCAACCCAGGGGTGTCAATAAGCTGAACCTTGTCATAATTATGCATAATATACCCTATTTGTAGCTTCTGTGTTGTAAAAGGGTATGGCGCAACCTTTGGAGTGCTTTTGGTCAGCCTGTGCAGAATCGTGGACTTTCCTGTGTTTGGATAGCCTGCCAAAATAACTGTATCAAGATCCGGGCTTACGGCAGGCAGCTCCTTTAGCTTCCGTGCAGCTTCGTTGTAAACCTTTATGCTTTTATCAAGCTTTTTCACTAACCCGGACATTCGGCCATAAAACTCTTTCACTATAACGCTTGCCTCTTTCCAGTTTTCCTTTTCAAGCCCCTTTATCCTGCCAATATGCTGACCGCGAAGCCTTTCAATTATTCTTCTTTCAGCAGACATATGGCCCAAGGCCTTAAGCGTATTCTCGACATCTATCGTGCATTCAATGAGTTCCCTGTAAAAGGGCTTCAAAGAGGAAAAGGTTGGAAAGTTTTCAGCAGTCTGGTAAAGCAATTCCACGACATAGCCAGAAGCAACCTCTATCTGCCTGACAGCCCTTGACTTGGCATCCTTTATCCTTGCATTCTGCCTCTTCATGGCCTTGGCTTCCTTTCTGGCCCGCCTGAAAGCAATGTCAAGCATTTCCTTGGAACCAGGCAAAATTCTGAAACTCATATCACACCACTGTTACCAAAATCACAGGCCTTTTACCAATATTTTTAATCATTTGGTTAGCCTATTGATATAGCTGTTTTTAAGCTTTTAAATAGTTATTTGGTTGGGAAAAAAGGGGTTTTTGAGTTGGATTTTACCGGATTTTATTCCAAAAAAAGCTACAAGCTCTACATGCTTGTTCCCGCACTGCTTTTCATAGCCTTCCTTTTCCTGATAACAATATGGCCAGGCATTCCGCGCGGCATCGACCTGCAAGGCGGAACACTGCTTGTTGCAAGGAGCGAAAAGCCAATTGATGCACTTGAACTGAAAAAACTCCTTAACCAGAACTTTGACCTTCTCGACCTAAAAGTAAACAGCATTTCTGGGCCAGCCGGAAACGGGGTAAACATACAGTTTGCCGGAAACAATACACTGCTTGCAGCAGAAGCACAGCTTGCCCTTGCAAAACAAGCCCTTGAAACAAACCCTCAAGCAGCCAGGCAAAACATCGAGGAAGCAGTAAGCATTCTTGAGCCATTCCTTGAGTCCACCGCCCTTTCGCCAGACACAGAAGCCGCCTTAAACCAGGCCGAGCAACACTTCATTGAAGCAAACCAAGCCATCAACCAGGAAATGCAAAGCCTGATAACAAAGGAATTCAGCTTGGGGGAAAACGTTGCCTTCCAGAAAAAGGAAGTAAGCCCTACCTTGGGAAGAAGCTTCTGGCAAACAGCGTTCAACGTTGCAATAATGGCTGGAATACTCATAATTGCGGTAATTTTCCTCTTCTTCCGAAAAATAATTCCAAGCCTTGCAGTGATTGCAGCAGCAGTCTTTGACGTTTCAGGCGCATTGGCCCTTATGACTGTTTTCGGAATACCTCTTTCTTTAAGTAGTATCCCTGCCTTGCTTATGCTTGTCGGATACAGTGTTGACACAGACATAATGCTTACTACCAGGATTTTGCACCGGAAAGAAAAAACGCCTGCCTCAAGGGCAGCAGATGCAATGGCAACAGGCCTCACGATGACCGGAACCACTATTGCAGCCCTTCTCTCAATGCTTGTAATAGCCTACCTTACCCAAATATTCGTGATATTTGAGATAGCGGCAGTAATTCTTTTTGGATTGCTTGCAGACATCGTTTCAACCTGGCTTATGAACGCAGAAATCCTGCTTTGGTACGCGCAAAGAAAAGAGCAAAAAGGTGTTTTGTGAATGGACTTGTACAAGAACTGGAAAATCCAGCTCTGGGTTGCGTTTCTCCTGCTTTCAATACTGATACTCGGCTTCAGGGGAATGCAGCTTGGAATAGACTTCAAAGGAGGAACCCTTTTCCAAATAGAGCTTGACGAGCCAATACAAAGCACGGATGAAAGGTCCCGCATTGTACAAACAATCCAGCAAAGGCTTGACTGGACCGGCCTAAGAGACATCAGCGTAAACTTCTTCGGAGAAGACTTTGTAATCGCACAAGTAGCAGAATCAGATCCCGATACAATTGAAAGAATAGAATCCCTGCTAAAAAAACAGGGTGTCTTCGAAGCCACGATAGACGGCAACGTAATCTTTTCAGGGGAAGACATTATCGAGATGCCAAAAGACCCAGCCCGCGGCTATTCCCTTTACCAGGAAAGCGGAGGCATTAGGTGGGTGCTGCCCTTTGTTCTAAAAAGCAAGGCCGCCCAGCGCTTCACAGAAATGACCTTCCACAAATGCGAACTCATATCCTACAGCCCGGAAACAGGCCGTGAATACGAGTGCCAGCAGACATACTTTTTCATAGACAGGCCAAAAGACGCCGTGCTTGTAATGCCAAAAGACCTATACTTTTCAGACGAACAAATCCTTCTTGAAGGGGTCTTTGGGCAGGGAATTCCGCAAGGAACCAAAATAGATGAAACCATTCTCAATTCCCAAATGCCCTACATGCTTACAGAGGAAAGCTTTTCCCCTGAACAGGAATCACTCTTAAACCAGCTGGCTTCAGAGAAAAAAACAGCAGTAATACCTGAAACCATGAACCAAAGCCTTAAAGGCCATCTTGTAGAAAAAGGCTTCGAATTGAGAGAGGTTCCTGTGAAAGAGGGAATGCCCTTTGTTTTTGATGCCGTAGGCATGAGAAGCATTATTGGCCTAAGTGAAGGCGTGGCCCAAATGGATGTAGCAAGGCTTGAAGACGCAAAAACAATGGACAAGCTCCAGATTTTTGGCTTTGCCCAGACAAGGGACGCAGCAATACAAAGGCGGGCGGATTTGGAAATTTTGCTTCAAAGCGGAAGCCTCAGCGTTTCAGTGAAAAGCATCAGCAAGGAAACAATCTCCCCCCTGTTGGGGAAAAACTTCCTTCAAAACGTGGCCTTCATTGGGCTGATAGCACTGCTCGTGGTCGCATTGGTCGTATTCCTAAGATACCGCATGCTAAGGCTAACAATTCCAATAGTCTGCATTGGAGTAAGTGAAGTCCTTATAACAACAGCCATTGCTTCTTTGATAAGCAAGTTTGATTTGGGTGCGGTGGCAGGAATACTTGCAGCAGTGGGAACAGGTGTAGACCACCAGATAATAATAACAGACGAGTTAAGGCGCGGCATAAAAGACCAGGCCGGAAGCCTTGTGTCAAGGGCAAAAAGGGCCTTTTTCATAATAATGGCAGCAGCCTCAACAACCATTGCAGCAATGCTGCCAATAATAATCATAGGGTTTGGCTTGGGCCGCCTTGTAGGCTTTGCCATTACAACAACAATCGGTGTCCTCGTAGGCGTTCTAATAACAAGGCCTGCTTTTGGCGAAGTAGCCAAAAAAATAATTGAAAAAAAATAGCTACAAAAGGCTGCTGAAATCCTTTACAGAAGCAACCTTTTTGGTCAAATAATACCACAAGCCCAAAATCAAGCCAGCTGACAAAAACCATGTTAAGACATGGATTGCTTCACTAAATTGAATGCCAAAAGACAAGGCAGCCCAGATGACAAAATAAACCCGAACCAAGTTAAGTGGAAACAAAACCATTGCCCCAAAAGCAAAAAGAACCGCCTTTCTCTTTAAATCAGGCTTTCGCAAAGCAAAAACTATTGCAGCCAAAACGCTTATTCCCATAAGGCCTGTGCAGTTTGCCACTATCTCAAAGCCATGGCCCTGAAACAACACCCTGTTTCCAACACTTTCCAATCCAAGGCCCTGCGCTTCAATAAAAGCAATCCATTCCTTTAGGCTCTCAATCGGCGCATTAAGAATAAGCAACTGCAAAACTGCGTAAATGGCAAAAAACTTGAGGAGAAAAAAAAGCGCTTTTCTTGAAAACTCGTTTTTCTCTTCCATCTCACCACGGGTCTTTCTTCATTTTAACAAAAAAGGCAATCCAGTTCCCCAAAACATGGGCCAGCATAGTGAAAGCAAAAAGAAAAAGCATTTCCAAGGTTGAAGGGAACATCAAAAGACCCCCCAAAACAAAGCCGCCTAAAACAAAGTCAAGCTGGTCAAGCAAAAAAACGCTTTTCCCCCTCTCAATAGAAAGCCGCCTCTTAAGAAAGCTTCCTGCAAAATCTCCTAAAACCGCTCCAACGGCCAGCAAGGCGCCATAAGCCAAGTAACCTACAGACATTATTGCATTAACCTGCGGAAAAACCAGCTGCAGAAGAAAAGCCCCCAAGACCGCGAAAAAAACCCCTGAAAAGGTTCCCCTAAAAGTTTTTCCCCGCCCCAAAACAGGCTTTTCGTCAAAAAAATTTTTTCCAAAATCAATCGGGTGAATTCCGCCAAAAACAAGGGCAAGGCTATTGCACAAATAAAGCGGAATTGCTATCAGGCTCACTCTTATTACAAAAAAGACAAGTCCGGTCATGAAACCACGATTTTTCTAATGATTTTTGCTTTAACCTAATTTAAATCTTTTCCTTTGCCTTAAAGAACAAAAAGCGCCCATGCCAAAACCGTTCCGCCAAAGCTTCCCAAAAAATTCACTTCGGTGTTGTTTAACATGCCCTGCCTTTCAAACAATGCTCCAAAAAAGCTGTCAACCACGGACCCAAAAAAACCGCTCAAAACCAAGACAAGGGCAAGAAAAAGGTTTCCAAAAAACGCGAAATGCAGTATGGCAATCAAGCCAGCTCCCAAAACAGATGCCGCCAAACCCAAAGCGGTTACCCCGCCGTCTGTTCCAGGCTCAACTGTTTTCAGGCTTGTTACAAGAACAGGCTTTTTTTTGGAAAGCAGTCCTATTTCGCTACTCAGCGTATCAGCCAAAGCGCTTGCAAATGCCGCAAAAAACCCTAAAGGAAAGCCGACTGCAAGGGCAAGTATCGCAGTGCCGCTGTTTCCCAAAATGTTTCCAGCAGTTCTTACCTCATGCTTTATTTTTCTCTTCCCTGAATAAATCGTTGCAATTTCTGCAGCTACAAAAAACAGGACAGTTACAAAAAAATAAACAAGATTCCATTCAGAAAAAAGAAAAATGGCTATTCCAACAATGTTTGCAATAAGAACGCCTTCAAAGTTTAGCATTTTCTTTCTGTAAGAAACCAGGCTGAAAGCAGCTAAAGTTAAAAGCAGAACTGCAACTTCAACCGGAAACGGCATCTCAGTTACCTTCCATCAGCCTGCTTTTTATCACTTCAACCCTTTTCAGTGGAGCGATTTTTGAGACCTGCTTGAAAAGCTTTGATGCAAGTGCCCCAAAAATAAGCTCTTGGGAGAACTGCTGAAAGCCTTTCTTTCCTGCGGCTCTTTCAATAAATTCGGACACGAATTTTCTTATGCTGCGTTCCTGCTTCCTGGTAAGCTTTCTTACTGAAAGAGCAACGGTCTTTACCCTCATTCTGGCTTTGTCCTCGGTTTCCACTGTCTGGACAACCTCAACCTTGCTTGTTCTTCTCCTCAAAAGCCTGTTCAAAAAAGAAAAGCTGACTTCATGCCCCGCGGTTTTGCAGTTTGCGTTGTTTCCTTCAACTTTTTCCACCTGGAAAACGACCTTTACGTAACGTTTTTGCCTTTGGCCTGTAAGCTGGCCCAAATCAGAAACAATTGTCCTCGACATCAGGTTCTTGGGTTTTTCTGCAACGGTTTCACCTAAAACCTTTCTGTCAAATTCAGCCGGAGCAACAAGAGTATACCACTGTTTTCTCTTCCACTTGTCAATTGCCTTGCCTTTTTTGACAACCTTTTTTCCCGGCTTTGCAGCCTGTTTTTTTTCAGCCATAAAAATCACTTCAACTTAACAACGATTGAATCAACCTTTTCAAGCAATTCCCCCAAAGCCAAATCGCCTTTCTCTTCTTCGATTCTTTCTCCGTTCCTCTCCAAAAAAAACTCATATTTCATAAAAAATCACTTTGCAAGCAAGGCAGCGGTCTCAGGGCTGTATCTCCAGGTCAAAGGAAGCTTTCCCTGCCTTTTGTAGTATTTCTCCAGGGCCCGAATTTTTGAAACCGTGAGCATCAAACCGCGCTTTGCACTCATATCCTTCTTGTTTTTTTCCAAGTGCTCCCGCAAGGCAACGCTTTTTCTAATAAGGTTCATCAAGTCCTCTGGAACCTGGCCAACAAGCTTGTTTTCAGCTAAAATCCGGCCAACCTTTTTTCCAATCACCTTTGCGGTTTTTGGAATGCCGTACTGGTCGCGCAAAATCATTCCTATTTCAGAAGCAGTATGGCCCTCGTTTGCCAAATGAACTATTGCCTCTTCGACCTCTTTTGGCTTAAGCTCAACAAAATCCTTTACCGAAGCCTTTCCCCTCTTTGGCTTCTGCTTCCCTTTCTTGGCAGGCCTTTTTTCCTCTTTGGCCTGTTTCTTTTCCCTGTTTTTTTGGCTTTCCTCGGCTTCCAGGGCCTCTTTTTTGGCTTTTGGCTTTTCCTCTTTGGCCTGTTTTTCTTCAGCTTTTTCTTTTTCCTCTTTTTTGGCCTTAGGGCTAGCCTTTTCTTCTTTCTTTTCAGCCTTTTCTTCTTTCTTTTCAGCCTTTTTTGCCATAAAAAATCACCGCAAAAGCAATGCGGCTACCTTCCAGCCCTTTCCGGCACTGGAAAGACAAATCAAAAAATTTGTAAATAAATTCGCCATCAAAACCTTTAAAAAGCCTTCACGCAGCCCAAGCTAGTGGTACCTGGCCCTTTCCCTAACCTTTTCCATATGCCTTACAACTGTTTTGGAGCCGCCTTTTTCCAAATAGCCTTCCAAAACCAAGTTCCAGCCCTTTGGCATCAGCTCTACATGCGTGGCCTCAAAAGTCTTTTGGAAAACAAGCAGGTCAACGGCCTTGTCTTCCAGCCTTGCGGAACCGTAACCCAAGCCAAAGTCAATAAAATAAAGCTCTTTGCCTTTCACCAGAATGTTGCTTGTAGTAAGGTCGCCGTGAATCAGGTTAGAGGCATGCATTGCTGCAATTGCTTCTCCAACAGGCCTGCATAAGCCCAAATTCTTCTTGCTTAAAACATCCTTCAAGCGAGGGCCTTCCACAAACTCCATCAATATCTCCTTCTTTCCCCTGTCAACAGAGTAAACCGCAGGAGTCCTTACGCCCAAACCCCTTGCTTTCCTAAGCAAGCTTGCTTCACGGCTTGTCCTCGTTGCACGAAGCAAGTCGTCAAGCTGCCTGCACCTGTACTCCTTTGGAATCCTTGCCTTAAGCAAAGCAGGCTTTCCCCCAAAAACAGTTTTGAAAAGCTTTGCTTCCGCACCCTGCCTAACCATTTCCATAAAAAACAGACCTAAAATTCCAGCTTTACTGACAGTTCTTTTCCTTTCTTAAGTTCAAGGCTTGCAATAGACATTGTCCTTTTTATCAAGCCCTCAAATCCCTTTAAATCCGCATTCAATTCAACAACGGCTTTTTTTACCGGCGTGTTCAATGGCTTTTTCTGCTGGCTTTTCTGCTTGCGCATTTCCGCTATCATCCTATTTGCATGCTCCCACCCTTTTTCAGCCTCTTCGTCAAAAAAGCTTTCGTCTGCTTCAGGCCATGACTCCAAATGAATGCTTTTCTCTTTGAGGAACTTCTTGAAGCTTGTCTGCGCTATTTCTTCTGTGGTGTGGGGAATAAATGGGGAAAGCATTAAAACCGTTTTCCAAACGGCTTCCTGCAAAACAGCTGCTGCAATTGGCCCTGTTTTGTCCTTTTCATTGTATACGCGTGTTTTAACTTCCTCTATGTAATAGTCTGCAAACTCCTGCCAGAAAAAGTTTCTCACCGGGTTCAAAACCTTGCTGAACTCGAATTTGTCAAATGCCTCTGTTGACTCTTTTATCAAACGGTTAAGCTTGCTTAACACTGCTTTGTCCTCTGGCTGCAAGGCCTTTTTGTCAATCTTTGCAGGCTTGCTTTTTTTCAAAACCATTTCAACAAACCTTGAGGCATTGTGAAGCTTTGTAATGAATTTTTTTCCTGCAACCATTTCCTTTTCCATGAACGGCACATCTTCTCCCAGAACAGGCAGCCCGGCCCAATACCTCAAGGCGTCAGCGCAGTACTTTTGAATCATTTCCTCCGGCCTTATCACATTCCCCAAGCTCTTTGACATCTTTTTGCCCTTTGGGTCCAAAGCCCAGCCGTTTATCGTAATGGTTTTCCACGGCAGCTGCTTTTGGTGGAACAGGGCCTTTACAATCGTGTTGAATGCCCACAAAGCGATTATGTCATGGCCCTGTGGCCTCAAATCCATGGGAAACATTTTCTCAAAAAACTCCCTGTCCAAAACCCATTTGCAGTTTATTTGCGGGGTCAAAGAGGAGGTAAACCAGGTATCCAACACATCCTCTTCTGGCCCAAATTCTGTGGAGCCGCACTTGCACTTGCCCTTTGGCTTGTCTTTCAAGGGGTCCACTGGCAACTCTTTTTCAGAAGCCAATTTTACTTCTCCGCATTTTTTGCAGTGCCATACAGGGAACGGAATCCCGTAATAGCGTTGCCTTGAAATGCACCAGTCCCATTGCAGGCCTCGAATCCAGTTGTCATACCTTGCTTTCATGAAAGCCGGAACCCATTCAAGGGCCTCTGCTTTCACAATGTACTCTTCTTTCAAATCCAGGTATTTCACAAACCATTGCTTGCTTGGCAAAATCTCCATTTCGGTTTTGCAGCGCTCGTGCACATTCACGGCATGCCTTATCGGCTTCTGGCCCTTCAAAAGCCTTTCTTTCTTCAAATCCTCGATTATTGCCTTCCTTGCCTCAACCAATCCAAGGTCTTTATAGTTTCCGGCCAATTCATTCATTTTTCCGCCCCCTGTTATGGCAACCCTCAAAGGCAGGTTGTGGGCAAAGTACCATTCCATGTCTGTCTGGTCGCCGAAAGTGCAGCACATTACAATGCCTGTTCCTTTTTCAGGGTCTGCCCGCAAATCTTCTTTTACCGGAACCTCCAAATCGAACAACGGCACCTTTAGATTTTTTCCAACAAGTTGTTTGTAACGCTTGTCAGTTGGATGGACAAAAACTGCAACACATGCAGGCAAAAGCTCTGGCCTGGTTGTGGCAACGATTACCTCTTTTCCTTCCCTTGTTTTGAAAACAATGTCGTTGAAAGTGCTTTCAATCTCCCTATCCTCCAACTCGGCCTGTGCAACCGCGGTTTCGCAGCTAGGGCACCACATTGTCGGGGCCTCCTTTTGGTAAAGCCTTCCCTGCTTATGCAAGTCCAAAAAACTGTGCTGGGCGGTTTTTCTTGCCAAATCGTCAATTGTCCTGTAAAGCAAAGACCAGTCAAAGCTTATTCCAATGCCTTCAAAGGCTGCTTTCATCTTTTTCTCTTCTTCTGCAGTTTCCTTAAGAACGAGTTCCGTAAATTCGTCCCTTGAAAAATGCTTCTGCTTTATTCCTTTCTTTTTTTCAACCATAAGGGCTGTTGCTAGTCCGTTGTTGTCAAAGCCTATTGGGTGAAAAACGTTGAAACCCCTCATTTTCTTGTATCTTGCAATAAAGTCCTGCTGGGAAAAGGCAAAGGCATGGCCCATGTGCATTGTCCCGGAAACAGTTGGCGGCGGGGTATCAATGCTGTAAACAGGTGCTTTGCTCTTTTCATCAAATTGGTATATGCCATTTTTTTGCCAGCATTTCTGCCATTTTTCCTCTTTTTTATGCAAATCCAAAGCCATATCTATGCACCAAACTTGTTTCCTTTAACTAAAAAAATCGAAGAAAAAGAATAAAACTCATTGCTTTTCCTTGAGAACGATAAAAGACACCTTACAAACCCATTTATGAAACTTTTTTTAAAGGCCAGCCTTTTATTCAAAGAAACCTATTTTTTGGTTGCGTAAAAAAAAAAGCTTTTTTTTCTGACCCCCGTAAAAACAGGTGGTTTTGAGAAGCTTTTTTCCTTCAAGGCCTCACATCCCTTCTAGGTTTTGCCAGACATTTCCAAACCTGCGGAACCCGCAATAAAAGCGGTTTTTGGCGAAGAAACTTTGCAGAAAAAAGGTTTCTTTGCCTTGAGCAAAGAAATAAAAGCAAGCAATGCTTACTATATTTTAATGAAGAGGAAGCTTTTCAAGGCAGGCTGCCATGCGCTTGCAATCCTTGCAGTTTTGACTGCATTCCTTGCATACCCTGTTCTTCCATCCTCTGTTCCAATTCATTGGAATGCCCAAGGAATGGTTGACGGCTGCGGGCCAAAATGGGTTGGGGCCTTCCTGTTTCCAATTGTAATGGTTCTCTTCCTGTTTTTTCTTTTTCTTATTCCAAAAATAGCGGTCTTCAAAAAAAACCTGAAAGACTTTGAGGAAAGCTATTGGGCCTTGGGCTATGTGCTAGAGCTTTTCTTCCTTATCTTCTATGCCTTGACGCTTTTGCCCAACTTTGGCTATTCGTTCAACATGTCCCAGCTTTTGATGCTGCCTTTGGGAATGCTTTTCATTTCTTTGGGTATTCTAATGCCTTCCTTTAAGAGAAACTTTTTTGTTGGCATTAGAACGCCTTGGACTCTTGCAAACGACAGGGTTTGGGAGAAAACTCATCGTTTGGGCGGAAAGCTTTTTGTTTTGGCAGGCCTTGCCTCTCTGGTAAGCGTTCCTTTTTCTTCTGTTGCCATTTTCATATCCGTTTTTTCGGTTCTAGTTGCGGTTGCCATCACAATAGTTTACTCTTTTTTTGAGTTCAGGGCACAGAAAAAAGACGGCCTAAAGCCAAAAGGAAAGCGGAAAAAGAAGCGCTAGCTGAACTTTTTTTTGACGCTTTCAAAAAAGCTTTTTCTTTTCTTTTTGAGCTTTTCCTCTTTTGCAAGCTCTTCAAAAACCTGCTTCTGCTTTTTGCCAAGCTTTTCAGGGGTTTGCACAATGACTTTTACATACTGGTCGCCAAAGCTTTCTTCCCTTAAATCCTTTATGCCTTTTCCCTTTAGCCTGAACAGGGTTCCTGTCTGGGTTCCTGGAGGGACCTTTAACGAGGCTTTGCCCTTCAAAGTCGGGACATCTATTTTGGTTCCAAGGGCTGCCTCTGCAAAGCTTATTGGGACCTCGCAAAAAATGTCTGAGCCGTCCCTTTTGAAGACCTCGTGAGGCTCAACAAACACGATAACCACAAAAAGGTCGCCTGCTGAACCGCCGTTTATTCCTGCATTTCCCTGGCCTTCCAGCCTTAAGTGGTCTCCGGCATCTATTCCGGCGGGAATCTTTACCTTTACCTTTCTTACTGCCCTTACCCTGCCCTTTCCATTGCATTCATTGCAGGCTTTTTTCCATGTTTTTCCCAAACCAGCGCATTTTGGGCAGGGCCTTTGCGTTGAAAACATTCCAAAAGGGGTTTTCTTTGTTTGCCTTAAAACTCCTGAGCCATGGCACTGGCTGCATGTCTCCTCTTCAAAGCCGCCTTTTCCTCTGCATTTTTTGCATGCTTCCACCCGAGAAATGGAAATGCTTTTTTCTGTTCCAAAAGCGGTTTCTTCAAAGCTGAGGCTTATGTCTGCACGCAGGTTAGCGCCTTTTGCAGGCCCTGATGTTGAGCGGCCTCCAAAGGCTTCCCTGAAAATGTCGTTTATTCCGGAGCCAAATCCAAAGCCCCCGAAAATGTCCCCAAAATCGAAGTCGAAATCGCGGGCATTGAAGCCGCGGAATCCTTGAAAGCCCTGAAAGCCTTGGGCTGCATGCCCAAACTGGTCATAGTTCTGCTTTTTCTGCGGGTCTGACAAAACCTGGTAGGCTTCAAGTATTTCCTTAAACCGGTCTTCTGCGCCTTCTTCTTTGTTCAGGTCAGGGTGGTATTTTTTGGCAAGGCTTTTGTAGGCCTTTTTTGCCTCTTCAATGGAAGCGCCTTTCTTTAGGCCCAAAATTTCATAGTAATCGCGCTTCTCTGCCATGGCAACCAGTTAAATAATTTGAAAAAAGAAATTAAAAATGCAGGCTTTTTTTTTGGCCTGCTTTTTATGCAGCTTATTTCTTTTCTTCCTTGTCGTCTTTCACTTCATAGTCTGCATCCACTACATTGTCTTCAGGGCCTTTTTTTCCGGCTTTCTGTTGGCTTTGGCCCTGCGGCTGCCCTTGACCCTGCTGGCCCTGCTGTTTTTTGGCCTGCTCTTCAGCAGCCTTCTTGTATATTTCTGAGCCAATTTGCTGCATTTCCTTGTTCAGGGCATCCATTTTGGACTTTATTGCCCCTGTATCTTTTGGCTCTTTTCCCAAAAGCTCTTTCAGTCCATCGTTGAGCTTTTTCACTGAGTCAAGCTTTTCTTTAGAAACCTTGTCCTTTGACTCTTCCACTACTTTATCGGTTGAATAAGTCAAAGCATCTGCTTGGTTGACTGTTTCAATTTCCTCTTTTCTTTTCTTGTCTTCTTCGGCAAACTTTTCGGCTTCCTTTTTCATTTTCTCGATTTCCTCGTCCTTGAGCTTCTGCGAGGCCACTATTTTGATGCTTTGCTCTTTTCCTGTTCCCAGGTCCTTTGCTTTCACATGCACTATTCCGTTTGCGTCTATGTCGAAAGTTACCTCTATTTGGGGAACGCCTCTTGGCGCAGGCGGTATTCCCACCAACTGGAACCGGCCCAAGGTCTTGTTGTCTTTGGCCATTTCTCTTTCACCTTGCAGCACATGTATGTCTACTGCAGGCTGGTTGTCTGCTGCCGTGGAAAAAATCTGGCTTTTTTTGGTCGGAATGGTTGTATTGCGGGAAATTAGCGGCGTTCTTATTCCACCCAGGGTTTCAATGCCCAAAGTCAAGGGCGTGACATCAAGCAGCAGAACGTCCTTGACTTCTCCGGACAAGACGCCGCCTTGGATTGCTGCTCCCATTGCCACGCATTCCATTGGGTCTACGCCTCTTTCAACTTTTGTTCCAACGACCTTTTCCACAAATTTTTGCACAGAAGGCATTCTTGTCGGCCCGCCGACAAGAATTATCCTGTTTATGTCGGCCGGCTGAAGGTTTGCGTCTGCAAGCGCTTGCTGGATTGGCTTTTCGCATTTCTTGATTATTGGGTCAACCAATTGCTCGAGCTTGCTTCTGCTGAGCTTCGTTGTGAGGTGTTTTGGGCCGGCCTTGTCGGCGCTAATGTAAGGCAGGTTTATTTCTGTCTCAAAGACAGTGCTAAGCTCTATTTTGGCTTTTTCTGCTGCTTCACGGAGCCTTTGCATTGCCATGTTGTCTTTGTTCAAATCAACGCCTTGCTCTTTTTTGAATTCGGAAACAATGTGGCCTACCAATACCTGGTCCATGTCTGTTCCGCCTAGTTCTGTGTCTCCCGAGGTTGATTTGACTTCAAAGACACCGTCTCCGAATTCCATTATGGTAACGTCAAGTGTTCCGCCGCCGAAGTCAAAAACAAGTATTCTCTGGTCTTTTTCCTTTTTGTCCAAGCCGTATGCAAGCGATGCAGCTGTGGGCTCGTTTACTATTCTTACCACTTCAAGCCCTGCAATCTGGCCTGCGTCCTTGGTGGCTTGCCTTTGGTTGTCGTCAAAGTATGCCGGCACTGTAATGACTGCTTTTTCGACCTTCTCTCCCAAAAACTCTTCTGCGTCCTTTTTTATTTTCTGCAAGACAAATGCGGAAAGCTGCTGTGGCGTGTATTCCTTTTCGGCTGCCTTGTATTTAAACCCAGAGCCCATTTTTCTTTTAAATGCCGTAAAGGTGTTTTCTGAGTTGCTTACAGCCTGCCTTTTGGCTGGCTCGCCGACAAGAACCTGGCCGTCTTTGGTAAATGCAACATAGCTTGGGAACGCCTTTCCGTAAAGGCTTGCTCCCTCAGCGCTTGGAACTATTCTTGGCTTTCCTGCTTCCAAAAAAGCCGCTGCACTGTTTGATGTCCCTAAATCGATTCCGATTATTTTTGCCATTAAAATCACTCCTTTTTTTTGTTTCCTGTGTAAGGCTGTTCCGGTGCCAGGTCTTCCGGCAATTCCAAGGGGGTTGGGCTTCTCATAACTTGTTCACCTTGACTTTTGCATGCCTTAAAACCATGCCGTTAAACAAATACCCTTTTTGAAATTCCTCCAAAACGATTTCGTCCTCTTTTTCTGGTTCCTTGCCCTGCATAACGCATTCATGCAGCATTGGGTCAAACTTTTGCCCAAAGCTTTTTATTTCGCCCAGGCCGTGCTTTTCAAGCACTGCCAAAAGCTGCTTTTTGATCATTGGAATCCCTTCGTCGTCTTTTGCAGAACCAATGCTGTCCAGTACAGGCAAAAGCTCTTTTACAAGGCCTGCTTCTGCCACCTTTACAAAATCCTGCTTTTCCTTTTCAAGCCTTTTCCTGCTATTTTCAAATTCAGCCTGTGTCCTCTGCAGGGTTTCCTTGAGTTCAGCCATTTCCTTTTTCAGGCCTTCTTTTTCAAGGCCCTCTTTCTCCAGTTTCTGGCCTTTTTCAGGCCTTGGTTCCTGGTTTCCGTCTTTTTTGGCTTCCTTCAAAAAAACACCTTTGATTAAAACGTTTAAACTTTTAAATAAATCTTTAAACAAAACCTTTATATTCTTTTCCCAATCTTTTTCTTTTTATGCGGGACAAACAAGGCAGGCGCGCCTCTTTTCAGATTGTCATAAGGCGTGTTGAAAGGCCTTTTTCAGATTCCTTGGAAAAGGAATTTGAATGGCTTTGCCGTTCCCTGGGCTTTTTGGAACCGATTGACCGCGGCAAGACGGCCTCAAGCATTTTTCGCGAGATAGTGAAGGCAACTGAAAAAGGAATGCCTTTGACAAGCAGCCAAATTGCCGACAGAGTCAAAATGTCCCGCGGTTCTGTTGTAAACCATTTGAACAATTTGCAAAGGTCTGGCTTGGTTGTAAGGCAGGGCAGGCACTATTTTGCAAGAAGCCGTTCAATGTTTCGCACCATTGAAGAAATTGAGGAGGACATTGACCGAATATTTGCAAGAATGAAGAGAACTGCCCGTGAAATAGACCAGGACCTTGGAATAGCCTTGGAAGAGTAAAACTTGTGAGGCTCAAATTTTTATACCTGAAAGCTCTTCTTATTTGCTGAATGGCTC
>CAZMUN010000004.1:0-34262 GCA_964569815.1 uncultured archaeon
ATGGGCTAACTGAACCCAGCGGAAGCCCCGCCCTTTAGGGCGGGGAGGCTTCACTAGCCAAAGCTATTTATTACTTCTTCACGCCTGCAAGCTGCTTTTTTTTCTTTGCTGACTTCTTCTTCAAGCCGCTGGTTGAGCTTGGCTGTAACCCGGTTGCTGAAGAACAAACAATGCTTAAAACAACTTTGCATTATTTCTTTTCTGATGGATCTAGAGCAAGCTAAGCACGAAATTGATGCTGCTATAAGCAGGAAGGATTTGCTTCTTGTGGTTGCAGACATGTCTGTCGAATACTGGGGCAGGGCTGCGAGCAAGCTTTCCCGTGGCAAAAGGCTTTTGCTTATCAAAGGCGATTCTTCTTTTGCAATCCATCAGAACAGGCTTTTGAGGCCAACCAATTACATGATGGGGGCCAGAATTGGGGCCGAGCTAAAGGACAGTGGCATTTTGTTGACTGCAAGAAAGCTTAAGCCAAAGGAAACAATCAATGTGATGCTTTACTCTGTTGACGGCCTTCACTCTTATGCTGTGAGGGAAAGCGTTGACTTAAGGCTTTTTGGCTCGGAAAAGGAGTTGAGCAGGGAGCTCATGCAGGACCTTTCCTTTTTGGAGCCCGGTCTTAAGCCCTTGCACCAGGAGGAAATTTTCAGAAAAGGCGTTGTAGATATTTTGGCTGAGGATTCTGAGGGACGGCTTGTCGTTGTCGAGGTTAAGAGGCGTCAGGCTGACTACAATGCCGTGATGCAGCTTCAGCGTTACATGAAGCAGGTTGAAAAAATCAAAGGCCGTAACACGAGAGGCCTGCTGGTTGCGCCAAGCATTGGAAAAAACGCTTTGGAACTGCTGCAGCGCAATGGCTGCGAGTTTTTTTCTTTTGATTTCGAAATAGGCAACCTGAAATCAAAAATAAAGGGCGTTAAAAAGAAGCAGGCCACTATCAACAAATTCTTTTAGGGGCTTTTCTTTTTTTCAATTCTTACCCTTAGAACGCGGGGCTCTTTGACTCGGGTTGCTTTCAATGAATAGCTTCCAACAGTTATTTGTTCGCCTTGGCTTGGAAGCCTGTCAAGCTTTTCTATTAGGAAGCCGCTTATTGTGTCAAACTGTTCGCTTTTCCAGTTTGTTTTAAGGGCTTCGTTTATTTCGCTTAAGCTTGCTTTTCCATCTGCTTCAAAACATGAGTCGTTTATTTTGTTGACTTTTGGTATTTCGCTTTCGTCAACTATTTCTCCAACTATTTCTTCCAAAAGGTCTTCCAAGGTTGCTATTCCAACAACTCCGCCGTAATCGTCTACTACAACGGCCATGTTTGTTCTGGTTTGCTGGAATTCTGCCAACAGCTTGTTTATTTTTTTGTTGGTTTGGGCAAAAATCACGGGCCGTGCTATTTTTCCCGCCTTTGTCCTGTTTTTTCCTTTTGCCCAGTAGCCCCATGCGTCTTTTACGTAAAAAATGCCTACAATCTGGTCAAGGCTTCCTTTGTAAACAGGCCACCTGCTGTAGGGGTCTTCTGCAAGCAGTTCGCTTACGTCCTCCAAACTTGCGTTTGCAGAAATGGCTTTTATTTCGCTTCTTGGGGTCATAACGTCTTCCACGTTTATGTCGTCAAACTTGAATATGCGGTGAATCATTTGCTTTTCTTTTTCGTGTATTGCTCCAACCTCTGCTCCCATTGTCACCATCGTTTTTATGTCCTGTTCTGTTATGGTTTCTTCATCAGGCTTTCCAATCATTCGGCTTACGAGTTTTGTGAATCCGGTGAAAAACCAGATGAATGGCAAAAGTATCACTGTAAGCCATTTGATTGGCCATATCACTATCATTGAAAGGCGCTCGCTGTACTGCACTGCAAGGCTTTTTGGCGTTATTTCGCCGAAAACGAGCACAAGGAAGGTCATAATTCCTACGGATATCCCCACTGCATAGCTTTGGAACACCTGAAGTGCCAAATCTGTTGCTATTGCGGCCCCGGCGATGTTTACTGCATTGTTTCCAATAAGTATTGTAATCAGCATTTTTTGCGGGTTTGCCTTAAATTCTTCAACAAGCTTTGCGCTTCTTCTGCCTTTTTTTGCAAGCTGCCTTATTCTGACGTGGTCTGCTGAAATCAGGGCCGTTTCCGTGCCTGAGAAGAACGCGCTTAGGAACAAAAAAAATGCAAGCAGAACTATGAGGTCCAGCATGAGAGAATAACTACCTTGAGGTTTTTAACCTTTACCTGCTTTTCACGGCCTTTTTTCCGTAGAACAAGCCTTTTTCGCCCAAGGATTCCTCTATTCTGAGCAGCTGGTTGTATTTTGCGTTCCTTTCGCTTCTTGCCGGCGCACCAAACTTGCTTTGGCCTGCGTCAATTCCAACGCAAAAGTCGGCAATAAAGCTGTCTTCTGTTTCACCCGACCTGTGTGAAACCACAATGCCCCAGCCTGCTGCCTTGCTTGCCTTTGCAGCCTGCACTGATTCAGTGATTGTGCCGATTTGGTTTATTTTCAAAAGCAAGGCGTTGCAGCTTCCTTCTTCTATTGCCTGCTCTATTCTTTTTGGATTTGTTACAAGTAGGTCGTCTCCAACGATTTGAACCTTGCGGCCTATTTTCTGGGTCAAGGCTTTCCAGCCGTCCCAGTCCTCTTCAGCCATTCCGTCTTCCAAAGAAATTATGCTCCTGTATGTGCCGACAAGGTCTGAGTAGAAGTCCACAAGCTCAAGGCTGCTGTATTCCTTGCCGTAAAGCCTGTAGGTTTCGTCAAAAAAGAATTCGGAAGAAGCGGAATCGATGGCCAGATACATTATGTCGGAATAGCCTGCTTCCTCTATTGCTCCAATCATTAGGTCAAGCCTTTCCTGAACAGAGGAAACTTTTGGAACAAAGCCCCCTTCATCGCCAATAAGCGTAGCCTGTGAAGAGTTAAACTTTTTTTTAAGCAGCTTTTTCAAAGCGTGGTATGTTTCAACGCTTGCCTGCAGTGCTTCAGAGTAGTCTCTTGCGCCTGCAGCAACAATCATTTGTTCCTGGATGTCTTCCTCAAGGCCTGCGTGCTTTCCGCCATTCATTACATTCATTTGAGGGGTTGGTAGTGTCGTGCCTTTGCTTCCGCACAGTTCCGCGATGTATTCATATAGGGGGATTCCTTTTGCTGAAGCCCCGGCCCTGCATGCTGCCATGCTGACAGCCAGAATAGCGTTTGCCCCCAGGATTTCCTTGTTTTCGGTTCCATCGAACTCTGTCATTTCGCGGTCGATTTTGGCCTGATGGGTGCAGTCCATGCCTTCGATTTTTCCTGCGATTTCCTCGTTTACGTTTCCAACTGCTTTGGTAACAGCTTTTCCCATAAAAGAATTACCGCGGTCCCTGAGCTCTAAAGCCTCTTTTGCTCCAGTGCTTGCCCCGCTTGGCACCATTCCAAAAAAAACGCCTTTTTCTGTTTCAACTCGGGCTTCTACTGTTGGATTGCCCCTGCTGTCCAAGACCTGCCTTGCTTTCACTGATTTTATCTCTTCTTCCATTAGAACACCACCTGAAATCATTAAGCCTTAACACTTTTTATTCCTTTTCTTGCTTGCTTTCTTCAGAGGTGCCTTTTGTTTGCCTTCTGGAAAAAAACCCCGCAAAAAGCCTGAATTCGTTTTCCCGCGCGAATACCATGTCCATCTTAAGGGCGTTCGGCTTGCCCCTGCCCAAAAAAGGCTTTTGCACAACAGCCAGGCTTTGAGAAGCAGGCTTTTCCGCAGAAACGAGGCAGGAAACCCTGTTGAAGGAACCTTTAACAAATCCATGCAAAGGCTGAAGGAGATAATGGCTTCAAATCTTCCCAAAAAAATAAAACGACTTGAAAGAGACAAATGGGGCGAGGTGATGGCAATGCACCTTACCTTCCGCGCAAAGCAGTGGCAGGCCCGCGAAAGCAAATTTCAGCGTTTGCACCCTGACCAAAAGCCTTTGCCTGAAAGGGTTTCCAGAATAAAGGTCTCCTCTCAAGAAATAGCGCGTGAAACCGTTGACGCCCTGGGCTTTTTTCGTGACGTCCAGCTGGGCCTTAAAAAACAGTTTCCTGTTTGAAGCCCGTTTGCTTTAAAAGAACAACATCGCTTTCATCTAATCGGTGGGCTTTTTTTTGAAAAACCATGAGATAAAAGTTTTTGCAGGCAGCAGCTGCCCTGGTTTGGGAAAAAGCATTGCCGACTACCTGGGGATTCCTTTGGGAAAGGTTGAGCTAAAAAAATTCAACAACGGTGAAACCTATGCCCGGTTTGAAGAAAACGTTCGGGGAAGGGACGTTTTTCTTGTGCAAAGCCTTTACGGAAGCATAAACGATTACCTTGTCGAATTGCTTATAATGCTTGACGCTGCAAAAAGGTCTTCGGCTGCCCGCGTTACCCCTGTAATATCCCATTACGCTTACGCAAGGCAGGACTGGAAGGCGGCTTCCCGTGAGCCAATCACCGCAAAGCTTGTTGCTGACCTTTTGAGTGCAGCCGGAGCCGACCGACTAATATGCCTTGACCTTCACTCCGAGCAGATTCAGGGGTTTTTCAACATCCCTGTTGACGTTTTGACTGCTTTGCCAAAGTTCCTGAAAATCGTTGAAGCGCAAAAAAACGAGTCCTCTGTTGTGCTTGCCCCGGATGCCGGCTCTGCCAAAAAGTCGACAAAGGCTGCCGGAATCCTGGGAACAGGCCTTGCGATTGCAAACAAGCGCAGGCCAAAGCACGGCGAAGCCGAAGTCGTAAGCCTTATCGGTGATGTGAAAGGCAAGGACTGCTTTATTTTTGAAGACATGATTGACACAGGCGGAACCATCAGGGCCGCAGCCAAATCGGTTAAAGAGGCCGGAGCAAACTCTGTTTCCGTTTTTGCAACCCACGGGATTTTCTCAGGCAATGCCCTGGAAAAAATTGAGGAAAGCCAGATTGACAAAGTGGTTGTTTCAAACAGCATTCCCCACAGCCCAAAGGGAAAGCTTGAGGTAATAGACATATCCTCGCTTCTAGGGGAAAGCATTAAGCGAATTCACAGCAACGAGAGTGTCAGCAGCCTTTTTGAGGGGCTTTGAGGCCTGTTTCAAAAAGCCTGGGGAAACTGTTGCTTGGCGGCAGCCTTTTTAAGGGCTTGTAAAAAAAAAGTTTTCCGATCCCCTTTTTTTATTTGGCTTCAAACACTTTTTAACCCTTTTTCTGGCAGGCGTTACCTGATTCGGTTTTTAAAAACGATTCCTCCCAAATTTTTTCAGGTGATTTTTTTGGAGTTAAATCCCCAGGCCCAAGCACTCAATGAAGCCATTTCAAAAGATTCAGAATCTGTTTTTGGCCTTTTGTCAAAAAAAGGAAAAGCCATCTTTTTTCCAAAAAAAGGCATTCTTGCACAGGCCGCTGACGCAAAAACCAAAAAAATAAACGCTTCAATCGGAATGGCTTTGGAAGACGACGGCAGCCCACTGTGTCTTGACGCCGTTTCAAGCCTTTTGGCTTTGCCTACAAAAGACGCTTTCACTTACGCGCCAAGCCATGGCAAAAAAGAGCTCAGGGAAAAATGGCTTGAATTCTTAAGGGAAAAAAACCCCTCTTTGAAGGAAAAAACCAGCCTGCCTGTTGTCACCAATGCTTTAACCCACGGGCTTTCTCTTTCAGGCTACCTGTTTCTGGACCCCGGCCAAAAACTGGTTGTTCCAGAGCCCTTTTGGGGCAACTACAAGCTTGTCTTTCAAAACGGCTTCAATGCCGAAATAGACTCTTTTCCATTGTTTGATGGAAAAAAATTCAACTTAAAGGCCTTGGAGGAAAAGCTTTCCCAGCCTGGGGAAAAAAAGGCCCTGCTTTTGAATTTTCCCAACAACCCCACAGGCTATACTCCAACTGAACCGGAGGCAGAGGCAATTGCCTTGGCTATAAAAGAGGCTGCTGAAGGGGGAAAAAAGGCCCTTGCCTTGGTGGATGACGCCTACTTTGGCATGGTGTATGAACAGGGGCTCTTCAAAGAATCCTTGTTTTCAAAGCTTGCAGGCCTTCATGAAAACGTTCTTGCAGTAAAAATCGACGGCGCAACAAAAGAAGACTATGCATGGGGCTTTAGGACAGGCTTTCTTACTTTTTCTGTTAAAGGCGGCACAAGCGAGCTTTACTCTGCTTTGGAAGACAAGGCTTCCGGGGCAATTAGGGGAAACATTTCAAATGCCTCGCACTTGTCGCAGTCGCTTCTCCTCAAGGCTTACTCTGACCCAGGCTACTTAGGCCAAAAAGCGCAAAAGCACGAGACACTGAAAAGGCGTTATGAAAAAATAAAGCAATTGCTTCAAAAAAATTCTCTGTACAGGGGCTTTTTTGAGGCCCTGCCCTTTAACTCAGGGTATTTCATGTGCCTTAAGCTCAAGGGCCTTAAAGCAGAAAACGTAAGGCAGCGTCTTCTCAGAGACTATGGCACAGGAATCATTGCACTAAAGGGCGGCCTGCTCAGGATTGCGTTTTCTTCAACCCCCTACAGCCTTATCGAAGAATTGTTTGAAAACATTTACAAGGCATGCCGGGATGAGAAAAAAGGACTGTGAAAAAGGAGCGTGGTTTTATGGCTTTGGAAGAAATTTTGGACAAAGCAAACCTTGAAAAAATCAAGGCCCTGGGAAACAAAAAAGTTGAATCGGTTATTGAAGAGTTTGCATTGCTATGCAAGCCTGAAAAAATAACCGTCATAACAGACGACTCAAAGGAAATAGCTTACGTAAGACGGCTTGCTTTGGACAGCGGTGAAGAAAAAAAATTGGCCATGGAAGGCCACACTGTTCACTTCGACGGATTCAGCGACCAGGCCCGCGACAAAGCCAACACCAAGATATTGCTTCCTGAAGGGGCTGAGATCAGCAAGGCCCTGAATTCGGCTCCAAGAAAAGAAGGCCTTGAAGAGGTTCTTGGAATAATGGATGGCGCCATGAAGGGCAAGGAAATGCTTGTAAGGTTTTTCTGCTTAGGGCCTTTGAACAGCCGGTTTTCTATTCTGGCCCTCCAGCTTACGGACTCGTCTTATGTTGGCCACAGCGAGGACATTCTTTACAGAACAGGCTACAACCAGTTCAAGAAACTTGGTGACAAGAAAGACTTTTTCTATTTCGTGCATTCTGCCGGCGAACTAGAAAACGGGGTCAGCAAAAACATAGGCAAAAGGCGCATTTACATTGACTTAAAGGAAAACCGTGTGTTCACGGTAAACAACCAGTATGCTGGAAACAGCGTCGGCCTAAAAAAGCTTGCCTTAAGGCTTGCCATAAAAAAGGCCAATGAAGAGAACTGGCTCACGGAACACATGTTTGTCATGGGAGTTCGCCCTCGGGGAAAGGAACGCGTGACCTATTTCACTGGCGCCTTTCCAAGCGCCTGCGGAAAAACAAGCACTGCAATGCTTTCAGGCCAAACCATTGTGGGAGACGACATTGCATACCTAAGGGTTGATGGCAAAGGCCAGGCACGCGCTGTAAACATTGAACAAGGCATTTTTGGAATAATTCGCGACGTGAACCCTGAAGACGACCCATACATTTACAAGGCCCTCACGACCCCTAGAGAAATAATTTTTTCAAATGTCCTGGTAAAAGACGGAAAGCCTTTCTGGCTTGGAATGGGTGCAGAGATTCCTGAAAAGGGCTTTAACTATTCTGGAAAATGGTTCAAGGGCAAAAAAGACGATTCAGGAAACGAGGTTATGCCTTCCCACAAAAACGCCCGCTATACCCTGAGAATAGGCGAGCTTGAAAACGCTGACCAAAACGCAGACAGCCCTGAAGGCGTTCCTGTTTCAGGATTCATCTACGGGGGCCGTGATTCCAATACAACTGTTCCAATAGCGGAGGCCTTGAACTGGGCACACGGGGTTTTCATGGGCGCGGTTCTTGAAAGCGAGACAACAGCCGCAACTTTAGGGAAAGAAGGCGAGCGAAAGCACAACCCTATGGCAAACCTTGACTTTTTGACCGTGCCTTTCAGCGCCTACATAAAATCCCACCTTGGCTTTGCCAAATTCCTGGACAAGGACATAAAAGTCTTTGAAACCAACTACTTCCTAAAAGAGAACGGCCGCTACTTAAACGGAATGCTTGACAAAAAGGTCTGGGTTGTGTGGGCTGAAGGCAGAGTCCACAACGATTTCAAGGCAATAGAAACACCGGTTGGATTCATTCCAAGGTATGAGGACCTAAAAAAGCTGTTCAAGCAATCCCTTGGCAAAGGCTACTCCAAAGAAGACTATGAAAAGCAGTTCAGCATAAGAATAGAAAAATACTTGGAAAAGCTTGAAAGGCTTGAACCTGTTTTCAAAGCAGAAAAGGATTTGCCCAAAGCCTTCTGGGATCACTTTGAACAGCAGCGCCAGCGCCTTCTTGATTCAAAAGAAAAATTCAAGTCAGGAACAGTAAAACCTGAAGCATTTCTCTAAAAAAAGTTTTTCCAAGGCCGCAGAATGGGTTAATTGCCTAAAAGGCCTTCGACAAAAGCCTGTTTTTTTCTTTCACGGCTTCACTTGCAAAAGTGCCCGAAAGCCTTTTAAATTGCGAAAACCTAATACAAGCGGAGATGGTTTGTTAATCATCAAGGCATCAATTTTAAACAAAAGCAACCGAAACAGGCTCACCCGGCTAAGAGGTTAAAAAAAAGGTTTCTGGTTGCAAGGGACCATCTCCACTTTCACTGCTTCTCAGACAAGGCCTTTTAAAACATCAGGCGAGTATACTTGGTATATTGGCTTTTAACACCCCCTTATTATGTATAAGTTAAAATGGTGTTTTTTTTGGGTATAGAGTGGCAAAAGGAAAAGCATTCCGACAAAGAGATATTCAAAAGCTTGCATCCCCTGCTTGGGGCCTGGTTCAAATGGCGTTTCAAGAGCTTTACTGAGCCACAGCGCTACGCTATCCTAAACATTCACCTGCTCCAGAACACGCTCATCACCGCTCCCACTGGAACGGGGAAAACTTTGTCGGCTTTCGCCGCCGTTCTCAGCGAGCTTGTTTCCCTTTCAGGCCAAAGCAAGCTTGAGGACAAAATCTACTGCCTTTACATTTCTCCTTTGCGTGCCCTCTCTAATGACATTGAACGCAACTTGAACCAGCCTTTGCAGGAAATAAAGAAAGCTGCCGAAAAAGTAGGCAAAAAAATAGATTTTCGCATAGCTGTCAGAACAGGGGACACGCCAACAAGCGAGCGGAGCAAGCAGCTGAGGAAACCGCCCCATATTCTTATCACTACGCCTGAATCTTTTGCAATCCTTTTAAACAGCCCAAAATTCATTGAGCATATGAAGGAAATCAAATGGCTTGTTGTGGACGAAATCCACTCTTTGGCTGAAAACAAGCGTGGAGTGCACTTAAGCCTTAGCATGGAGCGCCTTCAGCAGCACAACCCTGCTGTCTGCAGAATCGGCTTAAGTGCAACAATCGCGCCCTTGGATGATATCGCAAAATTTCTTGTCGGAATGAAGAGCAAAAATGAGCCAAGAGACTGCAAAATAGTTGACGTTAAGTCCATAAAAAAGCTTGACTTAAAGGTTTTGAGCCCGCTGCCTGGCCTTATCAATGTCACTGCCGAACAGATTCAGGGAAAGCTTTACGAAACCCTCCACAGACTCATCCAAGACCATAAAACCACGCTGGTTTTTACTAACACGAGGTCTGCCACTGAACGCGTTGTGCACAACCTCAAAGACCGGTTTGCAAAATTTTACCATGAGGGCAACCTTGACGCCCACCACAGCTCAGTTTCCCGCGAAAAAAGGCTCAATGTTGAGGAAAGGCTCAAGCAAGGCAAGCTAAAATGCGTGGTTTCTTCAACAAGCCTTGAGCTTGGCATCGACATAGGCTTTGTGGACTTGGTTATCCTTCTCGGAAGCCCTAAAAGCATTTCTCGAGCGCTGCAGCGCATTGGAAGAAGCGGCCACAGGCTGCATGACACTGTGAAAGGCAGAATAATTGTTTTGGACAGGGACGACCTTGTTGAATGCTCTGTTCTTTTAAAGAATGCTTTGGAACAAAAAATAGACCGAATAAGAATTCCAAGGAATGCCCTCGATGTTTTGGCCCAGCAGGTTTACGGCATCGCAATTGCGGACAAGATTCATGAAAAGGACCTTTTTAGGCTTGTGAAGGGCAGCTACTGCTATTCGGGGTTAAGCAAGGCAGATTTTGACGACGTTATAAACTACCTTTCAGGCCATTACTCAAGCCTTGAAACAAGGCATGTTTATGCAAAAATTTGGTTTGATGAGGAAACAGGCATGATTGGCCGTCGGGGAAAACTGGCCCGCGTTTTGTATATGACAAATGTTGGAACCATTCCGGACGAGGCCCGCATTAAGGTAAAGATTGGCAACCAGGCCATTGGCTCTTTGGATGAATCTTTCTTTGAAAGGCTTAAGCCAGGAGACGTTTTTGTTTTGGCGGGGCAAAGCTATGTTTTTAGGTACAGCCGTGGAAACACGGTTCAAGTGCAGTCGGCTGGAAAGAGGCCACCCACTGTTCCTGCATGGTTTTCTGAAATGCTGCCGCTTTCATTCGACCTTGCCCTTGAAATAGGGCGTTTCCGAAAGCTTATGCTGGAAAAGTTCGAGGCTGGGAAAAGCAAGGCCGAGATATTGAAGTTTTTGGATTCATTTCTTTACGTTGACAGGAACGCCTCCAAAGCATTATACTCCTATTTCCATGACCAGTTTAGGTTTTCCTTTATTCCAAACGAGTCAGGGCTTTTGGTTGAATACTACAAGGACGAGCAGGGCAAAAGGTTTGCCATATTCCATTCGTTGTACGGCCGGCGCGTAAATGACGCGCTTTCCCGAGTTTTTGCCTACCTTATGGGCCGCCTAATGCATAAGGATGTTGAAATCTCAATGAACGACAATGGCTTTATTCTGAGCAGCGACAAGCTTCCTGTTCCGCAGGTTTTTAACCTTCTTAAAAAAAACCCTGTTCGCGAGCTTTCAGAGCTTGCCATTGAAAAGACAGAGGTTTTAAGCAGGCGCTTTAGGCATTGTGCTGCTCGCTCCCTCATGATTTTACGCAGCTACAAGGGCAAAAAGAAGTCTGTGGGAAGGCAGCAGATGAGTTCAAGGCTTCTTTTGAGTGCAGTGCAGCGAATTGGCCGCAATTTCCCTATTCTTAAGGAAGCGAGGCGTGAAATCCTGCAGGACTTCATGGACATTGGTTCGGCTGAAAAGGTCGTGCAGTGGGTTAATGAAGGCAGGCTCAGGGTCGTTGAAAAAAACACTGATGTGCCAAGCCCTTTTGCCTTCAACTTGTTTGCACAGGGCCATGCCGATGTCCTGAAAATGGAGGGCCGCCTTGACTTCATCAAAAGAATGCATGAAAAGGTAAAAAGCAGGATAAAAAATTGATACAGGGAGGAGGCCGTAAAAAAACACTCTTTCAGTGTTGGGAGCCACTTTCCGTGGCAGGTTGCCTCCTGTGTATCTTTTTAGATAGGTTTTTCAGCTATCATCGGCAGGATTAGTGCCTCTGCATTAATAACCGTTTCCGGTTTGAATTCCAAACAGCTTGCCTTAGGCTACAAGGCTGAATAAAACTGCCAGCAGCCCTAGGATGGCAAAAAGCCAGATTATTTGCTCGGTTAAGCGGTGGTGCTTGCCTGCAATTCTCCAAACCAGCTCTTTTCCAAACATTTCAAACATTATCACAAAGAAGGCAAACAATGCGATTCCGCCGATGTTTTTCATCACATCCGAGGTAAAGAATTCAAACGGCGTGAGCTTGACCAAAAAGAAGGACATCAGGGCCCAGTCTATGCTTAAAAGCGCGTTCCTGGCATCTGCCTTTTCAAACATGCTTTATTGAAGTTCGAGCCCGTATATCATTTTTTCGCTTGAAAGAAAAAAATTAATAACCTATTCAACTTACTTATTCTATGGATGAAAAAAGAAAGCTTATTGAAGCAGCCTTGTTTATGACTCCTCAGTCTGTGAACGTCAACCAGGTTATGGGTTTGATTTCTGAAACCAATTACACTATGGCTAAAGGTGTTGCGCTTTCTTTTATGAAGGAATTCAACCAGCGTGATTCCGCATTGCAGGTCGTGCAAATCGAGGACTCTTTTCAAATGGCAATAAGGCCTGGCTATGAGGAAAAGGTCCGCCATTTGGCGGGAAAGGCCTTGTTTCATCCTGGCCTTATGAAGACTCTTGCTTTGATTGCATTCAAGCAGCCTATCTCGCAAAGCCTTGTGGTAAAGTATAGGAACAACAAGGCCTATGACCATATCCACAGGCTTGTTGAGGAAGGGTTTGTGGCCCGCGAGCCAAAGGGCCGCTCTTTTACCTTGCGCACAACCAAAAAGTTTTTGGAGCACTTTGGCGAGGATGCAATAAAACAGAAAAAGCTTTCAGGCCAATCCATTCAGGCAAAGTGACTTTACTTCCATTCAACTAGCTTTTTTTGGAAGACTTTTATTTCAACGTTTTTGCTTGTTTCCCAGCTTTTTCTTGCAAAATCCGGCAAAGACTTGTTTTTTTTGACCCAGTTGCACAGGAATGCTATTGTGTCAGGGTCGTGTGGGTAGCCAGAGCCAAGCTTTCCATATTTTCGGCAAAGCCTTTGAATGGCGGCATCGCGTTCAACTTTTGCAATTATTGAAGCCGCGCTTACAATCGGGTAAGTCGTGTCTGCTTTGTGCTCTGCTTTTATTGTGATGCCGAATGAAATGTATTTTTCAATCCTTTTCCCAAAGTTTTTTGCTATTGGGTCAGGTGAGTCCACGTAAACCACTTTGGGCTTTTTTCTGAGCTTGTTTAACAGGTAGCCGATTCGCATGGCCTCTATTTCGTTCAGGCTTTTCCTGTCTCTTAAAAGGTCTATTTCGCTTGCTTCAAGGCTTACGGAGTGGAACTCGTGAAGCAGCTTTCCTAAAACAGTGCACTGCCTTTCCCTTTCAGCTGCTTTCAGGAGCTTGCTGTCCTTTACGCCAAGCTTTTTCAGCTTTTCTTCGTCTTTTTTTTCAATTGTTGCAACGCTTAAAACCATTGGGCCCAAAGCAGGGCCCCGGCCTGCTTCATCTATTCCTGCAATCAGCATTCAAAAAACCTTTATTTTATCTTATTCAGGCCACGGTTCACGTGGTCTATTTCCTTGTCGCATGCACTGCATTCTTCCAGCAGGTCCATGCACTGCCTTTTGTTTTCAATCGCGTTGTTTATTTTTGAAACTGGGGCGTCCTTTCTGCGCAGGTCGTTGTATTGGTCGTTGTAAAAGGCTATGAGGTTTTTCAGGCCTGCTTTAACTAGCTCTCGTTCCGTTTCCTTTGACCTGAGCCTGCTTCTGGCCTTGCAAAAGCTGCAGTTTCTTTTCACATGGGAAACCTTTTCAGAGGCCTTTTCCGAATTCGATAACTCTACCATGTATAAATATATCAGCTGTTCAAAATAAAAAGCCTTTTCCTTGAAATCCTTTAGTGTTTTCTTTTTATTTGAAAATGTCTTTTCCTGCAATCAGCTGCACAGGCCTGTTTCTTCTGCGCCTTTTGGCCTTTTCAGGGCTGTAAAAGTGCACGTCTACTTTCAGTATGCCGTGCAGCCAGGATTTTGCGCGCAAAAGGTTGAATTTTGTAAGGCCTTTTTTCGTTTTTATGTACTTTTCCTCTTTTGCCTGGCTTGGCACCACGACAATGAGGTCCAGATCAGACAGAATCCCTGAATCGCGGACCTTCCTTTGGGCGCTTCCCACCAAATAAACAGATACGATGTCTTCTGGGGCCATTACTTTCCTTAGCCCTTTCAAAAAAGCGGTTCTTGCAAACAGCTCTCTTCTGCGGCTGTTTTGTTTGGTTCTGACGCGAAACTTGGGGTGCTTTGAATGCCTGCTCATAACAAAAAAAGTGTTTCTTTTGGTTTAAATTGGTTCCCTTTTTTTCATTTTGGCAGCGGCTTGTGCACCAATCCCTAAATATGGTGAAATGGCAAACACTGGCGCTATGGCCCAAGGGCTGCTGACTGTGCTTTGATTAAGGCGTTTCTTGCCCTGAGCCACGCTGAGTCGTTATAATGGTTGAGTAAACTAAATTAGATGGCTTGTGTTTTGGGTAAAACCCTTTTAAGGGGAATAAAAAAAGAAAAGCCTGGCAGCTTATGCTGCCACGTCAATGTCCAAGCGTTTCTTCAGTTCCCTGTACCTGTTTCTGATTGTGACTTCTGTTACGCCGGCAACATTGGCGACTTCTTTTTGGGTTCTGCGTTCGCCTTTCAAAAGCCCTGCAATGTAGACCGCTGCTGCTGCCACGCCTGTCGGCCCTCTTCCGGAAATAAGTCCTTTGTTGATTGCTTCTTCCAATATTTTTCTTCCTTCCTCTTGGACTTCGCCGCTAAGGTTTAGCTCTGAAGCAAACCTTGGAATGTAGTGAATTGGGTTGGTCAAAGGAACGTCCAGTTTTAGTTCGCGGACCAAAAACCTGTAGGTTCTTCCGATCTCTTTTTTGGTTAGGCCTGATGCTTCAGCCATTTCGTTCAATGTTCTTGGCACATGGTAAGTTCTGCACACGGTGTATAGCACTGCTGCAACTACTGCTTCAATAAGCCTGCCTCGGATAAGGCCCTTTTTGACTGTCTTTCTGTACAAAAGTGCTGCTGCTTCAACCAGTGATTCTGGGATGTTTAGGTATGAGGCGACTCTTCTCAATTCGGTTAGTGCGATTGACAAATTCCTTTGCATGCTGCTGCTTATGCTTGCCCTTTTGTGCCATTTTATCAAGCGGTACATTTGGGCGCGGGATTTGCTTGAAAGCTTGTTTCCCCTTAAATCAGTTCCCCTGCGGTCAATCATTGTCACAAGCCCTTTGTTCAGTTTAACGTATTTCATTGGTGAACCGGTTCTTGCGCGTTTTTCAAACTGGTCTGAATCAAAAGAGCGCCATTCTTTGCCGTAGTCTACCATGTCTTCGTCCATTACCAGGCCGCAGTCTTGGCAGATTATTTCTCCGCGTTCAGGGTCGCGTCTTATTTTTTTGCTTCCACATTCAGGGCATTTGTCCATTAAAAAACCACCTTTCCAAAAAATTTTTTTTTGTTGACTCTTTTTCGCAAAGAGTTTTTCAGAGTTCAATCCTGTCAATAAACACCGCTAAAAGCCTTTTTTTTCAAATACAGAAAATAGGTGCTATATAATAACTTGCTGTTCTCATCATTTATAAATCTTTCTATTTTTTCTTGTTTTGCTTTTTTTGGGCCAAAATAACGGTTTTTGGCAGGTTTTTTTTCCCTAAAAGTGGGCTTATTTTTCCAAAACTGCTTGTATTACGCCGTTTTGGCCGGGCCTGCTTGTTACCCTTGCTTTGTGCTCTTTTTCGCCTATTTTGACTTTTATCAAAGCGCCTTTGGTTACAATGTTTCGTCTGGTGTAGAGGCGGTTTGCCTGGTTTTCTTCAACTGCAAGGATTTCTGCTTTTACTGCCTTTTTTTCGCTTGGAAGCGTTACAGATGCTTGTTTTGCCCTCTTAAGCTTGACCTTTTTTGTATTGCCGCGTCCTTCAACGGTTTTTCTAAGGTCTTGGTCTGACACTATTGACTCGGCTTTTGGCCCGCCTTTCCAGGCCAGAATCTTGTCTGATCTGCGCCTGCTGTGCCTTATTGCGCCTGTTTTTGTTCGCCTGCTTTTGGTATGCCATTCGGTCATTCAATTCCCCCCAAAAAAAGAGGTTTTAACTAAAAACTAATTGCAGTGGAAGGATTAAAAAGGTTCGTTTCTCAGGCCATGAAAGGGGTTTTTTCCGTGTAGGCCTGGTATTCCGGCCCTGCTTCCCTTTCTTCCTTAAGGCTTACTTTGATGTACTTGTAGACAAGGATTGGGGTGAAAACAGCTGTCAGAATGGTTGGCCATGAAACAAACCAGCCCAATACCATGAGAATAAACCCAAGGTACTGCGGGTGCCTTGAATAGCCGTAGATTCCTGTTTTAACAAGGCCTTTTTTTGCGTTCCTATACAAGGTTACCCATCCAACCGCAATCAGTGCTGTTCCAACTGCCATTAGCAAAAGCCCGTAAACCATTCCAATCGTCATGCTAAAGCAGGCTCCGGCAAATTCGAACCCAAAAAGCTCTTTTGGCGTATGGCTTGTTCCTGGAAAAAGGTATCTTGAGGCAAAAATCATTGAAAAGGCCAGGCCATACATTTCAACGAACAGTGAAACAAAGAACGCTGTCACCAAACCTTTTTCTTTCCAGCTGGCTTTTCTTCTGAATGAGAGCGGTATCAAAAAGGCCAGGAAGAAAGCGATGTTTAGGGCCGCTATATGCCATTGCTGGCTTATGGCCAAAACGCTTCCGGTGAAATGCGCCAAAAAGTGTTCAAGGAAAGCGGGCCAGAAGGCAGTTGGCGAAACAGCCAAAAGAAGCAGAAGGGCTCTTAGCGGGATTTTTTTCATTCATTTGGCCTCGTACTCTTTCCAGAAAATGTTTTTTATTCTGCGGGCCTTTTTTTTGCCCATGTTGTCTACCTTTTGCAGGTCTTTGGACAAGGCGTTGGCAATGTTTTTCGGGCTCTTGAATTCCTCTAAAAGCGTGCGAGCCATTTTTGGCCCCACCAGTGGAAGGGATTCAACCAAAAGCCTTTGCTGTTCTTCTAGCGTCAAGCCTTTTTTTCCAACCCTCAGCCTTACATCAACGCCTTTTCCAAGCTGTTCTCTTTTTGCCACAACGTAAATGTATTGGGCTGTTTCCCTCTGAGAACCCGTGAAAAGAATCGGGACACGGTAATTCAAGGCAATGGATGTAAGCATTCCGATTACTGCGTTTCTGTGAATGCCTCGGCTTTCAAACAATTCCTCGCGGTCCCCTTCAACTATAACCAGTGGCCTTTCATAGGCTTCAGCCATGCCAATAAGCTGTTTGGATAAGCGGCCGTCAACAATGCTTGACAAAAAATCCGAAACAGCTTTTCTTTCTATCACGATTTCTTTTCCAGGCACATAGTCGCCGCAGTCCAGCTTTTTTTCCACAACCTTGCAGCCTAATTCCTCTAAAAGCTTTGCCACGCCAGATTCCTTTTCCCTCAGGTCCACGTATACCACTATTTGGTTGTTGTTTCCTTCCTGAAAGCTGTGCAAAGTGGTTTGCTTTTCCGCTTTTTTCCCTTCTTTCATTTCCTTTGGGCTTTCCTCAGATGCTTCCTCTTTCTTTTTGCTCTTCATCCTATGCAGTATCCTGTGCATCTTTTTTTCTTTTCTTATGCTGGTCCAGTAGTATGCTTCGTCGCGCGTGTTTTTTGCCATTAATATGACTGCGCGGCCTGCTGAAAGCCTTCCTGTTCTTCCCCGCCTTTGAATGAGCCTTATTTCGCTTGGCACTGGCTCGTAGAAGACAACGAGGTCCACTGAAGGGATGTCAAGCCCTTCTTCTGCCACGCTTGAAGCCACTAGGCAGTTTATTTCCCCTGTTTTGAGCAACGCGATTTTTTCAGCTTGCTCTTTTTGCGACATTCCCTTTTCAGAGCCTTTTGCTGCTTGCCCTACAAACCTTTCGGCTTTTATGCCTTCAATCTTGTTCAGTTCAGATGCAACGCGCTTTATGGAATCGCGGTAGTGGTTGAACACGATTGCACTGCTTTCTGGCTTTGAGGAAAACTGTTTCTCTAAAACCTCTTTCAAAACCCTGAACTTTGGGTGAATGACTCCCTTTTTGGCTAGCTCGTGAGACATTTGTTGGACTTGCCCTATTTCCATGCTTTCCAAGAACTGTTTTGTGGCACGGCTTACTTTGCCTTTCTTGTTTTCTTCCCGTTCAAGGTAGTCGTTTAAGGAATTGAGGCCCTGTGTTTCCAAAAGAGTGTGGGCATGGCTTGCCTTCATCAGGGCGGCGGCAGCGCTTGCCGCGGCATAGAGGGCCGTGTTTTGCTTGCTTTTGGCTATTCTGGCGCTAATGGTTTTCTGCAGTTCTATTAATCGGCCTTTTCCAACTGCTTTCATTGAAGTGTTTTTTATTAGCCCGAACTTTTTCAGTATTTCTGCCTGCCTTTTCATAAAGTGTTCTATGAGTTTTCTCATTGAAACGAATTCTTCCGGCAATTCAGCGGTTTTCCATTCAACCTTTATTTCATGCGAATAGGGTGCGACGTCTTCGTCTTTAAGGGCCTTTATTTCAATGTTTTTAATGAAAAGGTTTCTGCACACGTCCTTTATGTGCTTTTCTTGGCCTCCTGGCGAGGCAGTAAGCCCCAAAATCAGGGCATCCTTGTTTTTTTTAGCAAGCTTTTTTGCAATGTATACGTAAGCGTATTCGCCTACTGCTCGGTGGGCTTCGTCAAAAACGATTAGGGAAATTTTTTCCAAAGAAATTCTTCCCTTTCTTACATCGTTTTCAATTGTTTGCGGCGTGGCGACAACGGCTTTTGCTTTTTCAAACTGCTTTGCGCGTTTTTTGAAAACAATGCTTCCGGTCAAAAGCGCTGTTTCCTCTTCTCCCAATGTTGTGAGCTTTTTCAAGGTCTTGTAATGCTGTTCGCACAACGGCTTTGTTGGAGCCAAAAACAGGGCCCTTTTTTCTGGCTCTTTTTCAAGCATTTCTGCTATTACCAGTGTTGCCACAATGGTTTTTCCAAGGGCTGTTGGGGCCACGACAAGCGAATTGCCTCCTTTTAGGACTGATTCAGCCAGCTGTGCCTGGTATGCCCTTTTTTCAATTGTTTCTGGCTTGACATAGTTGCCTTCAACAAATTCCTTTGCCATAAACCAATTAACTAGGAGTTTTTTTTAAAGCCTTTCCAAGCAGATTTCCCCTGTTTTTTGCTTCAAAAACGGCTTTTTTTGGCAAAAAAAGCGATAAACTTTTATATTATTTTGAAACAAGCTTATTTAGGGCTTTAAAGCCGAATTAAAAGGAGCTGAAGAAAAAATGGGAGAGTTGCCGATTGCGGCTGTTGACCGCATCATCCGAAAAGCGGGTTCTGCTCGTGTTAGTGAAGAGGCTGCTGCTGCTTTGGCCGAGGTTTTGGAAGAAAAGGGCATCAAGGTTGCCCAGCAGGCCAACGAGTTTGCAAAGCATGCGAAAAGAAAAACAGTGACTGCTGAAGACATCAAGCTTGCTGTGAAAAGCGGGCCTTGAATCACTTTCTTGGTTTTTTTGCGTTGGTTTTCCACCTGCTTTGTGCAAAAAACTCTGGCATTGGCACCACTTTGACCAAAAACTTGTATCTTGTAAGCGCGGCCTTTACGCGCCTGCTTCTCTTTTTTCCCTCTTCCAGTGTTTTAGGGCGCCCTTCTGCTATAAGCTTGCTCATGTATTTGTAGGCCTTTTCAAGCTGCGTGTTTTTTCCTGCTTTTATTACGGTGTAGCCTTGAAGCTGGTTTCTGTCAGTGCATGCAATCACTGTTGTTTTTATCCCGTGGCGCATTTGGTTCATAAAGCTGAGCATGTCTCTTGCGGTTGGCGTCAAGCCTCCGCTTGCATGGGTGTGGATGAAAACAGTTTCCCCCTTTCTTGGCTTTCTTGGCCTTACGCCAAAGGGGCTTTTTTCCCTTGCTGCTTCAATAATTCTTCTCCTTGGCTTTTTGTACCAAGCGTTTTCAAACCTGTCTGGAAGGGTTTTTTCAATCTGCTCTCTGACAGAAGGCCTTTTTCTTGCCCTGCTTTTTGGGCCTTTTTCCTTGGCAGCGGTTTTCCTTTTTGCCATAATAAATAGTTCTTTTTTTTCCTATTTATACCTGCTTTTCCAGGCCTATGTGACGTTTGGGCTTGTGGAATCAGGTTCCTTCAAAAAGCCTGCATTTTCCTGCCAGTATTTGCTTAAAAACTTTTTTTCCTTCTCATTGTAAAGCCTTACAATTCGGTATGTTCCAAAGGTTTTGCCCTTGTAGTTCTTGAATTCTTCTACAACTACTTTTGCTATTGCTTCCCAGCTTTCGTTCACCAAATCGAGGGGAATTTCGACAGGGTAGACTCTGTGCCCTGCCTTGTTGAACTTGTATTGCCCGCCTTCCTTTAAATCGGAAAAAAGCCCTTGCTTTTGGGAAAGCTTCATAACCCAGTTGAATTCGGTTTCAAAGCCCATGCAAAAATAGGTTTGCCAAAAACCTTTTATTTTATGGCTTCCCACAGAATCTGCTCTTTTGGCTTTATAACTATGCCGTTCTGCGTTATTTCAAAGGGGTGCACGTTTTTGCTGTGCCTTGTGCCACGCATTTTTCTGATGAAAACGCTTCTGTTTGGCGGCATAAAGTATAATACTACTACGCCGTCTGCCATGAACTCTTCAACGTGGAATGCGCTGAAGGCGTTTTTCTCGTTTTTGGTTTCCGAGGTCAGGATTGTTGTGCAGTCCAGTTCCTTTAATCCGTCGGTAAACTTGAATAGCGTGCTTCTGATTGTTGCAGGGTCTTCTATAAGCGAGGCAAATGCTGTAGTGCTGTCTATTACCAGCCTTTGTATGCCGAGCTCTTTTACCAAAGAGGTTATGGTTGCAAGCTCGTCTTTTATCAGGTCCTGAAAGCGCTTTTTTGGCCCGAGGCGAAGCCTTTGGATGTTTACCATGCGCTTTTCCTGCAGTGGCCTTATGTCCCAGCCAAAGCTTTGCATGTTCCAGGTGATGTTTTTTGCATTGCTTTCAATTGTCACAAAAAGGCCTGGCTCGTTGAACTGGATTGCGCCGTTGTAAATGTACTGCATGCTGAAAATGGTTTTGCATGTTCCTGTTCCGCCTGCAAGCAGGATGGTGCTTCCTTTTGGAAAGCCGCCTTCAATCAGCTCGTCTAATCCTTTTATTCCCGTTTGCACTCTGTCCATATTCCCACCGAAATCTTGCTTTAATTTAGGCCTTTCTTTATTATAAATCTTTTCATTGGCTTTTGGTTTTGTGGTATAGGTCTGTTACGAGAACAGTTTCCGTTTTTGGGTCAAAGAACAGGTTTTTTCCCTTGAAGTCCCATACGCTTTTTGCTTGGAGTTCTTGCCCTATGTCAAAAGCCACATCGAGAATCCTTTGGCCCAGCCCGCCTCCTAGGCTTGGAACAGGCACCATTCTTTCTTTTTAAAAAAAGCCTGTCATATAATAGCTTGTTCCGTTTGGGTCACGGTAGAATGCAAGCGGCTTTAAAACCTTGAACTTGATTCCTTTTACGGTATGGTTTCTGGCTGAAAAATACTGTTCTGCTATGTCTGCTGCTTTTGCCGGGTCTTCGCCTTTTGCGCCTTCTTTGTCCACTTTTACAAAAAATTTTTTGTCTCCAATTCTGGCTTTAAGGTGAACCCTTGGCCTGCAGCTGGTTTCAAAAAGCCTTTCAATTGAAATCCCTTGTTCAGGCATATCTATTTTTTTTGCCTTCTTTTAAGGGAGCAAAATTTCTTTTAATAACTTGAAAGGCCTTTCCTGCCTTGCCTGGATTGCGTTTCAAAAACTCTTTGAATTCAGGCCTGTAAGCCAAAAGCCTTCTTTTGTTTTCTTTCTTTGACATTCCCTTGTTTGGCTTTTTTTTTCCTTCCAAACCCAAAAAGCCTTGCAGCCCTTTTCACAAAAGCACCCTGCTTTCAGCGAAACCCTTTTATTTTTTCTAAAACCTTTGCTCTTGTTTCCTCAATGCCTGTTTTGCTTGTGTCCACAACAATATCGTAGTTTTTTTCATCCAAATAATCCACGCCGTAAAGACTTTTGTAGGCCTCCTGGTTAAGCTTTAGCCTTTCCTCCAGGTTTTTGACTGTTTTCTGCAAGCTGAGGTTTTCTTTTTCGTTCTGCCTTTCTTTTTTTCCTGCAAGGCAGTCTGCGTAAATTCTTTTTGCGGCCTCATTCAAGTCTATTTTTACGAAGATTTTCACGCTTTTTGGAATAAAGTGCCAGGCCATTCTTCCGTCGATGACAAAGTTGTCTTCCTCTTGGCCAAGCTTTTGGTTCCTTTTGTCTATTTCGTGGTCTATTGATTCATCTTCTTGCATTTTTCTTAGAATCTGAAGAAGGCTCATTCCCCTTTCCTTTGCTATTTCACGCAAGAAATCGCCTGCAGAGTAATGCTTTAATCCAAGGGATTTTGCAATTCCTTTTCCCAGAGTGCTTTTTCCGCTTCCTGGATAGCCTGTAATGGTTATAATCATTTAAATTGCCTCAAAAAGCTTGTGTTATATTTAAATAGCACTTTGAATTTAAAGTTATTTGGTTTTTGTTATGGCAAACAAAGCATATTCTGGTTACCTTAACAGAAAGTATGTTCCAAAAGCCGACCTTGTTGCGGCTTTTTATTTAGAGCCCGGCCCTGGAACAAGCTTTGATGAGGCCGCCCAGGCCGTTGCATCTGAGTCAAGCATTGGAACTTGGACTAATTTGGCTGCTTTGGACAAGAGGCTTAAAAAAAGGCTGCATGCCCGCGTTTTCAAAACAAGCAAGCGGACAGGCGTTGTTCAAATAGCTTACCCTGTAGAGCTTTTTGAACCAGGAAACGTTCCACAGCTTCTAAGCAGCGTTGCAGGAAACATTTTTGGAATGAAGGAAGTCGCTAACTTGAAGCTTCTTGACATAAATTTTCCCAACAGGTTCCTTCGCGCATTCAAGGGCCCCAAATTTGGAATCCAGGGCGTAAGGCGTGTCATGAAAATAAAAAAAAGGCCTTTGCTTGGCACCATAGTGAAGCCAAAGCTTGGCTTAAACGAAAAGCAGCATGCTTCGGTTGCGGAACAGGCCTGGCTTGGCGGCTGTGACATCGTAAAGGATGATGAAAACCTTTCAAGCATGCGCTTCAACAAGTTTGAGAAGCGCGTTAAGGAAACTTTAAAAGCCCGCGACCGAGCTGAAAAAATCACCGGCGACAGAAAGGCCTACATGCCAAACGTTACCGCGCCCTTCAAGGAAATGCTTCGCAGGGCAAAATTCGCTAAAGAGCAGGGCTCTGAATACGCAATGGTTGACGTTGTCTCAGTGGGCTGGGCTGCCCTGCAGGATTTTCGCGATGAAGACTTTGGCCTTATACTGCATGCCCATAGGGCAGGCCACGCAGCCTTTACCAGAAACCCGAGGCACGGCATCAGCATGCTTTTGCTTGCCCAGCTGTGCAGGCTTTGTGGAATGGACCAGCTTCATGTTGGCGCCATTGTCGGAAAAATGCATGGTGGCAAAAAAGAGGTTCAGGCAATCGGCGAGCAAATAGAGGACCAAATTGTAAGAAAGGGCCCTGGCCACATTCTTTCCGAAAACTGGCTTCACATCAAGCCAACGCTTGCAGTCTGCTCCGGAGGCCTGCACCCTGGAAAAATAGAGGCTCTGGTAAAGGCTATGGGCCCTGACATAGTTGTACAGATGGGCGGCGGCATACACGGCCATCCTCTTGGAACAAGGCATGGCTCGCTTGCAGCAAAACAGGCTTTGGATGCCGCCATGCTAGACATTCCTGTAAAGTATGCGGCAATGAAGCACTTTGAGCTGGCGCTTGCTTTAAGAAAATGGAGGTCTTGACAATGCCTGCGAAAAAGAAAAAGCCTGCAGCCGGAAAGCGACCAAAGCAAAAAATAAGCCATAAGAGAAGGCCTGATTATATGGAAAGGCTTTCAAAGCAATATGGTGTTCCGGCAAAAAGGCTTGAGCAGCTTGACTCGATTTGCAGGACCCATGGAACAAAATTGACCAAAATGCCTTTTTGGCTGATTCAAAAAACTCCTGCAAGGCTTGTTTACTGGCTTAAGCACGGCAGATAGCATGCCTTACAAAAGCTTTGATGAGAAGGTTTGGCTTCTTTTGAGAAAAATCCCAAAAGGCCGTGTTGCAACTTATAAGCAGATTGCAATCGCTTTGGGAAAGCCCCGTGCATTTCGGGCAGTTGGAAACGCCTGCAGCCGCAACCCTTTTCCGGGAAAAGTGCCCTGCCACCGTGTTGTCAAAAGCTCTGGGTATTTGGGTGGCTTTGCTTTTGGCCAGGCAAAAAAGGCAAAAATGCTGAAAGCAGAGGGCGTTTCATCAAGGGGTGGAAAAATAGCGGATCTTGAGAAAAGGCTCTTCAAGGGCAAAAGAATTTAAATAAGGTAAAATAAAGGTATTTAGCAAACCAGGTGTTTGAAAACGGGCAAAGGAAAAAATTTTGGAGAAACTCTTTCTTTTTCTTTAGCTTTGCTTGACCTGCTGTTGCTGCTAGGATGACGCACTCCTAGCCATCTGAAAAAAAACTTTTTTTTGTGAGGGGTGTCGTTTTTTTTGAAAAAAGAGACAGCTGTAGGCCCTGTTGCAGGGGATTTTTCCAGAGTAAAAATTTTTGACACGACTTTAAGGGATGGGGAGCAAAGCCCTGGCGCCGCCTTGAACCACGGGCAGAAAATCCAAATCGCAAAGCAGCTTGAATGCCTTAACGTTGACGTGATAGAGGCAGGCTTTCCTGTTGCAAGCCATGGTGATTTCAAGGCAGTTGAAGCCGTTTCAAAGGCTGTTGAAAGGCCGGCGGTTTGTGCTCTTGCAAGGGCCCTTGAAAAGGACATCGAAAAGGCCTGGCTTGCCGTCAAGAAAGCAAAAAATCCAAGAATCCATGTTTTTATTGCCACTTCCCCGATTCACCGGAAATACAAGCTTGGAATGAGCCGAACCCAAATCCTAAAGCAGGCCTCTGAAATGGTTTCCTTTGCTTGTTCGCTTTGCCCTAATATAGAGTTCAGTGCAGAGGATGCCAGCAGAACCGAGCCAAGCTTCTTGTTCAAGGTCTTTGAATCGGTTATAGATTCCGGGGCCGCTACCATAAACATTCCTGACACTGTTGGCTATTCTCAGCCGCGGGAATTTGGGGCTTTGGTGAAAAGCGTTTGCGAAAGCGTTTCCAACATCAAGAGCGCTGCAGTGAGCGTGCACTGCCACAACGATTTGGGTTTGGCTGTTGCAAATTCTTTGGCTGCGATTGAGAACGGCGCAAGCCAAATAGAGTGCACTGTAAACGGTTTGGGCGAGCGTGCTGGAAACGCTGCATTGGAGGAGATTGCCATGAACCTTTACACCAGGAAAGACGTTTTTAGGGCGAAAGCATCTCTGGCTTTGGGTGAACTTTACCGGACTTCAAAGATGGTTGCTGCCCTTACCGGAATTTCCGTGCAAAAAAACAAGGCCATTGTTGGCGAAAACGCGTTTTCGCATGAAGCCGGAGTCCACCAGCAGGGCCTGCTTGCAAACTCAAAAACCTATGAGATAATGGACCCTGCCCTGGTTGGAAAGGAAACAAGGCTTGTTTTGGGAAAGCATTCCGGAAAGCATGCAACAATGGCTGTAATGCAAAGGCTTGGCTTTTCCTTGAGCAAAGAGCAGGCAGTCAAGGCAGTTGCTTTGGTTAAGGCGCTTGCCGACCGGAAAAAATATGTTTCCAGAGCCGACTTGAAAAAAATTGCGCTTGCCGTAAAAAAAAACGAGGTGATTGAATGAAGAAAACGGTTGAGGGCTTTGAGTTTCTCGAAGTCAACGAAGACCAGGAGACTGGGGCAAAGACCTTTATTGCTGTTCACAGCACTGCTTTGGGCCCGGCTCTTGGCGGAATAAGAATGTTTCACTATAAGACAAACAGTTATGGCCTTTGCCCTGAGAAGGCTGCTGAAAAGGATGCTTTGCGATTGGCAAAGGCCATGACCTATAAGGCAAGTGTTGCCGGCCTTAACCTTGGCGGGGGAAAAAGCGTTATTTTGGCCGACCCTGCTGGCTTGTCTGCCAGCCAAAGGCAGGGCCTGTTTAAAAGGTTTGGGAAAACGATTGCGTCCTTGAACGGCCGTTACATTGCTGCAGAGGACGTTGGCACAAACGAGCAGGACATGAAGAATGCCCGCACTTCAACGGCTTTTGTTACAGGCGTTCCAGGAGAAGCTGGAGACCCAAGCCCTGTTACTGCTTTTGGGGTTTTTCGGGGAATGCAGGCCTGCTGCCTTCATGCGTTTGGCTCGCAGTCTTTGAAGAAAAAAACAGTTGCTGTTCAGGGCATTGGAAACGTGGGCTTCAGCCTTTTGCCTTTTCTTCACAAGGCAGGGGCGAAAATCTTGGTTGCGGACATCAATGAAGAGCGGGTAAAAGAGGCTGAAAGGCGTTTTGGAGCGGAGTCCTTTGAAGCGGAAGAGATTTTCAGGGCGGAATGCGACATTTTTTCGCCGTGCGCTTTCGGGGAGGTCATTAACAAAAAAACGGTCAAGGGGCTGAAGTGCAGAGTCATTGCAGGTGCGGCAAACAACCAGCTTGCTTTTCCTGAAATGGCTTCAGTGGTCCATGAAAAGGGGTTTGTTTATGCCCCTGACTATGTCATAAACTGTGGCGGCCTTATCAGCGTGGCGAACGAAAAGGTTGTGACCGGAACCCCCTACAGCAGGGAAGAGGTCATAAACCATACGGGTAAAACATTTGACCGTGTTTTAAACGTTCTTAAAAGGGCTTCAGGGGAAAACGCGCCAACTGTGGAGATAGCTGACAGGATTGCGGAGGAAAGGATTTCAGGCCATGGTTAGGGTTTTGCTATAGCGTTCAGCATTTTTTCCGTAGCTTTAACTGCAGCCATGACTTGGTCTGGGTCGACTCCTACGGTTGTCATTTCCTTTCCGCGGATACTCCAGGAGATTCTTGTTTCCACCAGGGCGTCTGTTTTTCCGCCGGGGGGAATCCTTACCTCGTAATCTGTCAACTTCGGTAATTCGATCCCGATTTTTCCAGCGGCTTTTTTCAGGGCGTTCATGAATGCGTCATAGCCTCCATCGCCTTCAGCGCTTTCGCTAAACAGGTTTTCGTTCATTTTCAGAGCCAATAAAGCGGTTGGCTTTATTCCACGCCCTGAGCTTACAGCGCAGTTCAAAACCTTTATTCTGGCCTCCTCTTTTGAGCCAAGTATGTCTGAAACGATGTATGGGAGATCTTCTACTGTGACAACTTTTTTCATGTCTCCTAATTCAATGACCCTTTTCAAAACCCTTTTTTTGTCTTCTTCTTTCATTGAAAGGCCAAGCCTTTCAAGGTTTTGGTCAATGCTTGCTTTTCCGCTCAATTTTCCTAAAGCGTATTGCCTCTGCCTGCCAAACCTTTCTGGCTTCAAATTGCTTTCATACAGCCCTGCTTTTTTGTCCCCGTCTGCGTGGACTCCGGCTGTCTGCGTAAAAACACTGCTTCCTGTTACTGGCTTGTTTGAAGCAATTCTTTTTCCTGAAAAGGTTTCAACGATTTTGCTTGCCTTTGCAAGCGACTTTTCCTTTACGCTGCAGCCAAACCTTGTTTTGTCGTTTAGCACTACCGCTATTTCGTCCAGGGAAGCGTTGCCGGCTCTTTCACCCAAACCGTTTACAGTGGCATGAATGCATACGGCGCCGGCTTTTGCTGCCGCAAGGCTGTTTGCAACCGCCATCCCGTAATCGTTGTGGGCGTGGAACTCGAAGTTCATTCCGGGGAATTCTGCAACCGTTTTCTGGACCAGTTCTTTTGTCTGGCTCGGGTCAAGTGTGCCTAGCGTGTCACACAGGTATGCTCTTTTTACCCCTATTTTCAAAAGCAGGGATATAAGCTCTGAAACATATTGCCTGTTGTCTATTGCGCCGTTGCTCCAGTCTTCCAAGGCTGCTTTCACCTTTATTTCGTTTGCCTTTGCGTATTCAACCACTTCTTTTATGTCCTGCATGTGCTGTTCTTTTGTTTTTTTCAGCTGTTTCTCCACGTGATTCAAACTTGCTTTTACAAGGAGGTTGAGCCTTTTGGCGCCTGCTTGTGTTGCCCAGTCAACGCTTTTTTTGCCGTCAACAAAGCCAAGCACTTCTACTTTTTCCAGGAAGCCTTTTTCTTTTGCCCATTTTGCAATTCTCTTCACTGCTTGCATTTCCCCAAGGCTTACCCTTGTGCTGCCTGCCTCGATAAAGTCGACTTTGGCTTCTTCTAAAAGAAGTTGTGCGATGCCAAGCTTTTCTTCTGCGGTGAATGAAACCCCTTGGGTTTGCTCTCCGTCTCTTAGGGTGGTGTCAAGCACTTGGAGCTTTTCAGGCATGGGCTCGGCTCCTTTTTCTTTTCAAAACTTGGTTAAAAATAGCTGAAGCTGAAGAAAACCTGTGGAAGAATCCGTAGATCCCTTCTTTTAGCCATATGTAATATATTGTGCGGTTAGCCTTTTTAAACCTTGGTGCGTGTTTATTTTTTATGGCTGGAAAAAAATACAAGCTTGCTTCCAGGGAAGCGCATCCTGAGAACACTGTTGTTAGGGTAAAGGGCCTTGAAGTCGGCTCTGAAAGAATTGTGGTAATGGCCGGCCCTTGTGCGATTGAATCAGAGCCGCAGCTTTTGCAGGCTGCTGAGGCCGTTAAAAGCTCTGGAGCCAGTGTTTTGCGGGCGTCTGCTTTCAAGCCCAGGTCTTCTCCATACAGCTTTCAGGGCATGGGGGAAGAGGGCCTCCAAATAATGAAGGCGGTTGGCCAAAAGACAGGCCTTGTTACAGAGACCGAGGTAATGGACACAAGGCAGGTGTCTTTGGTTGCTGATTATGTGGACATCCTGAGAATTGGGGCTAGAAACATGCAGAACTTTGATTTGCTTAAAGAGGCGGGCAGGGCCGGCAAGCCGGTTATTTTGAAGAATGGCATTGCTGCCACCTTGGAGGAATTCCTTTTGGCTGCAGAGTATGTTCTCAACGAGGGCTGCAGTGGCGTAATTCTCTGCTATAGGGGCATTAGGACGATTGAAACGGCTGTTCGCTTTCCGCTTGATGTGTCAATGATTCCTTTGCTTAAGGAGGAAACTCATTTGCCTGTTATCGTGGACCCAAGCCATTCAACCGGAAAGAAGAGTCTTGTGGGGCCTGTTTCAAAGGCTGCAATTGCTGCCGGCTGCGACGGCCTCATAGTCGAGGTTCACCCAAACCCTGGAAAGGCCTTGTCTGATGCAGGGCAGCAGCTCACGCCAAAAGAATTCGCTGGCTTAATGCCCTCTCTGGCAAGGGTTGCAGAGGCCGTTGGCCGCAAAATATAGTTTTTTTTTTGCCAAAATTTGCCTTGGGCTGTACTTAAAGCCTTTTATTCTTTTTCTGCTATTTTTCTGCTATGGTTGGGGCTCTTTCAAGGCTTGAGGTTTTCTTTCAGGAGGATGCCAGGGCCTATGTGGTAAAAAAGGCCATTGAAAGGGCCGGCTTTTCTAAAATAAGTTCTGTTTACTTGAACGACGTTTACACCTTTTCCTCTCCTTTTTCCAGCAAGGAATTGGAAAAGGCCGCTGAATTGCTTCATAACCCTGTAACACAGGCTTTTTCTTTAAAGGGCCCTATTGTTCCTGGGGAATTCGATTGGGTTGTTGAGATAGGCTTTCTTCCAGGCGTAACAGACAACGTTGGAAAAACCGCTGCCGAAACCTTGCGCGATTTTTTTGGGGAAAAGGCAAAAGGCCTTGAGGTTTACAGCTCGCAGGAATTCTTTTTGAAGGGCGATTTTTCGAGAGAGGAAGTAAAGGCAATTGGCGAAATTTTTGCAAACCCCCTGATTCAGAGAATTCATCTAAAAAGCCGTGCAGAATTTGAAAAAGACAAGGGAATGGGCGCAGTTGTCCCAATTGTCAAGCTTGATGAAGAGCCAAAGGCCGACTTGGTGGACCTTGGCCTGCCTGAAGAGGGCCTTTTAAAGCTTGGAAAGCAGGGCATTTTGGACTGCGTTCAGGAAGACGGGGTAGAGGTAAGGCGGGGCCCGCTTGCCTTGGACCTGCCTTCTTTGAAAACAATAAAGGGGTACTTTGATGAAGAGGGCCGGAAGCCCACTGACATAGAGCTTGAGTCAATTGCCCAGACTTGGAGCGAGCACTGCAAGCACACCATTTTTGCGGCCAAACTTGATGGTTTGGAGAAAGGGCTTTTCAAGGGCCTTATAAGGGCTGCAACAGAAAAAGTCCGCAAAGGCAAAGGCCCTGAAGACAACTGCGTTTCTGTTTTCAAAGACAACTCCGGTGCAATTTCATTCGATGAAAAATTTGTGGTTTCAGACAAGGTTGAAACCCACAACTCGCCCAGTGCGCTTGACCCTTTTGGCGGGGCCATAACCGGCATTGTGGGCGTGAACCGTGACACAATTGGGTTTGGAATGGGTGCAAAGCCAGTTGTAAACAGGTACGGGTTTTGCTTTGCCGACCCAAAGGACACAAGCCTTTTGTACCGGGGTCCAAATAAAACCAGCCCTATTCTGCCCCCTGAAAGGATAATGCTTGGAGTAATTGAAGGCGTTCAGGTTGGAGGCAACTGTTCCGGCATTCCTACGCCAATCGGCTTCATGCACTTTGATGAACGGTACAAGGGAAAGCCGCTGGTTTTTGTTGGAACAGTTGGGCTTATGCCGCGCACTGTAAACGGAAAACCAGGGCATGAGAAAAAGGCAATGCCAGGCGACGCAATTGTAATGGTTGGCGGCCGAGTTGGGTTAGACGGCATTCATGGCGCAACCTTTTCTTCCGAGGCCTTGAGCAGCGGAAGCCCTGCCACAGCAGTCCAGATAGGCGACCCAATAACCCAGAAAAAAATGAGTGATGCAATCATAAAAGAGGCACGCGACCTTGCCTTATATGACAGCATTACCGACAACGGTGCCGGCGGCCTAAGCTGTTCTGTTGCAGAGATGGCTAAAGAGTGCGGCGGCTGCACTGTTGACCTTGAAAAAGTTCCCTTAAAGTACGCTGGTTTGGCTCCCTGGCAGACCTGGGTTTCTGAAAGCCAGGAAAGAATGACTCTGGCTATTCCGCAGAAAAAGGTTGCTGAATTCGTTTCCCTTATGCAAAAACGCGGGGTAGAAGCAACTGTTATAGGCCATTTCAATGGCTCGAACAGGTGTATTGTGAAACAGAGCGGCAAAACCATAATGGATATTGACATGGGTTTCCTTCACGACGGCCTGCCAAAAAAGGTTCTGAAAACAGAGGAAATGCCTTTAAGCCTTGAAGAGCCTGGTTTTTCCGAACCAAAAGACCTCAACAAAGCCCTGCTTTCAATGCTTTCCCGCTTGAACGTGTGCAGCAAGGAGTTTGTTTCAACACAATACGACCACGAGGTGCAGGGCTCCTCGGTTTTAAAGCCCTTGCAGGGCTTGGGCAGGGTAAACGCTGAAACAGGGGCCGTAAGGCCTGCCCTTAAAAGCAAAAAAGCAGTTGCTGTTTCCCACGCACTCTACCCAGGCTATGGCGACATCGACACCTACTGGATGGCTGCTGCTGCAGTAGACTCTGCAATAAAAAACCTTGTTGCAGTGGGAGCAAAACTTGAAGACATTGCATTGCTTGACAACTTTTGCTGGTGCTCAAGCGATGACCCAAAAAGGCTTTGGCAGCTAAAAAAAGCCGCGCAAGCCTGCTATGATTTTGGAACCGCCTTTGGAACGCCTTTTGTTTCAGGAAAGGACAGCATGTTCAACGACTTCAAGGGCTTTGATGAAAATTCTCGGCCTTTAAAGGTTTCCGTTCCGCCTACGCTGCTTATTTCCTCTCTGGGCATTGTACAGGACGCAGAAAAGTGCGTTTCAATGGACGCCAAGCTTCCCAAAGACCTTGTATATGTTTTAGGGGAAACCAAAAAAGAGCTAGGGGCCTCTGAATACCATAGAATGCAAGCCAAGCCGGGTGAAAAGAACAAGGTTCTGGGAAATGTTCCCAAAGTTGATGCAGAAAAAGCCAAAGCCCTTTACAACGCGCTTGCAGGTGCAATAGAAAAAGGGCTTGTTGCTTCAGTTCAGCCGGTTGGATTGGGCGGCCTTGGCGTTTCCTTGGCCAAAACGTGCATTGCAGGCCTGCTTGGAGCCAAAATCGATTTGGCAAAGGCTCCTGCAAAAGAAATTGAAAGAAACGACCATTTGCTTTTTTCTGAAAGCCAGAGCCGCTTCATTGCAACGGTTGCCCCAAAAAACAAAAACGCCTTTGAAGAGGCTTTAAAAGGCTGTGTTTTTGCACAAGTTGGGCTAGTTGCAGGAAACAAGCTTGACGTAAAAGGCCTTGGCGGAAACCAAATAGTTTTATGCCCTGTTCCTGAATTGGAAGAGGCCTACAAAAAAACTTTGAGGGGCTACTGATGGTTAAGGCAGTTCTTTTGACCGGCTATGGAATAAACTGCGAAGAGGAAACATCTTTTGCTTTCAAAAAGGCCGGCGCCGAAGCTGAAATCGTTCACGTGAATGATTTGATTGCATTCCCCAAAAGGATGCTTGAAGCCCAAATACTTGTTTTCCCAGGCGGCTTTTCTTACGGTGACGATACAGGCAGCGGGAACGCGCTTGCAAACAAAATACGAAACAATCTCTGGAACGAGTTAGTTGAATTCATCGAAGCAGAAAAGCTTGTTTTGGGGATATGCAACGGCTTCCAGGTTGTGGCAAACCTGGGAATCCTGCCCGGGATAAAAGAAAAGAAGCCCCAGCGAAAGGTTGCTTTGGCTTGGAACAACAGCGCAAGGTATGAGTGCAGGTGGGTTTCGTTGAAAAAGTTTTCAGAAAAATGCGTTTTTACCAAGGGCATTGATTCGATTAGAATGCCTGTTGCCCACGGTGAAGGCAAGTTCACTGCCTCGGCAGAAACCTTAAATGAACTAAATGAAAACAGCCAAGTCGTTTTCCGTTATGCAAATGCAGGCCAGCTTGCCAATGGCATATTTCCTTTCAATCCAAACGGTTCTGCTGAAGACATTGCAGGAGTTTGCGACAAGTCTGGAAGAATTTTGGGAATGATGCCCCATCCTGAAAGAAACATGTTTTTTACCCAGCAGCCTGACTGGACTTTTAAAAAAGAGAAGCTTAAAAGGCAGGGAAAGCCTTTGCCAAAAGAGGGGCCTGGCATGAAGATTTTCAGGAACGCGGTGGAGTTTTTCAAATGAAGTATTCGGACATCGTGGACTATTCAAAGCTTGACCCCATAAAAAGGGCTGCAATCGAGTCCTTTTCCTCTACTTTGGAGAATCCTGAAAGGCTTGGCTTTAAGGTTGTTGCCCAAACCCTGGGAGAGCCTGCTGTTGCAATAGATTTGCCTGGCCAGGACTTCATGCTTGCATTCAATGTCGAGGGGCTTGGCACCAAGAACATGATTGCTGATTCCATGTCTCAAGACAAGAGAGGCAAGGGCTTCAAATACTATGAGAGCGTTGGAAAAGACTGTGTTGCCATGTCCACAAACGATTTGGCTTCCATTGGGGCAGACGCTTTTGTTTACGGCGACATCTTGAGCAGTGGGGACAGCTCTTGGTTTGCAGATTTGGACAAGAGTATGGCTGTTTTGCATGGATTCAAAAAGGCCGCTGAAGAAATAGGCCTAGCTATTCCCTGCGGCGAAACGCCTACCCTGAAGGGAGTTGTCCACGATTCCACGATTGACATGGCTGGAGCCTCTGTTGGCATTATAAGGCCCAAGGAGCGCTTGACTTATGGCCAAAACCTTGCCGAGGAGGACTTCATAATAGGGCTTGAAGCCAGTGGAATCCATTCAAACGGCGTTTCTTTGGCACGAAAGGTTGCAGAAAGGCTTCCGGACGGCTACTTCACGGAAATGCCTTCAGGAAAGGTTTTTGGCGAAGAGCTTTTGGTTCCAACAACCTTGTATACGCGTGTTCTTATTGATATGCTTGACGGCTGTGACGTGCACTACCTTTCCCCAATAACGGGACATGGCTGGAAAAAAATAATGCGCGCCAAAAAGGGCTTCTCTTACAAGATTGACTTCGTTCCCGAACCAGGGGAGCTGTTCAAGTTCCTTGTAGAAAAATCGCAGGTTTCTGAAAAAGAGGCCTATTTCACATGGAACATGGGTGTTGGCTATGTTGCAATGGTTTCAAACGGCGACCGCGAAAAGGCTTTGGAGATTGCGGAAAAGCACGGCATCAGGGCCTGGGAGCTTGGCCGGGTTCAAAAGGGCCAGAAGCGCGTTGAAATAAAGCCAAAGAGCATTGCCTTTGAATGAATTCCTTTTTTATTGCTTTTCAGGCCAAAATCTTTTGCTATGGCTGGCCTTGAAAAGAACAAAAAAGAGCTTTTAAGGCTCTTGGAGAAAAGCATTAAATCCAATGCCCCTAAAGAAAAGTTTGGGATTCTTTTCTCAGGGGGAATAGATTCGCTTCTTATTGCACTTGCCTGCAAAAAGCTTGGCCTCAAATTCAAGTGCTTTTTTGGCTTTGTGGCCGGCTTAGGCAGGCCAAAAGACCTTGCCTTTGCCCAAGAGGCTGCGAAAAAATTCGGGTTTGAGTTTGAAGCGGTTTCAGTTCCAATTGGTGAAACAAAGGCCCTTGTTTCAAAGCTTGTTAAAACAACCGGCTTTTCTTCTCCAGTGCATGTAGGCGTAGGCATTCCCATTGCTGTTGCCTGCAGCGCTGCTTCAAGGCAGGGCATTAAAGACGTTTTCTTGGGAGCGGGTGCAGACGA
>CAZMUN010000004.1:34272-55790 GCA_964569815.1 uncultured archaeon
CGCAAAGTTCCGGTTTTCAAAAGACCTTGCAGCCGACTCAATGAGGCTGGTTCAGGCCCTGCCAAAAAGCGACCTTAAAAGAGACCTTGCCATTGCTTCTTCTTTTGGGCTAAACCTGAAAACCCCTTTCTTGAATGCAGAGCTTACAAAACTTGCTTTATCTCTCCCCAAAAACCTGAAGCTTTCGCCAGAATCCAACAAGGTCATTCTGCGCGAGGCCGCAAAAGACTTTGGGGCCGACGAAAAGCTTTCTATGAGGAAAAAGCTCGCAGCACAGTATGGAAGCAATGCGGACAAAGCGCTTGAAAAGCTTGTAAAAAAGTCTAACGCAAGAACCAAGTCCGAGTTCATTGAAAACCTTTCCCCTGAAAAAAGGATAGCGGCCCTTTTCTCCGGAGGCAAGGACAGCTGCCTTGCACTCTGGCTCATGCAGAAGAAAGGCTTTTCGGTTGAATGCCTTGTTTCTGTGTTGCCTGAAAACGAGGATTCTTTCATGTACCACAAGCCGGACAGAAAGGTTTTGGAACTCCAGTCCCGGGCCTTGGGCATTCCTTTGGTTTTGGAAAAAACTTTGGGGGAGAAGGAAAAAGAGCTTTCATCTTTGAAAAAGGCCCTTCAAAGAGCAAAAAAGGTTTACTTGGTTGAGGGTGTTGTTTCAGGGGCCTTGTACAGCTCTTACCAAAAAACCAGGATTGAAAAAATTTGCAGGCAGCTTGGCCTTGAGCTTTTTAACCCTCTTTGGCACATGGTCCAGCAAAACGAACTGGAGTTGCTTTTGAGGGAAGGGTTTGTTTTTGTCATGACAAAGGTTGCTGCAATTGGTTTGGGTGAGGACTGGCTTGGCAAGCCTGTTGGCAGCCTCGAGGTCCAGGTTTTGGAAAAGCTTTCAAAAAAGCTTGGAAGCAATGTTGCAGGCGAGGGCGGCGAGTTCGAGTCCCTGGTTTTGGATGCCCCTAATTTCAGGCAGCGCCTTGCTTTGACAAAAGCTGAGCACAAGATGTGTAATGCGTTCACAGGCCAATTAAAGGTAATTGGTGCAAAGCTAGAACAAAAAGTTTAGTCAAGCCAGGTTAGGCTTTTAAACTGATGGCGGCATCACTTCTTTTTTAGGATGCAAACGTTTTTTCCTTTTTTGAACTTTTTCTCTCCGCATTTTTTTAAAGAGGTGGGTTTGCATGCCTGAATCCCTTAAAGCAAAGCTTGTTTTGGAGGATGGCTCGGTTTTTTCAGGCCATGGCTTTGGATACAATAAGCCTGTTTCAGGGGAAGTGGTTTTCAACACTGGAATGGTTGGCTACCCTGAATCTTTAACTGACCCAAGCTACAGGGGCCAAATTCTTTGCCTCACTTACCCTTTAATTGGAAACTACGGCGTTCCAAAGCATGAAAAAGACTCCTTTGGGCTTGAAAAAAACTTTGAGTCCGAAAAAATCCAGGTTTCTGGCCTTATTGTTTCAGATTACAGTTTTGAGCACAGCCATTGGCAAGCCGAAAAAAGCCTTGGCCAATGGCTTAAAGAGGAAAAGGTTCCCGCCATAACAGGCATTGACACCCGCGCCCTTACAAAAAAGCTTCGGGAAAAGGGCGTCATGCTTGGAAAAATGGTTTTTTCTTCCGAAGATGTGGATTTTGCAGACCCCAATGAGCGAAATCTTGCCTCAGAGGTAAGCTGTTCAAAGCCAGAAGCATTTGGCACTGGCCGGAAAACAGTCTTTGCCTTGCTTGACTGCGGCGCAAAAACCAATATTGTGAGAAGCCTGGTTCAAAGAGGGTGCCGTGTCATAAGGTTTCCCTGGAACTACAAAATATTCAACGGCGAGTTTGATTTTGACGCTGTTTTTGTAAGCAATGGCCCAGGCGACCCAAAAAAATGCACTGAAACAATTCAGGCCCTTAAAGAGTCCCTTGAAAGAAGCATTCCGACTTTTGGAATCTGTTTTGGAAACCAGCTTTTGGGCCTTGCTGCAGGCGCAGACACCTATAAGCTCAAATACGGCCACCGCTCCCAGAACCAGCCCTGCCAGGTTTTTGGGGAAAAAAGGTGTTTTATTACAAGCCAGAACCATGGCTTTGCCGTTGACGAAAAATCTCTTCCCCGAGAATGGATGCCTTGGTTTACCAATCTCAACGACGGCACAAACGAGGGCATAAGGCACAAGAGCAAGCCCTTCATGTCCGTGCAGTTTCATCCCGAGGCAAGGCCCGGTCCACTGGATACCGGCTTTTTGTTCGATGAGTTTGTGAAGATTGCAAGGGAGGCCAAAAATGGCTGAGGGTTTGAAAAAGGTCCTTGTGCTTGGTTCAGGTGCCCTGAAAATTGGTGAGGCCGGAGAATTTGATTACTCGGGTTCACAGTGCATTAAGGCCATGAGGGAGGAAGGCATTGAAGTCATTTTGGTTAACCCAAACATTGCCACAATCCAGACCAGCAAGGGCTTTGCAGACAAAATCTACTTTCTGCCGGTGAACAGCTACTTTGTTGAAAAAGTGATTGAAAAAGAAAAGCCCCAGGGAATTCTTCTGGCCTTTGGCGGCCAAACTGCCTTGAACTGCGGGGTAGAACTTTTCGAAAAAGGAGTCCTTGAAAAACACGAAGTGCAGGTCTTGGGAACCCCTGTCCGGACAATCATTGAAACAGAAGACCGTGAAAAATTCAACAAATCGCTTTCAAAAATAGGGGTCAAGGTTCCGAAAAGCATTCCTGTAACCGGCAGGGCATCTGCCTTGAAGGCAGCCAAAAAAATAGGCTATCCTGTGATGATTCGTGCTGCGTTTGCTCTTGGGGGAAAAGGCAGTGGAGTCGCAGGAAACCAGGATGCTTTGAAAAAAATGGCTGACCAGGTTTTTGCCTATGCCCCTCAAATCCTTGTCGAAGAGTACCTTACAGGCTGGAAAGAAGTCGAATATGAAGTGGTAAGAGACAGCTTTGACAATTGCATCACTGTCTGCAACATGGAAAACTTTGACCCTTTGGGCATTCACACAGGAGAAAGCATTGTAGTTGCTCCCTCCCAAACCTTGACCAACCACGAATACCACAAGCTCAGGGAAATTTCGGTAAAAGTCATAAGGCATTTGGGCATTGTGGGCGAATGCAATATCCAGTTTGCTTTGGATGCAGAAAGCGGCGACTACCGTGTAATAGAAGTTAACGCCAGGCTCTCCCGAAGCTCTGCACTGGCTTCAAAGGCCACAGGCTACCCGCTTGCATTCATTGCTGCAAAGCTTGCTTTGGGCTATTCTCTTACCGAACTCGAAAACAAGGTGACAAAAAAAACCAAGGCCTGTTTCGAGCCCGCCTTGGATTACTGTGTTGTAAAGGTTCCGCGCTGGGACCTTCAAAAATTCCAAAGGGTGAGCTATTCTATTGGCACGGAAATGAAGTCAGTTGGGGAGGTGATGGCCATAGGCCGAAGCTTTGAGGAGGCCCTCCAAAAAGCAATTCGCATGCTTAACATTGGAATGTATGGCCTTGTGGGCAACAAAACCATTGTAAGGGAAATTGCCCGAAACATAGAGCACCCTACAGACAAGAGAATCTACCACCTTATAGAAGCCATAAAGCAAGGCTATTCGGTTGAAAGACTTTACAGGCTTTGCAAGGTCGACAAATGGTTTTTGTTCAAGCTGAAAAAAGTGGTCGAGCTTGAAAAAGCTATTGCAGCCTGTTCTTTGGATACGCTTCCCAAAGACCTTTTGCTTGAAGCCAAAAAAGCCGGCTTTTCCGACAAGCAGATTGCAATCATTCTTGGCCTAAAATCCGAGCTAGAGGCCAGAGAAAAAAGAAAAGCCCTTGGAGTTCTTCCCGTAGTAAAACAAATAGATACCCTTGCAGCCGAGTTTCCATCTAAAACAAACTACCTTTACGTAACCTATAACGGCTCTGAAAACGACGTTGGTTTTGGGAACGGCAAACAGGTCATGCTTTTGGGTTCAGGTTCCTACAGCATTGGATCCAGCGTTGAATTCGACTGGTGTGGTGTCACAGCAAACAATACCTTGAAGGGCCTTGGCTATAAGACCATCATGGTGAATTTCAATCCTGAAACGGTTTCAACAGACTACGATGTGTGCAACCGGCTTTACTTTGAAGAGCTTTCCCTTGAACGTGTCTGTGACATATACGATTTTGAAAAGCCGAAAGGGATTGTGGTAAGCATGGGTGGCCAAATTCCAAACAACCTTGCAGCCAAGCTAGACAAATGCGGTGCAAAAATTCTTGGAACAAGCCCAAAAGACATAGACCGGGCGGAAAACAGGCGCGTTTTTTCAAAACTATGTGATTCTCTAAGCATAGACCAGCCCCAGTGGAAGGAACTCACAAGCAAGCAGGACGCCCTTGATTTTGCTAAAAAGGCCGAACTGCCTGTTTTGGTTAGGCCAAGCTATGTTTTAAGCGGTGCAGCGATGAGTGTTGCATTCAACAACCGTGATTTAAGCAGCTACCTTGACAAGGCCACTTCCCTTTCGTCAGACTACCCTGTAGTGGTAAGCAAGTTTGTTACCGGTGCAAGGGAAATAGAAATAGACGCGGTTGCAAACAAGGGCCAAATAGTTGTTTACGCAATAAACGAGCATGTTGAAAACGCAGGAGTCCATTCGGGTGATGCTACAATGGTCTTTCCCACACAGCGCACTTACCTTGAAACAATGCGCAAAATAAAGCGCGTTGCCTACAAGCTTGCAAAAGAGCTGAAAATAAGCGGGCCGTTAAACATACAGTTTCTTGCTAAGGACAACGACATCAAGGTAATTGAGATGAATCTTCGGGCTTCAAGGTCTTTTCCCTTTGTTTCAAAGGTTTCAGGAACCAATTTCATTGAGCTGGCCACTAAAGCGATTGTTGGCCAAGAAGTTGAAAAAGAAAAAGGCTCTTCCCTGGAACTGGACTATGTTGGAGTAAAGGCGCCTCAATTCAGCTTCAGCCGCCTTAAGGGAGCGGATCCCCTGCTTGGCGTGGAAATGTCTTCAACCGGGGAAGTGGCGTGCATTGGCTCTGATGTCGAGGACGCTTTTCTCAAAGCCCTTATTGCAACAGGCTTCAAGCTTCCGAAAAAAAACATTCTTGTTTCTGTAAGCGGTGACGAGACCCGCTTTGATTTGCTTGACGAAATAAAGCTTTTGAAAAAAATGGGTTTTGGCCTTTACGCTACTGACAGCACTCGCGAGTTTTTGAAGGAACAAAAAATTCCATCCAAGCTTCTGCACAAAATACAGGAAGACAAAAAGCCGAACGTGCTTGACTTTTTGCGGAAAGGAAAACTTGATTTGGTTATCGCGATCCCGGACGAGCTTGACAAAGAGGCCCTGGAGGCAGAATACGATTTGCGGAGAGCGGCAGTGGATTTTTCCGTTTCCCTTGTAACAAACAAGCAGCTTGCCAAGCTTTTGGCCAAAAGCCTTTCAAAAAAACAGCTTAAAGACCTTGAAGTAAAACACTGGCTTGAATACATCGATGGCCAAAACTAGTTCACCAAATTCCAAAGTACTCCTTTTCCTCACGGGCCTTTTCCTTTAGGTAGGACATATATTCTTCTTGAAGATTTATGACCGTGCTGAGCCTGCTGGTTTCAAGGAACCTTCCCACATCCTTTATGAAGGCATTGCTTCCTACGACATGAGGCATGTAAACAAGGTCTGCGCCTTCCCTGTAAAGGGCGAGTGCATCACAGTAATAGTGCGCTCTTGCAAAAATTTTTATTTTCGGGTTACGCTTTCTTGCAAGCTTTATTAGCTTGGATGCCTCTTTAACGTTTGGAATTGTTATAATAAGAAGCCTTGCGTTTCCAAGCGAAACCTTGTCCCACACTTCCTCGTTGTCAGTGGTGCCATATATCGCATGACGGCCCTTTTTTATCAAGTCGGTTATCACATGCGGGTTGTGGTCTACTACGACAAATGTGCCATAATGCTTTAACAGATTCACAAGCCCTATTCCAAAGACTCCTGCCCCAACCAGGATCACGTGCTGTTCCATGCTTTTTTTGTGAGGCAGCTTTTCCAGCCTCAACAACTTTTTTCTCAGGCGTTCCCTTTTTGCCGGAGCTATAAACCTGTTAAGAAGGTGTTCAACCCTGTTGTAAATAAAGTTGCTGTTTTCAACCAAGTAGGGCGTGGTCATCATTGAGATTGCTATCACAACAAGGGCCGCAGAATAGGTTGATTGGCTCATTTGCCCCAGCCTTAGGGCCTGGCTTGCAAGGATAAAGGAGAATTCGCTTGCCTGCCCCAGAGCCATTCCGATTGTGAATGCAATTCTTCCTCCATATCCTGCAAAAAGGCCGATTAGGAAATAAATCAACGGGTTGAGGAAGTAAACCACTGCCAGCATTATTAAGAGGACTGGCAGCGGCATTCCGGCAATTCCTGGCCCTATCTGCATTCCGATTGAAACAAAGAAAATTGTTGAAAAAAAGTCGCGGAGCCCACGTATCTTATTTGAGGCCTCCACATTGTAGGGAAGGCTGCTTAGGCTTATGCCGCCAATGAATGCCCCGACGGCAATTGAAAAATCGAACAAAACTGAAAGGTATATGAAAAGAAAGGCCACTGTAACGATTATGAGGAAAAAAAGCTCGGAAGTGTCTGCAAAAAAGGCCAGCACTCTTGGCAGAACAAACCTGTTCAAAAGGTATGCTAAGGCAAACAGTGAAAAAACGCTCAATGCAAAGCTGGCTGCAACGCTGAACTGCATTATTGTTTCAGGCTTTGCAAGCAAGGGCAAAAGCAGCACAGCAAGGCTGTCCTGCACAACCGCAAAACCGATTATAAGCCGGCCGTGCAGTGTACTCACTTCATTTCTGCTTGTAAGAATTTTTACCACTATTACTGTGCTGCTGAATGCAAGAATCAGGCCAAGGTAAACACTTTCCATAAAAGGCAACGCAAAAAACTGCATTATCAAAAAGACCAGCCCTGTTGTAAGAGCCACCTGAAGCAGCGCGCCACCGATTATCGTTCCCTTCATTCTAATCATTTTTGCGATATCGGTTTCGATTCCGACAGCAAAAAGCAGGAACGCGACACCCAGCTCGGCAAAAAGAAGGATGTCTGCAGAATTGGCAATGAGCTTTAGCCCTGCCGGCCCTATGACAATGCCTGCAAGCAGGTATGAGACAATGATTGGCTGCTTTAAAGCGCGGGCAATGCATCCAATGGAAGTGCCTGCGATTATTATCAGCGCAAGATCTACCAAAAGGGTTAGTTCAATAGCCATTACTTTAATTAGAAATTGCTTCAGCTATTTAAAGTTTTCCTGCTTTTCTTTGCCGCTCTCTTCAGTTTTTTTCCGGCAATTGATGAATAAGGCCTTTTTCTCTTCGCTTCTTTCAATTCCTCTTTTGCCATCTTTCTGCTGTTTTGGCCATGGCCTCCAAAATACTGTTTGCCAGCAGTGTCACCACTCTCTTTGAATCCTTTGGCCATCTGCTCGTAAAAGGCAGCGTCGCCTCTTGCTTTCTTTGCAGCCCCTGTGTGCTTTTTTGCCTGTTTTCCTGAAAGCCAAGGGCGCCTTTTATTGCGCCATTTCCTTATTCTTCCAATTATGCTCATTTTTTAACAGTCCACTTTGTTCCTTGCTCTGTGTCCTTCAAAAGAATTCCTTTCTTTTCAAGTTCGTCCCTTATGGCGTCTGCCTCTTTCCACTTTTTTTCCTTTCTCAAAGACTCGCGTTCCTTTACTAGCTTCAAATCCTCTTCGCTTATCTCCTGCTTTTGCTCGAAGTCCATTACCGCGAAAACAGAGTCAATCTCTTTCAAAAAATCCAAAGCCTGCTTTGCGTCCTTCTTTCCAGCTTTTTCTTCATCAATCAAAGAATTGGCTTTTCTCACAAAATCAAAAAGCGCTGCAAAAGCCAGCGGCGTATTCAGGTCGTCGTCCATTGCCTTTTCAAATCTTTTTCTCGTTTTTTCAATTTCTTTTCCCACTTGCCCTAAATCCTTTCCTTTTGCTTCCTTCAGCCTTGCGATTAGCTCGTTTATCCTGTTCAGCGAGTTTTGCGCTGCCCTCAGGCCCTCGAAGGTAAAGTTAAGCGGCTGCCTGTACTGGCTGCTTATCATCAGAAAGCGTACCGCCACAGGGTTGTATCCCTTTAGGTCTCGTAACGTGTAAAAGTTTCCCAAGCTTTTTGACATCTTTTCCCCATTTACCTGCAGAAAGGCGTTGTGCACCCAGTACTTTACAAATGGCTTTCCTGTTGCGCCCTCGCTTTGCGCTATCTCGTTCTCGTGGTGTGGGAAGATAAGGTCTTCGCCGCCGCTGTGGACATCAAAGCTTTCCCCCAAATAGCGCATGCTCATTGCACTGCATTCAATGTGCCAGCCTGGCCTTCCTTTCCCTATCTCTGTTTCCCAGAAAACCGGGCCGTCGTCCTCATCCCAAGCCTTCCATAATGCAAAGTCTTGTGCCTGGCCTTTTTGGTACTCGTCCTGTTTCACGCGAGCCCCGCTTTTGAGTTTCCTGAAATCTATGCGGGCAAGCTTTCCGTAACCCGGAAACTTTTTTATGCTGTAGTAAATGCTTCCGTCCTCGCCCTTGTATGCTATTCCCTTGTCCAAAAGCTTTTTTACCAGCGCAACCATCTCCTTTACGTGCCCTGTGGCCTTTGGGTAAATGTCTGCAGGCATTATCCTTACAGCTTCCAAATCATCCATAAACGCTTTCGTGTACTTTTCAGTGAACTCTTTCAGTGAAACCCCTTCCTTTTTTGAATCGCGGATGGTTTTGTCGTCCACATCAGTGATGTTGCGGACATGCCTTACCTCATAGCCCTTGTAAACCAGGTAGCGCTTGAAAACGTCTTCTGCCAGAAAGCTTTTCAGGTTGCCGATGTGCATGAAGTTGTAGACCGTGGGGCCACAGCTGTAAAAGCCAACCTTCTTGCCCTTCAATGGCTTAAACTCTTCCTTTTTCCTCGTCAAAGTGTTATACAATTTAAGCATCTTAACCAAGAAAATTACGCAATTAAAAGAATAAAAAGAGTTGGTTTGCCTTTAAGGGCAGGGGGTGTAAGCAATCCCGGTGCACCAGCCGCTTACTCCTGTAAGCACGTTTCCGGTGCCTGTCTGGCTGCTGTTATCACATTGCAGGTCGTTGCTTGTTCCGCTGTTGCAAGCTGTATTGTTTTTGAGCACGGCGTCAAATGTATCATTTATACTAATTCCTATGCTGCCGTTGCTGTTTGCATTGTTGTTCAGTAAACCAATGCCTGTAGATGTATTAATCCATATGCCGTGATTTTCATTGTTGTTTACATTGTTGCCGATTATTTTAACGTTGCTTGCCTGATTCACCAATATCCCGAATTTTGATTCATATATCCTGTTGTTTGCTATAACGGTGTTTTCCAAGAGTTCGACTCTAATTCCTTGGTTGAAATAAGGGATTTCACAGTTTTTGATTGTTATATTCTTTTGGCCTGATACATAAATGCCGTCATCATCATCGCTAGGAAATTGTTGCCCTTCAATGCTATAACCCTGGCAGTCTAGGGTAACGTTGTCTGCAGCAATTGTTATGCAGTCACCGCTTGAAGTCCCGATATCGCTTCCAAGAACATAAACCCCTGGCTTTGAAATTGTGTGGCCGCAGCTTTCTATGGCTGTTTTTTTTATTTCTTTTACTTTGATTGGCGATTCCTCTGTTCTTTCAATGCCTGTGCCGTTTTCTGTGAATGTTATGGCGATTTTGCCTGTTTCAGCTTCTCCAAGGGCTTTTACCGTAAATTCTTCGCCTGCGCCAATCACCGCGTCTTCAAAGTAGTGTTCCTGGCCTTTGTAGACAAGCACTGCATAGCCATAGCTTCCGTTAAGGGCAATGCCCTCTGCAGGGTTTATTGTTATGGCTTGCCCTGCAGCGTTTTGCAGAATTATTACAAGGTTGTTTTCCTCAAAGCCAATGCCTTTGCAGAGCAAGTGCATGAAGCTTGTGCAGCTTGTCTGGTCTATTGCGCCTGTGTTTGCGAAAACAAGAATTCCTACAATGGTTGCGACTGCCACAAGTGCCCAGCCATAGGTAATAAGGTATTCAAAGCCTGCCTGGCCCCTGTGCCTTTTTTCTTCAGGCATTTTGCTAATTGTATGAATTTCCTGCTATAAATAGGTTCCTGGCCTGGTTTTGTGGCCTGAACATCTTTTCTCTGGGCTTAGAGTTTGAACTGCGCTTTCCAGTAATTGCATACATCTGTTGCCTTTCTTTCAGCTTGCCCTGTGTACTTTTCAGGGTTTTTCAGCAAAGAGAGCTGTCCCTGGCCAAGCTTTTCCAAAAAAGGCTTTGCTTTTTCATCCTTTTCAACTATTGACATCAAATCCTTGCCTGTTTTCTCTGCTTCAAGGGTTTTTTCCCTAACGTATTCATGGGCGTTGGGGTGGCCTTTTGCTGCAAGAAGCAGGTACAATGGCTCTGCCACTATGCCTTGCCGGCTTTTTGCAAAATTATTTTTCATGGATTCCTTGTCCACAACCATTTTGCTGAACACTTTGTTGAGCCTTTTCACCGAGGAAACAAGCCCTGCAAAAAGCTCTGGCACAAACCTTTGCGAAGCGCTGTTTGTCAAATCCCTTTGGTGTTCGGAAACCGTGTCCAGGTTGTATGTTATAACACGGGGCATAAATGCTTTCCACATGCTTTTCACGTTTTCAAAGTTTATGGGGTTTCTCTTGTGTGGCATGGTTGAGCTTCCCACCTGCTTTGCTTCAAAGGCTTCTCCCACTTCGCCTATTTCGGTTCTCTGCAGGTGCCTCATGTCATCTGCAATGTTTGCCAAAACGTTGAAGGCTCCTGCAACTGCATTTAACAGGTCAAGCAGTGATTCAGGTGCAACAACTTGTGTTGAGTGCCTGCATTGCTTTAACCCCAAGTGCTCCAAAATGCTTTTTTCAAATGCTATTGGGTCTTGTATGAAAAGGCTGCTTCCGTTGTATGCGCCCACTGCCCCGGAAAACTTTCCCTCCAAAGCGTCTTTTGCACTTTCAACTGCCTTTACCCTGTTTCCAAGCCTGTTTACATAGCCCGCTATTGCAAACCCGAATGTAATGGGTTCAGCGTGCTGCCCGTGTGTTCTGCCAATCTGAAGCGTTGACTTTTCCCTCATTGCAACTCCTATCATGGTTTCTTCCAGTTCCACTAAAGCTGGAATTACAAGCTTTTCGCAGGCCTCTTTGTACCTTGCTGCGTTTGCCGTGTCAACTATGTCATAGGATGTGGCTCCAAAGTGCACAAAGGGCTTGTCTTCATCTTTGAGCTTGCTTCTGATGCAGTTCACCAATGCGCGGATGTCGTGCCTTGTGACTTTTTCTTCTGCGTAAACTTCTTCTGCTTTTACCTTTTCGCAGGCTTTTGCAATCCTTTCGGCCGCTTCCCTTGAACAAATTCCCTGTTTTGCCAACGCTGTTGCAAGAGCTGCTTCAACTTTTGCCTGGTATTTTATGCGCGATTCTTCGCTTAAGTAGGGAGCAAGCTTTTCGTCCCAGTAACGGTAATCCATTGGCGAAATGCTTTCAAAGCGGTCCATAAAAATTCACTTGCCTTTTTCAAGAAAGGCCTTATAGCTTTCCATGGTTTCCTGAATGCTTGGCGCTTCCCAAAACTTTTTCCCGGTCCATGTTTCGCAGACAGACTTGTACATGTTGCTTACTATGCCTATAAGCTCTTTTGGCAGCCTTTCCGGTTCTGTGAATTCGCCGTGTCCTTTTCCTTCGGCCTTTTCTTTTTCTATGGCTTCATACCATGGCGTTGTCTTGTAGTAGTCGCGCAAAACCTGCTTGCTTAGATGCACGCCGTTCCATAGGAACCTGTTTTCGTCCAGGGTTCCGCAAACGTCAACCAGAATAAGTTTCCTGTTTGGGCTCATTCCAAACTCTACTTTGCCGTCTGCGTGCTCTAAACCTATTTCCTCTGCCTTTTTTGTCAAGAAGCCGTTTACCTGCAGTGCCTTGCTTTTCAGGTCCCCTAGTTCGGCCTGGCTCAAGCAGGCAATCTTTGCTGCCTCTTCCCATGTAAGGTAGCGGTCTGTGGGTTCGAGCTTTGTGCTTACATCCATTACCGGCTTTTCGAGTTTTTCCCCCGGCTTTGGCTCTTTTTCTAAACCAAGCTGCTCTATTGTTGTAGAGCCTTTTTTGAGCCTTTTGAAGACACTGCTTCCCTCCGGCAGGCTGTTTCTGAAAATAACTTCCAATGGCACCAGGTAATTGTTCATCCCCTTCTTTAATTCGCCTTTTTGGGGAAACAGGACGCGTACAAGCTCTACTTCCATTTCGTTGCCGCTTTTAAGGCTTTTGAAATGGCTTTTTATTCCAAGCTTTTCAAGTTCTTCGAAATTGTATGCAGCCATCCTGCACAAGGCCTCGCCTTTTTGCGGAATGACGTCAGGCATTTTTCCATAATCGAAAACAGAGTAGTCGTCTGTAAACTTGAACACGCCTAAACCGGTTTCTGTTTCGGTTGCAGGCTTTTTTACTGTTAAATCCTTAACGCTTCCCATCAGAACCACTCCTGCCCCTTGTCGGTTTTTTCGTTCCAGTACTGTTTCAGGGTTTCGTCCCAAGGCCTTTTTTCAATTTTTTCAGCTTCCTCTCCTTTCAAAAGCATTTTTCCCTGCGTTCCCATTTTCACTTTCCCCCTTTTACGATTTTTGAAGCACACAATGCAGCGTTTTCTCCTCGGCCTAAACCAACCCAGATTCCTTTGGATGCAAGGCTTGCCAGCTTTAACGCGTCCTGCTTGTCGCTTTCTTTTTTTATCGGCACGAATATAACAAGCTGTCCCTCCGAGTCCACGCCTTCGACTTCGCTTATTTCAATGAAGTCAATGTAAACAGTGCCCTTGTCTTTGTAAGAGTCTTCTTCGCTTGCCTCGTATTCAAGGCCAAGCTCTTCAAGCTTTTTTTTGCAGGCCTCCATTCTTTTGTTGGCTTCTTCGCCCAAATCGGAGTTAACCAAAACAATTTTTTTGCGGCCTTTCAGTATTTTTTCCGCTGCCTCAACTGCTTCATCTATTGCTTCCACTCCTAAACCCAATACCTGGAACCCTTTTGGCATTTGGTGAATGCTTAGCAGAGCGTCCAAGCCGTTGTAGTTTGCGCTTACCGGCAGACCCAACACAAGCTTGTCTGAATGAGATGCAACAAAGCCTGGGAGTGCCGCGCTCAAGCCAGCGCCTGCAATCACCAGCTCTTCTTCCGCGTTTTTCAAGATCTCGATGAGCTTTTCCGGTTCCCTGTGGGCCGAACACACTTCAAGCCTTGGCTTAAGGCTCTTTTCTTTAAGCTTTTCCACCAGCGGCTCGAAAACGTCTTTATCTGAATCAGACCCAAATATGACTAAAACTCCCACTAAAATCTCCCCGCAAATATTTAGAGTAAAGTGAATTTAAACCTATTGGCGGTTTTTAGCCTTTTTGCCCTTGGCAGCCCTCTTCTCGGAATTTCCCTTATCCTCTTTCCATTCCTTGTTGCCGCTGCCAGGTATTTCCTGAACTCGTATACCCGGGCCGGTTCCCCCTGAATGCTTTCTGAACTTTAGTGTTGCCTTTTCGCCTGCCCGGCTGAACTCCAGGGCGCCTTTTGGGCTTATCTGGTTGCTTATAACGGCTTCAAAATGCCCAAAATTTTTTTTTTGGAAAAGCCTTTCAATCCTATTTGCGCCTGGCTGTTTTTGGATACGGCTGCATTCGCCAGGCTGTTTCTTTCTTTTGGTTTTTTTTCCCAGAAGGCATTTCTTACCGCATTAACTTTGAAGGCCCATTGCTTTAAATCTTCCACTGCCTTAAAATTCTGTTAATGGAAAAAAAGCAGGCGCTGGGCTTTTTGCAGGCCCTTGAAAACCGGGGAATGGTCCTTGGCCTTGGCCGCATTGAAAAATTTTTGGCTTTGCTTGGAAACCCTGAAAGGGATTTTGCTTCCGTTCATATTGCGGGCACGAACGGCAAAGGCTCTACTGCTGCAATGCTTGAATCGATTCTGAGAAAAGCCGGCTACAAGACAGGGCTTTACACCAGCCCGCATTTGGTTGAATTCAACGAAAGAATAAGGGTAAACGGCCAAAGGGTTTCCGACAGGGTTTTTTGTTCACTGGTTTCCTCTTTGAAGGAAGAGCTTGAGGAAAGCGGGCTTAAGCTCACCTATTTTGAGTTTGTTACAGCGCTTGCATTCAAGCACTTTGCCAAAAAAAAGGTTGAAGTTGCTGTGGTGGAAGTGGGAATGGGCGGCCGCCTTGATGCAACAAATGTCCTTGAACCGAAGGTGAGCGTTATCACTAATGTTGAGAACGAGCACGAGGAGCATTTGGGGAAAACAGCGAAGGCCATTGCCCGCGAAAAGGCTGGAATAATAAAGCAAGGCGTGCCTGTTGTGACAGCTGAATGGAAAAAGCCTGTTCTCAATGTTTTTGAAAAAGCGGCCAGCGAAAAAAAAGCAAGGCTTGTCACTGTCAAAAGGCCTTGGCAGGGCAACTTGAAGCTTTCGGGCTTTTTCCAGCAATGGAATGCGGCTCTTGCTGCTGCTGCAGTTGAACGGCTTGAAAGCCAGGGCCTTAAAATCGGAAAAAGGGCGGTAAAGGAAGGGATTTCTTTGGTTCATTGGCCTGGTCGTTTCCAGGTTGTGAAAAAAAAGCCTGTTGTTTTATTGGACTGCGCCCACAACCCTGCTTGCTGTGTCGTGCTTTCAAGGGCTTTCAAGAACCGGTTTCCAAAAAGGCGCGTTTTGCTTGTGTTTGGCGTTTCCCGAGACAAAAAGGTTGAAAAGATGGCTCGCGTTCTCGCCCCTTTAGCCAGAAAGGTTTTTGTCACTGCTTCAAAGACAAGGCCAATGGCCTTGTCCAGGGTTGAAGCTGCTTTCAGGAAACAGGGCCTTGAAACAAAAGCCTTTCCAAGCGTAAAAAAGGCCCTGCAAAAGGCTCTTGGTGAAGCAAAAGGCCAGGGCGTGGTTCTTGTAACAGGAAGCTGTTTTGTTGTCGGGGAAGCAATAAGCTTTTTAAAATCTTGAGATCTTTATCATTCATGTCTTCTTTTTCGGTTGAAAAGAAAACCAGTTTTTTGCTTGGCCTTTTTGTGGCCTGCCTTGTTGCAGCAAACCTCCTTGGCCTAAAGGTTGCTTCTTTTGGCTTTTTTGAGGCCAGTGTCGGCATTTTGATGTTTCCAATCCTTTTTCTCATAACCGACATAGTTGCGGAAGTGCATGGAAGGAAAAGGGCCCAGGAATTCGTTTACGCTGGGCTTGTTGGCCTTGTGGTTGTTTTGGTTGTTACCGCTATAGCCGTTCTTTTGCCTGCTGCTGAAAGAAGCTTTGTTTCTGATGCCGAATATGCCGAGATTTTTGGCACCACTTTGAGGATTTTTGTGGCTTCGATTATTGGCTTTTTCTTTTCCCAGATGCACGACGTTTGGGCTTTCGAGTTTTGGAAGAACCAAACCAAGGGCCGTTTTTTGTGGTTTCGCAACAACGCTTCCACAGTCGTTTCCCAGTTTTTGGATACAACTCTTTTCATGTTCATTGCCTTTTACGCCATTTCCCCAAAGTTCACTGTCGAGTACGTGTTTGCTCTTATACTCCCTTACTGGGCTGTAAAGGTCCTTTTCGCTTTATTTGATACGCCTTTCTGCTACCTTGGCGTGAAATGGCTTAAAGGAAAATGACCTGTTACTGAAAAAGCTGACTAGGCCAACAAAACCTTTTTTAATTAGTTAAGGGCTATTTTTAGTGTCCTATTTTTGGGGGTATTGGGAATGGAGCCAAACTATGAAATGCATTTGAGTGCCTTGGAAAAATATGATCCGCGTTTGTTTGAGGCAATTGTTTCTGAAAAGGAAAGGCAGATGGACGGCATTGAGCTCATTCCGTCAGAAAACCTGGTGAGCCAGGCGGTTTTGGAGGCAATGGGCTCTGTTCCAAACAACAAGTACTCGGAAGGATACCCTGGAAAGCGCTATTATGGCGGCAACGAGGTCATTGACGTAATAGAAAACCTTGCAATAGCTCGCTTGAAAAAGCTTTTCAATGCAGAGCATGCCAATGTTCAGCCTTTGTCAGGAAGCCCTGCGAACATGGCTGCATACTATGCCACAATGTCGGTTGGCGACACTTTCATGGGAATGAAGTTAACCGAGGGCGGGCATTTGACGCACGGCCATCCGGTCAACTTTTCAGGAAAGCTTTACAAGTGCGTGCAGTACGGTGTTTCAAAGGAATCCGAAACCTTGGACTATGATGCAATCCTAAAGCAGGCCCGCGAGGCAAAGCCAAAGCTTATTTTAAGCGGCTACACCGCTTACCCGCGGGAAATTGACTTCAAGAGGTTTCGTGAGATTTGCGACGATGTTGGAGCAGTCTGCATGGCTGACATTTCCCACATCGGCGGGCTTTGCGCTGCAGGCGTTCACGAAAACCCTGTTCCCTATTTTGACATCGTTACCACTACAACCCACAAGACTTTGCGCGGCCCAAGGTCGGCTGCCATAATGTGCAAGCAGGGTTTTGCTGAAAAGATAGACAAAGCCGTTTTTCCTGGTTTGCAGGGCGGGCCGCACGAACACATAATTGCTGCAAAGGCAGTGTCCTTCAAAGAAGCCTTGGAGCCCTCCTTTAAGGACTACGCTTCGCAGGTTGTGAAAAATGCACGCGCTTTGGCTGAAGAGCTAATGGCTTCCGGCTTAAAGCTTGTAAGCAACGGCACAGACAACCACCTAATGCTGGTCGATGTTTTCAAAAGCAAAAAGCTTACAGGAAAGCAGGCCGAGCACGCTTTAGAGCTTGCAGGAATCTACTGCAACAAGAACACGATTCCGTTTGATGAGAGAACGCCCTGGGACCCTTCCGGAATAAGGATTGGAACCCCTGTTCTTACAACGCGGGGAATGAAGGAATCTGAAATGAAGCAGGTTGGACAGTTCATTTCCAAGGCCTTGGACAGCCATGGCAGTGAAACAGACCTTTCCAAACTAAAGCAAGAGGTAAAGGAATTCTGTTCCGAGTTCCCTTTCTACAAATGAGGTCTTAAAATTGCCTGCAAAAATAGTTGACGGCAAAGTCCTTTCCAAAAAGGTTTTGGAAAAGGCTGAAAAGCTTGCAGGGCTTTTAAAGCAGAAGCACGTTATCCCAAACCTTTCCGTGATTCTTGTCGGAAACGACCCGGCCTCCGAACTGTATGTAGAGAAAAAAAGGCAGGCTTGCAAATCCCTGGACCTGAACTTTGACCTTTACGAGAAAAAAGAAAACCTTTCAGAAAAAGAGATTCTTTTGCTTATAACACAGCTAAATTTCCAGAAACACGTTCACGGAATCCTGGTGCAGCTGCCATTGCCAGAAAACATAAACCAAAACAAGGTTTTGAATGCAATAACGCCTGTAAAAGACGTTGACGGCTTCACTGCCTTTAACACCGGGCTTCTCGCCCACAACCAGGAAGGCATAGTTTCGTGCACTGCAAAGGGCATCATAAAGCTCGTTGAATCAACCGGCGTGAAAGTTCCTGGCTCCAATGTCTGCATAGTAAACCACAGCATTGTTGTTGGCAGGCCCTTGGCCCAGCTTTTCCTAAACAGGAATGCCACCGTAACCATATGCCATGCCTATACCAAAGACCTTGCCTCTTTCACCAAAAAAGCCGACATTCTTGTTTCAGCAGTTGGAAAGCCAGGGCTGATAAAAGCAGGCATGGTAAAGCCAGGTGCGGTTGTAATAGATGCAGGGATTGCAAAAAAAGGCGAAAAAACTTTGGGTGACGTGGAATTTGAGGCTGTTAAAGAGATTGCCGGCTTTATAACGCCTGTTCCAGGCGGAGTTGGCCCTATGACCGTTGCCTGCCTTATCGAAAATCTGGTGACGGTTGCCGCAATGCAGTCAAAATAGCCCTTACCTTTTGGAATTCCATTCACTTGTTGAAAACTTTTCTTTTTCCAGCTTTTCTGCAAGAGCCTTTTCTTCCAAAAAAAGCTTTCCCTTCACAAGCTCTGCTTCAAAGTTTTCCACAAAGCCTTTTTTCATTGCTTCCAAAACTTCCTGAAAGTAGACTGCCCTTCCCGCCTGCTGTTCAACAGAGGTAACACGCTGTTTCACGCTTTCAATCATTTTGCCCTTCAGCTTTTCGTCCGGAACCTTTAGCAGGGAAAACATTTTTTCCACGTCCACCTTGAGCAAAATGGTTCCATGCTGCAGCACTATGCCATTTCGCCTGGTCTGCGCGTTCCCGCTGATTTTTTTCCCGCCAACAACGATATCATTCAAGGGCACAAATTCGGCTTCCAAGCCAAGCTCTTCAAAACCAAGAACCAGCGAATTGCAAACCCTTGCATAGCTTTCCAGAATATTTTTTGGAACAATTTTTGATTCCTCGGAGCAAAAAAAGCTGTAAGTTAGCTCTGCATCATGAAAGACTGCGCCGCCGCCAGTAATCCTTCTCACAACATCTACTCCAATCTGCTTGCATTTTTTCAAATCGACTTCTTCTTCAATTGCCTGAAAGTAGCCTATTGAAACAGCTGCCGGCTTCCAAGAGTAAAGCCTTAGCGTTGGCCCAACCCGCTTGCAGTTTCGCATTATGGCTTCATCCACTGCCATGTTTTTAAATGCCGTGTTTTCCCCTGTTTCAAGAATTCTCAGTTTCATCCACCCACAGCCATCATTATTGCCTTTGCCAAATCTTTGGATTTGAAGCCAAACAACTGAATCGAGTTCTCTTCAACTATTGCCAAAATTTTTTTCTCCAAAACATCTTCCCTTAATTCAACGCCCTTTAAATTTTCTTCCAGTGCATCTATCGCTTCCTCCGGGTGAATGAAAAAGTCGCCTGAAACCTTTACTTTTTTTACCTTTCCCTGCCCTGCTTCCAGAGAAACCTTTACAAGCTTGCCGTTTGGAACCTTATAAACGCTTTGCCCTTTCATACATTTCCCCTGCCTTGAAACTGCTTCTAACCAAAGGCCCTGAAAAAACCCCTAAAAAGCCTTTTTTCATTGCACTCTCTTCATATTCTTTGAAGATCTTCGGCGCAATGTATTCAGCCACTGGCAAATTTTCCTCCGAGGGCTGCAGATACTGCCCTAATGTCAGCAAGCCAACGCCTGCTTTCCTCAAATCATCCATTGCCTTCAAAACCTCTTTTCTGTTTTCACCTAATCCAAGCATCAAACTGCTTTTTGTTATAATGCCTGCATCCAATTCTTTGATATTGGCCAGCACTTGCAGTGATTGCCCATAGCTTGCCCTTGCATCCCTTGCCTTTCCCTGCAGCCTTTCCACTACCTCGATATTGTGCCCGATTGCATCAGGTTCTGCGCCAACAATTCTCTTCAAGCAGCCTTCTTTGCCTTGAAAGTCCGGAATAAGTGCTTCGACTCTTGCACCTGTTCTTTTCACTGCCTTGATACATTCAGAAAAATGGCCTGCTCCCAAGTCAGGCAAATCGTCTCTGTCAACTGATGTGAGCACCACGTATGGCAGCCCAAAGCTCTTTGCCGCTTCAGCAATTTTTTTGGGTTCTTCTTGGTCCGGCTTTTGCCCTTTCTTTGCACTTTCCACGCCGCAAAACCTACAGTTTCTTGTGCAAACCTTTCCCAAAACCATGAAGGCTGCTGTTCCAGATTCCCAGCACTTTCCCAAATTTGGGCATTTTGCTTCCTCGCACACAGTATGAAGTTTTCCTGCCCGGAGCTTTTCCTTAACCTGTTTGAATTCTGGTCCTGAGCCAACACGACTTTTCAGCCAGGGCGGTTTCCTCATTTGCTTGGCTTCCATTTCAAATCAGGTTCCCTTGCAGCCTTTACTGCATCAAGCCGTTTCACAGGCATTGCATGCGGTGCAGTTTTCACTATCTCGGGGTTTTCTTCGGCTTCTTTTCTTATTTTTTCCATGGCTGCTGCAAACTTATCCAAGGTTTCCTTGCTTTCTGTTTCGGTTGGCTCAATCATCATGGCGCCGTGCACTATAAGCGGAAAGTATACTGTTGGCGGATGAAACCCGTAGTCTATTAGCCTTTTTGCAACATCGTTTGTGGTAACACCATTGGCAAGCCCTTTGTCGCTTAACACAAATTCATGCATGCATGTCCTGTCAAAAGGCAGTTCATAGCTTTTCCTCAGCTTTTCCTTCAAATAGTTTGCGTTGAGGACAGCGCCCTCTGCCGCCTTTTTCAGGCCCTCCTTTCCCAAAGCCCTCAAATAAGTGTAGGCTTTTACCATTACCCCAAAGTTTCCATAAAAGGACCGAACCTTTCCAATGCTTTTCTTTCCAGAATAATCCAAGAAATATTTCTCCTGCCTTTTTTCAACCAACGGCCTTGGCAAAAACTCCACCAGATTTTCCACAACGCCAACAGGGCCAGAGCCAGGGCCTCCGCCGCCGTGCGGCGTGGCAAAGGTTTTATGCAAATTCAAATGCATTAGGTCTATTCCCAAGTCTGCCGGCCTGCATAACCCAAGCAATGCGTTCATGTTTGCTCCGTCGCCATAAACCAAGCCGCCTTTTTCATGCACTGCCCTGCAAACCTCCTCGATGTTCTGGTCAAACAGCCCCAAAGTATTCGGGTTTGTGGCCATCAATGCCGCCACGCTTTCATCCATCTTTTTCCTCAAGTCTGCCAAGTCAATGTTTCCCCTTTCATCGGACTTTACCTCGACTGCCTCAAAGCCGCACATGGAAACAGAGGCAGGGTTTGTCCCATGGGCTGAATCAGGAACCAAGACCTTTGTTCTGGTCTGGCCCCTGCTTTCAAAAAAGGCTTTTGTTACCATAATGCCTGTGAGTTCGCCGTGTGCCCCTGCTGCCGGCTGCAAGCTGAACCTTTTAAAGCCGCATATTTCGCAAAGCATTTTTTCCAGCTCGTGCATTAGCTGCAATGCGCCCTGGACAGTGCTTTCAGGCTGAAGCGGATGAATGCCTTTAAACCCTGGCAAAGAAGCCATTGCCTCGCTTACTTTTGGGTTGTATTTCATTGTGCAGCTTCCCAAAGGGTAAAAGCCTAAGTCAACGCCAAAATTTCGCCTGCTTAGCTCTGTAAAATGCCTTACAACTTCCACTTCGCTTAAATTTTTTCCCTTTTCAAACAAGAGCTTCATTGCAATGCCTCCAGCTCTTTGGCCAGTTCGTCTATTTCTTTCCTGCTGTTCATTTCAGTTGCCGTCACCAAAAGGCAGTCCTTCATTTTCGGGTAGGCCTGCTCTAAGCCATATCCAAAAACAATTCCTTTTTCAAGAAGCCTTTCCTGCAGTTTCCTTGCATCCTTTGCCTTTACCACAAACTCGTTGAAAAAATCCCGCCCAAACAGGATTTCAAACCCTTTTTCTTCCAGTTTTTGGGCAAGGTATAACGCGTTTTCATGGTTTTCGTTTGCAAGCCGCTTCAAGCCTTTTTCTCCAAGGCTTGCCAGGTAAACGGTTGCAGCCAGAGCACACAGTGCTTGGTTTGAGCAAATGTTGCTTCCAGCTTTTTCTCGCCTTATGTGCTGTTCCCTGGCCTGCAGTGTCAAAACAAACCCTTCTTTGCCCTCTGCATCCAATGTTTTGCCTACAAGCCTTCCAGGAATCTGCCTCAT
>CAZMUN010000005.1:0-44734 GCA_964569815.1 uncultured archaeon
GACCTTCAGGCGGACAAGCTCCCCGAGGCCGCGTCGGCGTGCGGAGCGGATGCCAAAAACACCAAAAAAGGGCATTATAAGCCGATTTGAGGAAAAAGACTATTTTATGGAAATCAGCAGTTTTCTTTCCCTTGGGCCGTCTGCTTCCAGGAACATGATGCCCTCCCATGCGCCGAGCAAGAGATTGCCGTTCTTTACAATTACGGTTCTGCTGTTTCCGATTACCGCGCTTTTGATGTGGGAATCAGAGTTTCCCTCCAAGTGGGTGTAGCCAGCGTTCTCCGGAACAAGCTCTGAGAGCTTTTTCAGGACATCGTGCTGGACGCTTGGGTCAGCGTTCTCGGTAATTATGACTGCCGCTGTCGTGTGGGGGCAGTATACAACGCATGTGCCTTCTTTTATTCCAGACTTTGAAACCGCTTGCTGAATCTGGCCAGTGACGTCAATCAGCTCGTTTCTTTTGCTTGATTTTACTGGAATTTCTGTGACCATAACAAATCATCTCTTCAAACTAAAAATGGCAGCATTTCGCCACCCTAAAGACTTCACTTCCACAAGACCCTGATCTAGCAAGCCTTTAATGTAGTTATTATTGAGATTATAGCCTTTTAATTGTAATCTAACGCTTTCTCGTTTAATGTTTAGAACACTAGCCAGTTCTTCCACAGTCATTGACTTTTTGGCTAGCAATGTAAGGATCTCTTTCTTTGTTTCACCTTTCTCTTTATTATACCACTTACGTTCTTTTCTCTTAAAGAAATTTAATAGAATTTGCTGCTTTTTAGGGATAACTAAATCTCGCATGTCTTCAGCAATTTTAGGGAAACATTTGGAGGAGATTATGAAATATTTTCCATTAAGATACCTATATCCTAATTTTGAGCAGATTTTTTTAAGATCATCAACTAAGAGTGCCCGAGGCGAAAATTCTAAATAAATTCCGCTATCAGAAACTCTTCCTTCATCAATGATTAATGCTTTCAAAAACTCTATTAGGCAGTCGTTTGGAGAATTTAAAAGTTTCTGGGAAAGTCGGGCTTTTCCTGTTCGAAAGTCTTCTATTTCAAAGTATTGCTTTAGAATTTTTGGAACGACTTTTGGAACAATAACTCTGTAATGCTTAGGCATTGTAGTATATTCTACATCTCCAAAAGAGAGCTTAAGTTTAGCAATGAAATTATCGATTGCTTCTTTGCTTTTGTTGATGTAACAAGCGTTTCCTTTTTCACCTCCATAACCGTCACCAATGAGGTGCCCTAAAATCGAAAAGGTTTCAGGTTTTATTTGCAAAGGCAATACAGGGTTTTTGATTAAGCCACCTCTGGAGGATGCTTTAATCGCTTTTATGGAAGATTGTAACGAATTCAAAGTAACGTTTGTCGATTCACAAAGTATTTTCAACCTAGGAAGCGAAATGTATCTATTGACAATCTTTGCAGATTGTTTACTTTTTTTGGAAACTCCCTTATGCCAAGCGTATAGCTCTGCACCGGGAAGTCCCAAATGCAGTCCTGCGTTTCGCAATGAACCAAATTTATTTTTTAAATATCCAAATAAAAGGTCTCTTGCTTCAGTGTTTAGAAGTATATAAGTGTCTCTTGGAAAATCGGATAAAGAAAGGCTTTCCATAATAAAAAGTTAAATTTTGTTTTTATAAACAAACATGGAACAGACGAGCTTTCCAGTGAAAAAATCAAGCGCATAGTTTCCATTAAATCATAAACGCTTCAAATTTTTGAGAATTAGCTTCTGAACAAGTTTAGGATCCGCCTTGGCTCTGCTTAATCGCATTACCTCTCCAACAAGAAAATGCAAACTCTTCTGTTTTCCTCTCTTCAGATCAACCAAGGCAGATTTGTTTCTTGCCAGAACTTCTTCAACAAATTTTTCCACGTCATCTTGATTTAGATCTTTCACAAGGTTTTGTTTTTCAATGAAATCCATGGGCGGCGTACCTTTTGTAAGATACGTAATGAGAGACTCCCTTACAACTTTCTCAGTGATCTTTCCCTTCAAGAACCACTCAAATAGGGCTAGTAGTTCATCAGGGTCTAGGTTAATCTTGTCTAAGTCAAGATTGCTTCTATTAGCAATAGCCATTATTTCACGCGTTAAGAACCGAGCAACAGTCTTTGCATCAACTTGCTTTTTAGAAATGTCCTCAAAAAGATCAGCTAAAGTAAGAGTATTAGCCAGTACTCTTGCGGTGTACTCATCTAAACTGTACTGGGCTTGTATGCGTTTTGCTTTTGCCTGGTGAAATTCAGGCAATCTAGACCTGAGTTCTTCAAGCTGTTCCTCGCTAAAGGAGAACATGGTTAAATCACTTTCTGTAATGTAGCCATAGTCTTCCTCTGTTTCTTTGGTTCGGGTTGCCTTTGTGGTCATGGTTTTTTCGTCAAAGGCACGGGTTTCTCTTACGATAGGCTTCTCATTCAACAAAAGGTTTTTTTGGCGGGCTATCTCAAAGGCCAATGCTTTTTCAACCCCTTTTTTGCCTGTCACGTTTTTTACTTCAACGCGGGCGTTTCCGTAAACGCTTACGTTGCAGTCTGCTTTGAGTGTGCCGGTTGGTGGGGAGAAAACCTTTAGGTAGGAGAGAATTGTGGTCAGCTGGTCCAAAAAATCACGGGCCTCTTTTGGGGTTTCAAAATCAGGCTCTGTTACAATCTCAACCAGGGGAATTCCGGAGCGGTTGTAGTCAACCAGGGAATAGAAACTTTTTCCCATTCCGCCTTCATGCACCAAGGCAGCTGGGTCTTCCTCCAAATGGACGCGGGTTATGCTGACCTTTTTGCCAGAGCTTAGCAAAACTTCGCCTTTTACCCCAACTGGAATCTCGTACTGGGTGATTTGAAAATTTTTTGGCATGTCTGGGTAAAAGTAGGTTTTTCTGCTGAAGAAAAATTCCTTGTTTAAGGAGCAGTCTAAGGCCAAAGCAACCTTCATTGCGTAGTCAAGGGCCTTTGCATTGAGCACGGGCTTGCTGCCAGGATGCCCGAGGCAGGTCGGGCAGGTTGCGGAATTGGGTTTTTCTGCTTCGGTTTTGCATCCGCAGAACAGCTTTGAGTCGGTGTTTAATTGCACATGGCATTCAAGGCCAATCATTACCCCTTCTTTGTTCATTTCAGCAGCCCCATGATTTTTTTGTGAACTTTTGCATTGGAAGCAACAAGCTTGTCCTGTGAAAAAATGTCAAAATGGCTGCCTTCTGCATTGGAAACCCTTCCGCCAGCCTCTTTTACAAGAAGGATTCCTGCTGCTGAATCCCAGGCATAAAGGCCGTATTCAAGCACTGCATCCATTCTTCCGGCAGCAACATATGACAGTTCCAAGGCAGCGCTTCCAAGGTTTCTGGTGCTGCCGTGCTCTACAAGCCTTGTGAACATTTCAAGGTTTTTTTTTCTGGTGCCAGAACGCATGGGCAACCCAACGTTGAAAATTATTTCATTGTCTTTTGTTCGGCTTGAAACCTTGAGGCTTTTGCCGTCCAAGAACGCGCCTTTGCCTTTTTCTGCATAAAAAAGCTCGTTGACGTTTGGCTCAAAGACCACTCCCAAAACAAGCTCGTTGTTTTTCATTAATGCAATTGAAACAGAAAACATTCTTATGCCGCGCCTGAAGTTGTGTGTTCCGTCAAGCGGGTCTATAATCCAAACGTTTTCCGCTTTTTTGTGGACCTTGTCTTCTTCTGCAAAAAATTTTGCTTTTGGAAAAGCTTTGCTTATAACCTGCTTTATTTTTCTCTGGGCTGCAAAGTCTGCCTCTGTTACAATGCCCAGTCGCAAACTCTTTGTTCTCACATAGTCGACTTTGCCCAGCTCTTTCATTATGGCTTTGCCTGCCTCTTTTGCGGCCTTTGTTGCAACCTTGAGCTCTTTTGATTTGCTCATGAAAAGGCCTCCGCTGACCTTGCCGCTTTTACCATTTTGCTTTCTTCAAGATGGTTTGCAGTGAGCATTAGGCCAACAGGCATTTTTTCAAGTTTGGAAATGGGAACAGAGGCATGCGGCAGGCCGGCAAGGTTTGCTGGAACAGTGCACAAGTCCATGGCATACTGCTGCATTGGAGTCAGCTCTGAAATTTCCTCAAAGGTTGGCGCTATTATGGGCATTGTGGGGTTGGCAAGAATATCCGCTTTTTGGAAAGCCTGCTTGAATTCGTTGATTAGCTTTGTTCTGACCTTCATTGCTTTCAGGTAGTATGCGTCGCGAAAGCCTGACATTCTTGCAAAGGTTCCAAGCAAAACACGCCTTTTTGCCTCCTCCCCAAATCCAGCGCTCCTAACGCTTGAAAAGTATTCGTTGAAGCTGCCTTCAGGCTCTTTGTGCAGGCCATAGCGCATTCCACAGTACCTGGCCAGGTTTGTGCTGGCTTCGCTTGTGGAAACAAGGTAATAGGCAGGAACACCGTACTTTGCGTTCAAAGGCAGAGAGATTTCTTCAACGTTTCCAAGCTTTTCCAAGGCCTTTCTGCAGGCTTCTTGGATCTTGGGATCACAGGCTTCAAAAAACTCTTTCACAAGCCCGTACCTTAAACCTGATTCCGGAACGGCCTTGCTGTATTCCTCAACAGGCTCATTCAACGAAGTTGAGTCATTGGCATCAAAGCCTGAAATGGTTTCTAAAAGAAGCGCTGCATCCTGCACCGTTTTTCCAATTGCACCGATTTTGTCCAAAGAGTTTGCGTAATCAATAAGGCCGTATCTGGAAACACGGCCATATGTTGGCGTCAGGCCCACTACACCACAGAAGGAAGCAGGGCATGCAATGCTTCCGCCAGTGCTTTGCCCAAGGCTTGCATGAGCAAAAGATGTTGAAGCAGTAAAGCCGGCACTTCCGCCAGAGGAGCCGCCGCAGGCTCGTTTCAAGTCATGGGGGTTTCTTGGCTTTTCAAAGCCAAGGCCAACGTTGTTTGAAAATGTCCCGAAACCGAACTCGTCTTGTGCTGTTTTTCCGATTATTACTGCGCCTTGGGCTCGGGCTTTTTCTATTACCGTTGCATTAAACAGGGGCTTGTAGCCTGAAAGTATTTTGGAGCCGGCCCTGCTTTCAAGGCCTTTTACGCAGATGCAGTCCTTTGCGCTTATTGGAAGGCCTAAAAGCTTTCCTTTGGTTTGGCCTGTTTTGACGCCGGCTTCGATTTCTCTTGCTTCTTTCAAAGCGGTTTCTTTTGCAATGGAATTGAAGTAGTGGTATTTCTGGTTTTGCTTTTCCGCTTCCTCAAGCAATTGCTCCACATGGCCTGAAACAGAAGCCTGGCCTTTTTTGACAGCCTTTACATATTCAAACGCTGTTGCAACAGGCATTTTTTCATCACACTGCCTTGGGCCCCAAAAAGTAGCCGTCTTTTTTGTTTTTCGTGTTTTTTAAGGCCTGTTCCTGGGTTAAGCATTTTTCGACAAGGTCTTTTCGCATAACGTTTTCAAGCCTTATGGGCTGAAAGCTTGGCTTTTCTTTGGAAACGTCAACTTCGCCCAATTTTTGGAAAGTGCCGAGGATTTCCTTGAGCTCTGGCAAAAACTTTTCAATTTCCTCTTCGCTCAAATTAAGCCTGGCGTTCTCTGCAACGCGCAAAAGGAGCTTTTTGTCAACCTTTGGTTTTGGCATGAAATCGCAAATATTAAGGGGTAAAAGGAATTTAAAGGCAAGCCTATAATTCAAACTCTTCAATGAATCCTTTTAGGGTTCTGTATTTTTCCAAAAACTTGAAGCCCTTATCTGTCAGCGAAATGTACTTGCGGTCTTTTTTGTCAAGCTCTTCCCTTAGAAAGCCTTTTTCCACCAACTCTTGGAAGTATTCAGAAAAGCTTTGTGAGGAAATGTTTGTGTAGCGAAGAAGGGGGGTTGGCTTAATTGAATTGTTATGCTGTCTGACCAGGCCCAAAATCGTGTAAATTATGTCAAGTCTGCTTCTTTTTGGCATTGGATAGCAACCTCGTTCTTACGCGCAGGCATATTGAAATGAATACAGCCGCTGATAAAATGTAGAATACAAGCTTTAATTCCCTTGGAAGCAGTCGCTTTGAAAAGGCAAGCAGGTTAACAACCCAAAAGCCTGCAAGCAAAAGATAGGTAACCCGATTCGGGGAAACGAGTTTGCGTTTTCCCTTTTTTGAGGCCATAAAAATAGCCAGAACAGAAGCAAGCAACACAATCGCTTGAATTGTTACCAAAAGCATTTCAGAGTTTGTTGCAAAAACTAGTATCAGCGAAGCAAATGCAATAAGGTTAAGCGCGATTGTTTCCCTTTGAACAGAATACTTCAGCCTACTGGAAACCAGAGCCATTGCAAGCGAAAGGATGGCCAGCGTACTAAAATAGCTCACCAAGGGCAGAACCAGAAAAAAGCCCCATGGCCTTCCAAGCTCCAAGACCTCAAAAGAAAGCTGTGACAAAAGCAGGATTAGCCTAAAAGAATAGGCAATTGCAAAGTAAAGGAAAATGTTTCGGAAATGAAAAAGGCCCTTGTGCTGAGAAAGCTTGTACAAACCACGGGTTTTTAAGTATATGATTAGGCATATGCCCACGACCACCAAAAAGTAAAGAAGCTCTGTTGCAAGCATTTCCAAAGGAGGCCCTTGCAGAAAGCGCTGCATTCCTCGAAAGCCAAGGGCCATTGCTGGCGGCATAAAGGAAATTCTATAAAAAGAGTATAAAAAGCATGTGGACGCAAAGTGCACATTTTTGGTTCTTCTTCTTTTTAAATGCGAAAAATGCAATTTTTTTACATAAAAAAAGAAGGAGGTTCAAGCAATGGAAAAAAAGCATCTTGCAGGAATTTCAGCGCTCGCTGTTTTAATTGTTGCGGCCTCAAGCGCCTATGGATTCGGGGGCTTTGGGCAAGGCAACGAAGAAATGCAGCAGGCGCTGGAAGCAGGAAACTATGAGGCCTTTGTTGAGGCCCTGCCAAAACAGGTTTCAGAGCAGCAATTCCAAAGAATGGCTGAAAGGCACCAAAACAGGATTGCCGTGCAGCAGGCTCTGGAAAACCAGGATTACGAAGCTTGGGTTCAGGCAATTGAGTCAAGGACCAAAATAAGGGACATGGTAACAGAAGACAATTTCCAGCAGTTTGCGGAAATGCGCCAAGCTAAGGCACAGGGAGACCTTGAAACAGTGCAGGATTTGGCAGAGGAACTCGGCCTAAACCAGTTTGGTTTTGGCAAAGGCCAACTGGGCAGGCACCCAATGGGCAAGAGGAAAGGCTTTGGCCAAGAGCCATGCTTTCAAGGCATTGAAGAGGGCTCCGAATAGGGGCCTTCTCCCTTCTTTTTTTTTAAGGCTTGCCGGCCTTTTGCAGCCCTTTTTTAAGTTTTTCTTTTGGTAAAATGGGTAATACTTTTTCTTTGAAAAAGCAACTTGGGGGTGATGCTGTGGACTGCATTTATTCAAGTGAGGAGGGCGGTGAGGATGGCCATCGGGTTTCACATCATCGCCGAATTCAAGGGCTGTTCAGCAAAACAGCTTGAAAAAATTGAGGCCGTTGAACCGGTTTTGGAAAAGGCCGTTAAGGAAAGCGGTTTAACCAAGCTTCATTCCAAATACCACCAATTCAAGCCGTTTGGGGTAACAGGCTTTGTTCTTTTGTCAGAATCGCACATAAGCGTGCACACCTGGCCGGAAAAAGGCTTTATTGCGGTGGACGTGTTTACCTGCGGGCCGCCGCCAAAGGCAAGAAAGGCCTTGAAAATTTTGGAGGAAGGCTTTAAGCCTGAAAGCGTGGCAAAAAAGGAGCTGGAAAGGGATGAATAGGCTTGAGCAAAAGGTTTTGGCTGCCTTGTCTGAAAAGGAGATGAGCCTGTGGAAGCTTTTTGAGAGAATGGATTCCGGCGAAAAGGAAACCCTTGAAGCGCTCAGGGCCCTGGAGAAAAAGGGCATTGTCAGGACAGGGAAAAAAACAAGGCTTTTGAAAAAAAGCAGGCCAAGAAAAGCACGTGGAAAAACAGGTTGCCTGAAAAAAACCGGCTGCAGGGCTTTTGACAAGAAAAGGCTTTTGAAGGAATTCAAAAAGGCTACTGGAAATTTTTTTCCAAGCAAGGCAGAATTCAACCAGGAAAGGCTTTGCTTGGAGGACGTTGTGAAAAAGGTTTCTTTCATGGAGCAAAGGCTTGATTTGGAAAAAGCAAGAATCGCTTTCCTGGGAGACGACGACTTTTGCTCAGTGGCCGTTTCGCTTACAAGAAAGCCAAAGGCAGTAACAGTTCTGGAAATAGACCCAAACGTAATCAAAGGGATAAGGCTGCTGAGCAAAGAGCTTGGGCTTGGAATAAAATGCATCCAGTACGATGCAAGAAAGCCTTTGCCAAAAAACCTTAGTGGAAAATTTGACGTGCTTGTAACAGAGCCTCCTGAAGCCTTGCAGGCCATGAAAACCTTTTTGAAAAGAGGCCTCGCTCTCCTGGCGGGAAAAGGCTGTGCTGGCTACATAGGTCTTACAAGGCTTGAAAGCTCTGGCGAAAAATGGCTTGAATTGCAAAAAACTTTGGCAAAGGAAAACGCTTTTGTTTCAGACTGCTTAAGGCAATTCGAATCATATCCCCTGTTTGCAGGAAATATCCCAAACTTTGAAAAAACGCCTCTCTCAAAAGCAATATTTTTTGAAGCAGGCAAGCCAGATGCAGAATGGTGGAAGGCAGCTTTGCTTAGAATAGAAATTGCAGGAAAGCAAAGGCCAAAAGAAGGCGCATTTTATCGCGACCCAGAAACCCTTACAATGTTTTAGGGCGCAATCCTTTCAGGGTCTCTTGGCAAAAGAACCGCTTCCCTGATGTTTTCGAATTCAAACAATCGTTGAATCATTCTGTCAAGGCCGAAGCCGACTCCACCATGCGGCGGCGCACCATATTTGAAGATTTCCGCGTAAAAGCCCATTTCGTCAAGGTTCACGCCCTTTTCAGAAGCATGCTGTTTTAGGACATCGTACCTGTGCTCACGTTGGGCGCCGGTAGCAATTTCAACCCCGTTCCAGATTAAGTCAAAGCTGTCTGTTGTTTTGCCGTCTTTGCTGTAGTAGTGGTAGAAAGGCCTTTTTTCCACAGGGTACAATGTTACGAAAACGAATTCTTCGCCAAACTTTTTCTTTACAAGCTCGCCAAGCATTTTTTCTCCCTCTGAATCCAGGTCCTCTTTTTCAGGAATTTTTTTGCCGGCATCTGCAAGCATTTGCTTGGCTTCCTGCATTGAAATGCGGGGAATCCTTTTAGGAATCTTTATGTCAAGCTTCCATAAGGCAAGTTCTTCCCTGCATTCTTCCTTCACACGCTTCAAAGTATATTTCACCATTTCTTCGATGACGTCCATCACATCTTTGAAGTCTTTTATGAAACCCATTTCAAAGTCAACGCCAGTAAATTCGGTTTGATGGCGAGGCGTGTTGCTGTTTTCGGCCCTAAAGACAGGCGCTATTTCGTAAACTCGCTCAAAGCCGGCGCAGACCATTGACTGCTTGTAGAGCTGCGGGCTTTGGGACAGGAAAGCTTCCTTGTCAAAGTAAACCACTGGGAAAAGTTCAGAGCCGGATTCTGCTCCAGCCGAGGTAATTTTTGGGGTGTTCACATTTGTGAAGCCCTCTTTGTCAAAAAATTCTACAAGGGCCTTGAAGAACTTGCTTCTGACCTTGAAAACGGCAAGGCTTTTTTCGTTCCTCAGGTCAAGAAACCGGTGGTCAAGCCTTTTGCTCAAATCTGTTTCGATTTTGCCTGAAGTGTCAATCGGCGTAGGGGCTTCTGCAAGGCTTAAAACTTCAAGCTTTTCCGGCACAATCTCAAAGCCGCCGGGCGCCTGCTTTGCCTCTTTTACAGCCCCTTCAGCCAAAACAACGCTTTCTTTGGTAAGCCTTTCTGATGCCTTAAGGGCTTCTTCCGGCACATGGCCTTTTGGCAGCGTTATTTGGATTATTCCAGATTTGTCTTTGAGAATAAGGAATTTCAGCTTGCCCAAATCGCGGATTTCATGAATCCAGCCGCTTACCGCAACTTTTTTTCCCTTGTTTTTTTTGGCCTCGGCTGCGTGAACTCTTTCCATAAAAAACCGCCTTTTTAACGAAACCCTGCCTAAAAACGGTTAAAAAGCTAAGTGTTGGGCAATAAATAAGCAGCAAGAAAAGCAAAAAAGTTTTATGGCAAAAAGGGTTAGGGTTAAGGCAGGGGTTAATTCAGGCCTGAACTGGTTTTTTCAGGCCTTTTGAGCCAGGTGTCTTGAAAAGGCCTGCAAGGCAGAGAAGGGAAAAGGCCAGAAAAGCAGCAATGGCAAAAACCAAGCCAAGCAGCAGAAACCCTAAAAGGGTTTCCCGCGTAAAGAAGAGAAGAAAGCACAGGGAAGAAAAACTGGAGCTAAGGCAGCTGGAAGAACGAGGCCCGGCATTTCTTTTTCAGAAAGCATTCACTGCATTTGGGCCTTTTTTTGCAGAACTTTTGCCCATGCTCCACAAGAAGCGCATGGAATTCGTTGAACAATGGAACAGATTTAGGAAGCTCCAACTCAAAAAAAGACTTGGCTTCTACATAACCTGTTTTTGGTGTTGCAAAAAAACGCCCCAAAAAACGCGTTGTGTAAGCATCCACCACAAAAGAGGGCTTTTCTGCAGCGTAAAGGATTATGTCGTCTGCTGTTTCCAGGCCTATTCCGTAAAGCGAAAGAAGCTCTGCTCTAAGAGGCCCAATTGGCTTTGAGAACATTTTTGCCGGACTGCAGCCGTACTCTTTTTTCAGATAATTTGAAAAGGCCTTGATTTTTTTGGCTTTCACGTTGTAGTAGCCGCTTGGCTTTACCATCCTTGCAAGGGTTTCCTGGTTCGCGTTTGCAATCTTTTCGCAGGAAAGCTTTTTTGCCTTTGAAAGGTTTTCCAAGGCCTTCATCACGTTTTTCCAGCCAGTGTTTTGCGTTAAGATTGCGCCAATGCAGATTTCAAAGCGCTGTTTTTCGGAAAGGGTTGAGCGTTTTTTGTAGCTGGGCCTTGTTTCACCTGCTTCTGTTACAGGCCACCAAAGCTGTTCGCCATAGAAAGAAAGCATTTTTTTGTAAAGGGAAAAAAGCTTCATTTAGAATTTTGGCTAAAAAAAGGCTTTTAAGAGAATTCCGCCAGCCTTTTCTGGCCCTTTTCCCCCAAAGGCCTTGCCGCTATTCCCAGGCGCCTTTGCACGTAGTTTGCGAACTCTTTTTCAAAGCCATGCATTGTTATCACCAGCTTTGGTTCGGATTGCTTGACGTATTCTATGAGCTGGGAAAAGTCTGCGTGGTCGCTTAATGGAAAAGTTGCATCAAAGCCGTTTCTGTAGTCCCAGCCTGTGGCCATGCCTGTAAAAACAGGCTTGTGCAAAGAGTACTCCAAAACCTGTTTCAGGTTGTGGTTTACCAAAGAGGGAGGCATTATTAGGACAGGGCTTTCATCAAGGTTGTGGTCCAGCTTAAGGTATTGGCCCAGCTTTACCCCGTGCTTTTCGTATACCTCGTTGTTGTCGTAGATTGATTCATGGACTATTGGAGCCAGGCCCGCATATTGGTTGATAACACTGGTCAGCTCTTGCGCTTTTCCCAGAGAGTAGCCTGCCAAAACCACAAACCCTTTTTTCGATTTTTCTTTTACAAAGGAGCCAATCTGCTCGTAAACCTCTTCCCTTTTTGGGAACTTGTAGGACGGCAGCCCAAAGGTGCACTCTGCTACAAGAATGTCGCCCTTCAAAGGCTCGGCGCCTTTCTGTATCAAGGAATCCTGCATCTTAAAATCAGAGGTAACGGCAACTGTTTTAGGGGCCTCTACAAGAACCTGGGCCGAGCCAAGAATGTGGCCTGCGTTGTGAAGGCTTACACTCGAACCGTTTAATGCAAGCCTTTTTCCGAACTTTAGGGCAGAAAACTTTGCAGTGTTTTTGCCGCGGGCCGTTGCAATGTCCTTGGTTTCGGGCGTTGAAACATATTTTGTGTCCTTGTTTGGGCAAACATGGTCCAGATGGCCGTGTGTTACAAAGGCCTGGCCAGGCCTGCAGCTCTGCTTAGGGTCTATTGAAACAGGGCCAACAAAAAGGCCCTTTTTGCTGTAGATTTGCATTCCGATAATAATAGGCCATCTGGAAATAAAAAGCTTGGGGGAAGAGTTAAAGGAAATTATTAAAACCAAGTTTGGTGTTATTATATCCTGGTTTTATGGCCAGAGATGAAAAGCTTGTCTTTGAAATAGGGGAAAAAATAGACGAGTTGCAGAAAAGCATAAGCCAGCACCCCTGGCGGAACGCAAGCCGCATAGTGTTTGCAAACGCCTTGGAAAAAAGCGTTTCAGGCCTGGAAGAGCTTCAAAAACTTTTTGCAGAAGCCGTTTCCGAAATAAACCGGGACCCAAAAGAAGGCAAACCAGACTTAAAGCCTTTTCTGAAAGAGCTTGAAAAGCTTTTGGAAGTGCTTGAAAAAAACCAGCGGTTTGAAAGGCAAAAAAAAGCAAAAGCAGGCGTTGTAAACGAATTAGAAAAACAGGAAACCCCCGAGCTTTACGCCGACTTAGAGCAAAGGATTTTGGGGCTTCTCTTGAAAGCACGCTATTCCCTGGAAAGAATGACCATATTTTTGAGAAAACAAGGATTAAAGCCGTTGACGCAAAAAAGCAGTGCACGGCAGGTAATGCATGTATTGGAAAGAAAAGAAGACGAACTCCAAGACCTCCGGGAAAAATACGAAGGCATAAGGAAAAAAAGCTATTTGGGCTATTTGGAAGAGGAAAGCATTGCAGACCTTGAACAAGAGCTTGGAAAGCTAAGCAGAAGCATGACTCTTGGCGCAGACGAACTTGAAAAAAGCGTCTCCTTCCACCGAAGCCAAATCGAGTACATTGAAAACAGCTACGCCGAATTAAAACAAAAGGTTTCCACACTGGAAGAAAACTTTCTCAACTACAGCGAAAAATCAGAAGAGCTTATCAAAAACCTGAAAAAAGAACGCGACTACGCCAAAAAAATCGTTCTAGATGTGGAACACGAAACCCTGCAGCTGAGAAACACTTATACCAGGGAACTGTTAAGCCTTGAAGAAACAAAGCTTGCTGCAAAAAAGGAAGCAGAAAAAAAGTTTGAAGCAGAAAACAAAAGGCTTAGGCGCGAGGTTTTAGAACAGGCCGATCTTTTGAAGCATTTTAGAAAAATAGCAGAAGACCGCTTAAAAAAAGAACACGAGCTAGAAGAAAGAATAAAAAAGCTCACACTAATTGCAAAAACACAAGAAAAGCACGAAAACGTAAAAAAGGCCCTGAAAGGAAAAACCGGGAAAAAAAAGAAGCGGAAAAAAAAGTCAGGAAAAAAGGCCTCCTGAGGAGCGGTCCTTTGGCTTAAAGGAACCTGGCTTAAAAAGCCGTTCAAGAATGAACTGGCCCCATTTTTGAACAAGCTTTTCCTTTTCCTGAACAAGCCTTTCCTGATCCAAAGACGGCAAATCGTCCTCTTCCACGACCTTGACAATAATCGTGTCGTCACGCATGTCCAAGTCCACCAGATTGCTTAAAAGAGACTGAATCTTGAAATTCATCTCAGCATACAAAACAAAAACAAAAACAAGGTCTGCTTCACCCAAAACCGCGCTGACCGCAGCAGGCACATCCTCAGGAAAAGGCACAAAAACAAGGTGGACATCCAAGCCAGCCACCTTTTTCTTCAAAAAACCCTCAAGCCCTGTAAAAAAATTTATAGGGGTTTTGCTGTCACTTACAAGAAAAATATTCATTCCACACCACCTAAAAATTAAGTGCAAAATTATTTAAATAAGGTTCAAGTTAGTTATAGTGATTATATAATGGCAGACTACGACAGGTTTGATGATGCAAGCTACAGCACCGACCAAGTGGAATTTGAAGACGAAAGCGCTTTGGGCCAGGTGACAGGCCAAGTAGGCAAAATCACGCCAATACTAAAGAAAAACGCAAAACTGATAATTGCACTAATAGCTGTAGCAGCCATTGCATGGCTTGCATACGATTACTTCATAGGAAGCATTATAGAGGCCACAATAGCAATAGAGGACACTGAAGGAACCAGCCTTGAAGACAACAGCATAAAGGTCTTTGAAAAAGGAAACCAGGAAGAAATATTCAAAGACAGCGATTCCCCAAGCTACAGCCTTTCCCTAAGGCCAGGGGAATACCGCTACCAGGTTATTGCAGAAAACTACAAGCCCAAAAACGGAAGCTTTACCGTTGCAAGAGAAAACCCAGATGCAAAAATAGTGCTATCCAAAGACATAGATGTAAGCATAACCGAATTCGAACAAAACTTTCCAAGCAAGCTGTTTGTAGGCTCAACAAAGCAGTTCCAGATAGTGCTTCAGAACCACGCAGACTCAAGCGTTTCAGTTGACTTGGTTGCAGGAGAGACCCTGAAAGGAATGCTAAGCGGCGGAACCGGCCTTGCAATTCCAGGCAATTCAACAAAAACCTTTGATTTGGAAATATTTGTGCCAAAGGGAACAGAAGTTTCGGATGATGAAACCGGCGACCAAAAAAAGGCAGAAATAAGAGTAAAGTACACCAACGAAAAGTCGGAAGCCGGTTTTGTGCTTTTCCCAAACCCAAAAAACGAGATAAAGCTCGATGACGCAAGATTTTCAGCAGAAGCCACTGAAGGAAAAAACACAGACGACCAGGACATAGAAATAGACAACGGCAACGATTTCCCAATAGGGGATTTAGAGCTAAGCGTTGAAATAACAGGAGCCTCTAAAAACGACATTGAAGACGTGCTAAGCTGGTTCAGGTTTACAGAAAACCTGAAAACAGACCCAGAACCATACAAGATACCCATAACCAGCATTCCTGGAAAAGAAGACGCGGAAAAAGTGCTCCAGGTCGAAATTCCTTTAACAGCACAAAAAGAGCCAGCCATAACAGGAAACATTGTCTTGACTGCACCCTGGCTTGACGAGCCAATAAAAAGGCCTCTCACCCTAAACATAAAGAAAGGAGCAGACTTTGGAATAGAGCTTGATGTCAGCGAACGCAATCCAATAGAAATAGACTGGGATTCGGCATTAGGAAAATACAAGGACGTGCCAGTCATGCTGGCTGTTGACAACACAGGAAAGCTGGACATACAAAACATAGTGGTTTCAGTTGCAAACGAAGCAACATGCAACCGAGACTGGCTTGAGATTCTTGAAAACAACGTTGAAAGGCTTGCGGCAGGAGAAGACAAAGACCTCGCCATGATGGCAAGCGCCCCGCCAGCAGCAATGTCAAACCAGCCAAGGTACTGCAGCATTCGATACACTTACAGCAACCCAACAGGCTCGGGCGGCAGAATGGAAGCAGTTAAAACAAACCTGATTGAAATCGTCCCACAAGAGCCCTAAAAATCAAAGGTTTTTTGACACAAGAGCCTTAAGGCTTTGTGGCGCAGAATAGTCTTTTTTCAAAAACTCTTCTTTTGAGAGCCAGTTGCTGCTCGCAATGTTTTCATTGCTTTTATGCGGCAAAATGACCTTGGCATCCGCTTTTGCAACACACTTAAAAACAGTGCAAACGGTCAAAATGCCGTCAGTTTTTCTAATAAAATGAAAAACCCCCAAAGGCTCCTTTACGTCCACATCCAAATCCGTTTCCTCTTTCACCTCGCGCAAAAGGGTCTGCATTGGCTCTTCGCCATCTTCAACCTTTCCGCCAGGCAAATCCCACAGCCTGCTTCGGCCTATTTCAAGCTCCAAAGCAAGAAACTTGCCTTCCCTTATAATGAGTGCCTTCATGGCAGCTATTGCAGTCATAAGAAAAAGATTGAGGTGAGGAATATTTAAAAAAGGAACCCAGCCAAGAAAAGGCTTATATTTTACCAACATAAAACAATTCGCTGTTTTTTTTGCAAAGCCTGGATTATTTAAATACTAGGACGACATTATAGTATTGAAATGAAAAAAGCCCTTGCCTTGGCATTAATTGCATCTGCATTGCTCTTAAGCGGATGCGTTCAACAGCCCGATTTGGGCAAAATAGTTCAAAACAGCGAGAAAGCAAAAGAGTTCCTGCAGGCAAACCCTGACGCAAAAGTCGAATTCCTTTACCTTAACAAAGACGTTGTTATGCTCACCATCGACGACATAAGGGAAAAATGCGAAAAAGAGATGCAGGTAATGCCCTACTGGTATCTTTCAATGAAAGGAAAGGGAAAAAGGCTCGAACTATACCTGGATGAAACAAGCCAAAACATTCTATGCACGGTGGAACCAGAATCCAAACCAGAGCCAAAACCGGAACCAGAACCAGACGACGACACAGAACCAGAACCAAGAGCAGACGACGACACAGAACCAGGAGCAGACGACGAGTGCACAACAAGCCTTGACTGCGATGACGAAATTCCTTGCACAAAAGACAGCTGTTCCGGCAACCCAAAAGTCTGCTCAAACACGCCAATAACAGAATGCAAAAACAGTGACGGGTGCTGCCTGCCTGACTGCAATTTTTCTGTTGACAACGACTGCGACGAATGCCAAAGCCCTATAGATTGCTCTGACGGCGACCCGGCGACAGTGGACCGGTGCTCGGGAACGCCAAAAAGATGCAGCAATCCGGACAAAACATGCGTTGAACGGCAGTGGCGAATTTGTGAAGAACCCAAAACATGCCCGCAGGACTTTGTTCCGGCTTCTGACACAGAAAGATGCTGTCCGGTGGAATGCGATTGCCAAGGAGAGGAATGCGGAGAAAACGAGGAATGCGGTGAAGAAGGATGCGAGCTCTTGGAATGCTCTGAATTCGGGGAAGAATGCGGCCCTGGCTTTGCATGCGGCGGCGAAGCCTATGAAGCAGAAGACTCCCCTATTTGCTGTGTCGGCGAATGCATAGTCATTGAAGCGGCAGGAGACCTATATGTTTCAGGCGAGCCCGTTGTTTCAGGAAACTGGGCAGACGAAACAGACGAAGCAAACTGCTTTATGGCCCAGGAAATTTTCCTAGACCTTTACAGCACTTTTTCAGAGGAAATAAGCGCAATAACCTTTGATGCGTTCATTGACGGCGAAGAAGTTGTTTCAAAAAAAGCCATTAGAACAGACCAAGAAAATGGCATGGCAACAGAAATAGTTCCCGGAAAGAACCGGGCCCATTTCCGCGTTGAAGAGGCTTTGGCAGGCCACACCCTCAAAATAGTTATCGACAGCTATGAAAGCATTGCAGAGGAAAACGAGGCAAACAACGAATTAGAAAAGGCGTTTCCGGAACCAAAAATGGATTTGGCTTTTGACAGGGTTGAATTCAGCGAAGTGTTCAACCGCACTTTGGTGTATGTTTCGAGAAGCCCTGTTACAGAGGACTGCCCGCCTTTCTTAGACCACGGCCTTGCAGAAATATACATCGACGGGGAAGAACAAACAGGCTGGTCTTTCTTTGGCTTCAACCAAGCGGATGGAGCAGAAGCAGAAATATTTTTTGAGTTTGATGAACCAGGATACCATAATGTAAGGGTTGTGTTGGACCCGGATGAATTCATCGAGGAAAGCAATGAAGACAACAACGACAAAACAAAAACGGTTTTCATTCCAAGCTGAAGCCTAAAAACAGGAAAAGAAATGGGAAGCAGGCCCTCCCAAAAAAAAACCTTTCAAAAAAAAATATTTTTTTTTTGGGAAAGTCAGAAAAGTTACTTCTTTTTGGCTTTCCTTTTCGCCACCTTGGTTTTGATGAAACTTTTTCCAAAAGTTTCTTGTTTAGAGCCCCGGGAGGCATTAGAGCAAAAAGTTCAAGTCCGATTTTTCTCTCGAGGGAACATTTTTGGATTGCTTTATCTGAAATGTAACAATTTAATACATTTCTTACATTTGGTAGGTTATGATGAAAGCGCTTGAGGAGCAAATTAAACTGTTTTTTCCTGAAAACGGCGGGCATGATATTGGACATACTTTAAGAGTGAGAAAACTGGCTTTGCACATTGCAAAAGCAGAGGGAGCAGACTTGGAGATTGTTGAAGCTGCTGCCTTACTGCACGATATTGCCCGAGCCAGGGAAGAGAAGGGCGAAGTTGAATGCCATGCCACCCAAGCAGCTTCAGAAGTTGAAGCAATCCTGAAAAAGGCGAAATTCCCGGAACAAAAAATTGAACAAGTGAGGCATTGCGTTGCCGTTCACAGGGCAAGCAAAGGCATGAAGGCAAATACTGTTGAGGCAAAAATAATCCAAGATGCTGACAGGCTTGACGTTATAGGAGCCCTTGGAACAGCAAGAGCGTTCTACAAAGCAGGCGAAGCAAACTACCCAATGTATCTTCCAGAGTCAAACCCAAACACAGGGTATAAAGGCCAATATGATGCAGCCTTAAACCACATAATAAGAAAAGGAGTAAATCTCTTGAAACCTGAAAGCTTCAACACAAAAACAGGGAAAATGCTGGCTGAGCAGCGTTACAATTTCACTAAAACCTTTGTAGACCGCTTTCTTGCGGAGTGGGCGCTGGAAAAATAGGCCTATAAGTGACAAACCTTTACATGCAGGACAATAACAGGATTACGTTATAATGTAACCCTTTATAAATAGCCAAAACCTTTAAATACTCTTTGTGTAACAATAGTAATGTGGCAGATTACTTTGGTTACACGAAAGATTTTCTTGGGTCCTTTGGAGTCAAAGCTGCTTTTTTCCCTTGAAGAGAAAGGCACAAGTGTTTTTTCTTTTAAGGAAGCAAAACAAGTTTTAGCTGTTTCAGACGATTCCTTGAAAAATGTTTTATACAGGCTTAAGAGAAAAAAAAGGCTGATTGAAATAAAAAAAGGCCAATACCTGTTTGTTCCAGCCAGAGCAGGCCTGGAAGGCTATTGGGCAGAGCATGCATTTTCTGTGGTATCCAAAGTAATGAAAAAGGACTATTACATTGGCTTTTGGACTGCCCTAAATTATTGGGGAATGACAGAGCAAATTCCCAACACGGTTTTTGTTGCAATAACCTCAAGAGCCAGGGACTTTGAATTTGGCAACCAGCAAATAAAGTTTGTCGCCCTCTCGAAAGACAGGTTTTTTGGATTTGCCAGAGAAAAAACAAAAACAGGCGAGTTTAAGATCTCAACAAGGGAAAAAACAATCGTTGACTGCCTGCTATTACCACAATACTGTGGCGGAATTGCAGAAGTTGCCAAAGGCATTTGGAATGCGGGAAAAGAAATTGACTGGCCGCAATTGCTTGAATTCGTTGAAAAAGTAAAAGTTGCAGCTGTAAAGAGAAGGCTTGGATTCATCTTGCAAGAACTGAAAATAAAAAAGGACATCCAAAAGCAATTACGCAAGAAAGCGTTTGCCGGGTTTGCCTGGGCCGATCCATCGGCACAAAAAGAAGAATTCTCTTACGACAAAAAATGGGGCCTGAAAGTAAATGTTGGCAAAAAATGGCTGATTGCTTGGAGGGAATTCTAATGAATGCTGATAGTTTGAAAAGAATTGCAGCAAAGCAGAAAATCCCATTTGGAACAGTTGAGAAAGACTATGTCATTACAATAATCCTTGCACTTGTTTCGGAAATGCAGGTCTCAAACCTAATGGCATTCAAAGGCGGAACCTCAATAAAGAAAATATATTTTCCAGACGCAAGATTCTCCGAGGACTTGGATTTCACATGCCACGTAAGCAAAGAGACAACCAAAATAATCGAGCAGTTGGCAGCAGTAATCAAAGGCAAAACAATTTTGGAAATTAGATTCAAGGACGCTGAAACATTAGATGTGGGCCCTCACAGCGTAAAAGGGAGAGTTCAATATTATGATGCCAACGAACACTTAAACAGCGTAAGAATTGATTTAAGCGTAAGAGAAGAACCTGCAAAGAAAACATCTTTAATGGAGGTGCCAGACGAATACAATGTAGGCAATGAATTGACTTGTGCTTACGCCCGCCTGGCCTTGCCGGTAGTATCTCCTATACCAAGAACCTTCTCTTGTGAACTGACCAATAAATCATTCAGCAACAAAAACAGCTGCTTGAATTGCAGGCACTTTTTATACGATGAGTCACTTAAAAGAAGTCAAGAGGAAACAGATTTTTACATCAGAACAATGAGTCGAGAGGAGATTTTGTCTGAAAAGGTTAGGGCCCTGCTTGTAAGGAAAATGCCAAGAGACTTGTATGATATCTGGTTTTTGTTGAACAAAAATGTTTCCTTAGACTTAAAGCTCGTTAACCAAAAGCTGAATTATTATGAACTGAAATTTGATTTGAATGAATTTATAACAGCAATTGACGGAATGAAAAGCAACTGGAAGAGAGACTTAAAGCCGCTTCTATCCACGGTAGAAGAGTTTGACAAAGTGAAAGAATTTGTAGTACAAAAATTTAAGGCAGCCAACTAAAAGGCACTGTAGAAAAGCAGCCTTTTTAAGCTCTTCTCGCTTTTGCCCTGTTGGATTTGAACTTATAGCTGATAGCCCCGGGAGAGATTTGAACTCTCGGCCACTTCTTTACGAGAGAAGTGCTCTACCACTGAGCTACCGGGGCAATAGAGAGACTACTGCACAGATATAATTTTAAACATTTCCAGCAGTCAAGATATTATGAGTATCGTTTTTAGTCTATTTCTACTACATGAAAGTGCCGACATACACCCGCGAAGCTGGATTTGTGTTTCAGGAAAAAAATTACCCAAGATAGTGGAAAACCTAGAAAAAGAGATATTAAAAAGCAAGGAATTGACAAGGGAAGAACTAAGCAGGACCATGGGTGGTTATTTACGCTGTTCCCATACAAGTTTTAAACAACTTTTTCAGAAGAAGAGGCCCTTCTTTCCAATCCCTTTTCTAATCGAACTGGCAGAAATTGCCGAAGATAAAAAAATTTTAAATAAAATTAATTCAAACATTGAATCCTTAAAAGTAAACTCTGCTTCGGCAGCGAAAGTAAAAGCCTGCAAAAAACTTGATTATAATTTAGCCAAAATTATTGGCGCTTTTATGGCAGATGGAAGTCTCAGCATACAAGTTGTTTTTTCTGCAAGAGAAAAGAAAAAACTCAATCCCGTCAAAAAAAAGCTGTTGGAGAGTAAGCAAACTTTCTCAGCAAATTATTCAAAAACAAGAAAAGAACACTACATAAGCATAAACAAAAACAAATCCAACGAAAGCCTTGTTGACACACTGTTAAAAGAAGGTAAAACCAACACCCAATGCCATTACACGATCGAGTTATGTGACGCTTACAAAGACAATGTTCTTTTTTTTAAAAATTTGATTAAAAATGTGTTTGGGATAAGCCCGAACAAGTTTTACAAAAAAGGGGAAATGTGGCGGGTAATTTTTTCCAACAAGATACTTGCAAGGTTTTTGATTGAATTTTTCGGAATTTGGCCCGGAAAAAAGTCAGATGATGCATTTGAGCCAGAAATAATAAAAAAAGCCCCTTTGAAAACAAGGAAAGCTTTTGTCTTAGGGCTGCTTACATTTGACGGTTGTGTTACAAAGCAAGGAAAAATGTGTCTTAGTTCAAATAGCAAAAGCCTAGTCGAAGCAGTCGAGCAAATATGGAAAAAAGACAAGATACAATGCGGCATTAGCAAAGGCAAGGGAAAAAACCGCGTTATAAATGCGTATTTAGCAAACAGTAAGAAAAAATTAATCCAATACTTTGAACCAGACACCCAAAAATGGAAACTGATCCGCTGGCTTGAAGGCAGGCCAACCAAGAAACCAATCATCAAAGAAACAGGCAACACCAAGATTTCAGAAGCGAAAATATTGCGTTTACTTCGCAAAGAAAAAAACTGCGATATCGTTTACCTTACAAGGCTTTTTAGTTGCAGGCAAACAACGGCAAGATATTATTTAAAAACATTGAAAAAGCAAAATAAAATCACCCTTAGTAACAGAGTAAAAATGATTAACCCAAAAAACGTCAGTGAAAAAACTACCGTTTCATTGAACAAAAAAACGCATGGAAAGCTATTCGAAAAAATAAAGAAAAAGTTTGCTTACGACAATGCATTCGCAGACACGCTGGAAATAAAAAAAGCAACGCTTTCCGCTTGGAAGAAAAGGAAAAATCGCATTCCACTCCAGCATTTGGAAAAAATGTGTAAAATCCTGGGCTTGAATTTTCAAAGATTTTGCAGTAACCTAGTAAGAGAAGATAGAGAAATTGCGGTTATAAAATAGTATTGGTTAAAGACTCTTTTCTGACTTTCCTCAAGTAAGAAGGCAACTCAGGTATTTTTACCCTAACCTGCTTCATAGAGTCCCTATACCTGTAGGTCACCGTATTGTCTTCCTTAGTCTGATAATCTATAGTGATCCCCCCAAAAACTCCAACCTCATCCGCTCTGGAGTATCTTTTTCCTATGCTCCCTTTCTCATCAAAAAAAACATCAAATTCTTCATCCAATAAGTTAATGAATATTTTTTTTGCTATTTCACTCAACCCGTCTTTTTTTACTAGGGGATAAACCCCAACGTCATATGGGACAATCTTCACCGGGAGCCTTAAGTAAATGCGCTCTTCATGACCCCTCTTCTCTTTCCTAAAAGCGTTATCCAAGACAACGTAAAAGGTTCGGTCAATTCCGGCTGAAAGCTCGAAAACGTGTGGAATGAATTCTTTACCGTCTTCTTTTGCAAGCATTTTTTGGCCAGATTCTTTGCCATGGCCTTTCAGGTCATAGTCGGTTCTGTAATTGCAGGCAATCAGCTCAATCCAACCAAGGTCTGTTTCAACCTCAAAGTCCCAGGTTTCCTTTGCATAGAAGGCCTTTTCGTCTTTGCCAAGCTCGCGAAAGCGCATTTTTTGAACAGGAATTCCATAGGATTTGTAAAGCTGCTGTGTTCTTGCAAGAAAGTAGGCAATAAGCTTTCCTGAAACAAGCTTCTTTTTCACGGCCTCTTGGCAGGGAATGCCTTGAACCTTTTTTCCCAAAAGCATTAGGTTAAGCTTGTATTCTGCGACCTCTTCAAAGTTCGGGACCTCGTTTATTTTGAAGGGGTTGAAGAATATTTCGGCTTCCATTTGCCCTATTTCACGCTCCCTTATGAGAGTGTTTCTTGGGGAAATCTCGTTTCTAAAGGATTTTCCTGCTTGTGCAATTCCAAAGGGAAGGCTCTGCCTTGAAGTCTTGAATAAGCGGGAAAAGTCCAAAAAAATGCTTTGGCAGGTTTCAGGCCTTAAATAGCAGGGCAGGTCGCCTGTGGCCCCAATGTCAACACGCATCATCATGTTAAATTTTTTCACTTCGCCAAAATCAGAGCCTTTGCATTTTGGGCATTTTACTTCATGGTTTTTTATCAGCTTGTCAAGCTCTTTTGTGGAAAGGCTTTCTGGAACAATGTCTTTTGAATGGGTTTCAATCAGCTTGTCGGCACGATGCAGGGAATTGCATTTCTTGCACTGCACAATCGGGTCGTTGAAGTTCTGCAAATGCCCGCTTGCTTTAAAAACAGGCTCTGGAAGAATTTGGGCTCCAAAAATTTCTGCAAAGCCCTCTCTTTCCACAAGCTGCTTTCTCCACAAGCCAATAACCTTTCGCCTGATGGTTTCGCCGTCTGGCCCAAATTCCCAGAAGCCGGAGGGGCTTTTTGCGTAAATTTCCGCGCTTGGAAAAAAAAGGCTCCTTCTCAAAGCAAGGTTTGCTATCTCTTCCTTTGGCATGCTATCAATTAGCTTGTAAATGGTTTTTATAGGTTTTTGTAGGTTCTTTAGGTATATGGTCAAGGATATAAAGCAGTTGAGGAAAGCTTTGATAAAGAAGGCAAAAAAGCAGGTTCAGGTAAAGTATTCTGAAAAAGACGTGCATATTGCGAGGGCTGTTTCGCTTTTGTCCGATTTGGACAATGCCTTCAATTTGCTTGCAGAAAACTGCATTGAATGGTATTCGACCCATTTCCCAGAAATGCACTCTTTGGTGAAAGACAACGAAGCCTATCTTGGCATTGTAAAGGAATTTGGTGACAGGAAAAGCATTAAGGCAAAAGGCCTTGAAAAGGCGTTGGGTGAAAGCGAGAAAGCAAAAAAGCTTGAGGAAAAAGCTGCATCTTCAATGGGCTCCGACATTCCAAAAAGGGCTTTGGAGGAAATTCGGCAGCTTGCGGCAAACGCTTTAAAGCTAAAAGAGGAAAGAAGAAAGCTTGAAAAATTCGTTGAAAAGGAAATGCAGGGGCATGCAAGAAACTTTTCTGAACTTGCAGGCCCTATTCTTGGAGCAAGGCTTTTGGCAGCTGCATCAGGCCTAAAACCGCTTGCCTTGATGCCTGCTTCCACGATACAGCTTTTGGGTGCGGAAAAGGCCTTGTTCAGGCATTTGCGTAACAAGAAAAGCCGAGGGCCAAAGTATGGCTTTATCTACGGGCACCCTCTGGTGAAAAAGGTTCCAGGGAAAAACAGGGGAAAGATGGCCCGCTCTCTGGCAGGCAAGCTTTCTTTGACTGCAAGGGCTGACTACTTTGGAAACAAAAAAGACATTGCAAAGGAAATGGGTCAAGAATTGGAAAAAAGGGCAGAAAAACTGCAGCAGTGATTTTTTATGGAAGAGGTTTTTCCAGGAGTTTTTGAGGAAGGGGGAAAGCTTTTCACAAAAAGCCTTGTTCTGGGCCAAAAAGTTTACGGGGAAAGGGTTTTGGAAGAGGGCGGTGAAGAGTTCAGGCAATGGGACTTTTTCAGAAGCAAGCTTGCAGCTGCAATAAAAAACGGTTTGAAAGAGCTGCCAATAAAGCCAGGTTCAAAGGTTTTGTACCTGGGGGCCGCTGAAGGAACAACAGCAAGCCATGTTTCAGACATCGTTGGCAAAACAGGAATCGTGTTCGGAGTCGATGTAAGCGAACGGGTAATGAGGAAATTCATCTCTGTTTCAGAACAGCGTGAAAACCTTGTCCCCATTCTGGAGGATGCAAACAGGCCCTGGAAATATAAAGACTTTTTGTCCGAAAACAAAATTGGCGTGCTTTACCAGGACGTGGCACAGCAAAACCAGGCCAAGATTTTTCTGAAAAACGCGGAATACTTTTTGGAAAAAGGGAACGCAGGAATGCTTGTTGTTAAAGCGAAAAGCATTTCCCAGAACCCGGACGTGGGAGCGGTTTTTGGAAAAGAGCTCAGCATCCTTTCAGATTCCTTTAACGTAATGCAGGTTGTCAACTTAAAGCCGTTTGAAAAAGACCATGTTTTGGCACTGTGTGAAAGAATATGAAGGCCGAAATAAGAAGGCAGTTCATCCACTTCCTTTTTGGAAGCTTTTTCATTGCACATGCCGCTTTTTACGGCGTGCAGCAAACCTTAATAGTTCTTTCAGCGGTTTTTTTGGTCGGTTTCTTTGTTTCGCTTCTTTTAAAGAAAGGGGCCAAGATTCCGCTGATAAGCCAGGTTACTGAAAAGGTTGAAAGAGACTATGAAAGGCATTTGCCTGGCAAGGGAGCGCTTCTCTTCTTTTTGGGCGCAATGCTTACAATGGCCCTCTTTTGGGAAACACGCGTGGTCATAGGGGCCTTGTGTGTCGCGGTTTACGGGGACGCTGCGTCAACCGTTTTTGGAATAAGGCTAGGCAAGCACAAGCTTTGTGGAAAAAAAACCCTGGAGGGAACACTTGGCGGGATTCTGGCTTCAGTGGTGTTTTTGGCCTTTGTTTTTGAATGGTGGGCCGCATTGTCAGCAGCAGTTGTAGGAATGCTTGCAGAACTGCTTCCAGGGGACGACAATTTCACCATTCCCATAGCAACGGCCCTGACGCTAACCATTTTAATTTAACCCTTGGCTTAATTCTATTAAGGGTCCGTAGCCTAGTGGATAGGGCAACTGCCTCCTAAGGCCGAGCGGCCAGGCCGGCACAGGCGCTAACGTGCTTGAGCAAGCTCGCTGCAGCTCGCCAAAGTTAGCAGTAGGTCGAGGGTTCGATTCCCTCCGGGCCCGCTATGCCCTCCAAAAAACGCAGGCCTGAAACCAGCCTAAAAAAGCCAATTCTAACCAAAAAAGATGCAAGGGAACATGCAAGGCAGCTTGCAATAAACGTTGAAAAAAAGCAGAAAAGGGTGGAAATTCTGCAAAGCTGGCTGCGAATTGGAGGCAACAAGATTTCGCCAGAAGCGAGAAGAATCCTTGCAAAGGCCGCCTACGCCTTTGGGATAAGGCCAAAGGACCGATTCAGGGGCCTGAACCTGCGTGGAAAAAAATTCGCCGACAGCGCTTCAAGCCTTTCGCAGGCAGCAGAGCCAAACTGGCAGCATGTTCTCAGGGAATGCAGGAAAGCAGAAACCTGCTTTTTAGGTTGCGAAAAAGCCTTTTACAGGATACCAGAAGAGCAAAGATTGGACGTATTGGTTGACATGGACAGCATGATGCAAAAGGACCGAAAGGCAAACCAGGCCCTTATGCAAAGGGCTTTGCAGGAACTTGGCAAGGAATAAATACCGGTTTGAACTAGATTAAGGCAATGGCAAAAGAAACCAGCTTTGTTGAAATCGTTCGGAACATGGTGGACAAAGGCCACGACCTGCCAACCATTGTAGACACGTTGGTTACGCTTGGCTTAAGCAAGGCAGACGCGGAAAAGCTTGTGGACATAATGGTGAAAAAGTCTGTGCCCCGCGCCCAGCAGTTCATAGACCTGCTTGTAAATAAAAAGGTTTTAAGTGAAGAAGCAGCCAAGCAAATAAAGCTTGAACGCAGGGCCATAAGCAGCAAAAGGCAAAAAACAAGAAAATGGAACAAGATGTTTTCTTTGAGCGACTCACTTATAAGAGAATTTGCTCCAGGAAAGCACCTTGCATTCAAGCAGCGCTGGCGAAAGCTTGCTGCAGCCCGCGAAACCGAATACAATGCAAGAAAACAGATGCAGGCGGTGTTGCTGGAACTGGAAAGCAGAAAGCTTCCATACCGCGCCAAAGCAAAGCTGAAGAAAGCCATTGAAATGCTGGAGGTGGAATAATGACAAAAAGAAGGGTAAAAAAGATGATGCCTGAATTCAACAAGCCTGCTTTTAGGCAGGTTCCGCCAGGGCCAAAAAATGCCCGAAAGAGAAGTTTTTTTGGAAAAACAGGTGAAGAGATTCCTGTAAGAAAAAAGCAGCGCTCGAAAAGGAAAAGGAAGAAAAGAAAGTGAATTCGACAAAAACCTTAAAAATCGAAAAAACCCAAAGACGATTGACGAAAGCCTTTTAAAACGGTTTTGCCTAATTTTTGTGGGATTTTTTAATGAAACAACTAGCCACAACCATAGCAGGGGAAATCTGCATGAGCAAGGACCCCGGCGGAAGCATGAAAAAATGGCGCGAAATATTTGGGGTATCGCAAACAGAGCTAGCAGACTGCCTCAAAATAACAAGCAGCACTATCTCGGATTACGAGGGCGGAAGAAGAAAAAGCCCTGGCATAGGCGTAATAGCAAGATTTGTTGAAACACTGATAGGAATAGACAACGCCAGGGGAGGCAAGGTAGTAAAACAGCTTGAAAAAGACTTTGAGCCAAAATCCGAAGTGTTTGACTCCCATGAGTTCTATGCAGCCGTAAAAGGGCTCGAATTCATGAAAAAGATTACAGGAACCTGTGTGGCAAACCCGTCGCGTTTGAAAGAAACCCAGATATACGGCTATACCCTTATAGACAGCATGAAAGTCATTCTGGACGTGCCAGTGCACGAGTACATGAAAATCTACGGCAACACGCCTGAGCGCGCGCTGATATTCAGGTTTGTTGAAAATGGAAGGAGCCCAATGATTGCAGTTAAGATTGGCAGGTTTTCCACGGACATGAAGCCTGCAATGGTCGTGCTTCATGGAAAAGTAAATGAAAAAAACGTGGACCCTGTTGCAATCAAAATAGCCGAATCGGAAAAAATTCCCCTCATTGTCACCCAGAAAAGCGTTGAAGAAATCAGGGCCGAATTGAAAAAGTTTGAAAGCTAGACCCTTACAGAAAAAGTGTACCTTACCCTGTTTCTCTTCAAAGACTTTTTGGAAACCTTTGTTTCGGCACCAAACTTTTTTCCAAGAAATTTGACACCGTTCTTTGCAGACTTCCTGCTTCCAACCTTTAAGTCAAAGCCGTTCTTCTCTTCGGAAACCAGGGTTACGGCTGCAAGCCCGTCTTTTTTTGCTTGGGCGTTAACAGAATCCATAAATGCTTCAGCAGCCCTTTCAGCAAGCTTAGGGTTTTCACTCCTTATTTGGACAATGGCTTCATGGTATTGGCTTGAAAGGCGCATGCATGCATCGCACTGCACAAAAACAGGCTCCAATGGAACGGTTTTTTCCAAGGCAATCGGAACATTTTCCACAAAGCCTTTTACAAAAAAGTTGGCAGAAAAGCCTTCCCTGCCTTCCAAAACCTCTGCTTGAACAACGGCCTTTTCAAGCTCTTTCACTTTAACGGATTTTTCGGCAACAGAGGCAAGAGCCTCTTTTTGAAGCGGCACAAACTTTCCCCGAAACCTTATTTTTTCACAGCCGGTGCACTGCTCGAAGGAAATCTTTTCAGGAAACTCAACCAGAGAATGCTTTTTTTGAAAGCATTCAAGGCAAAGCCCTTTCACGAAACGCGCGTCGGTTTTCCCGCACAAAGGGCAAAAGTTTTCATCCTTCATAGAACAAGTTAAGGGTAAAAAGGAATTTAAAAGCCCTATTTCCCCAGGAAGACGCCTTTTTCAAAACCAAAGTAAAACACTGCATTTAGAACGTACTGGTAGGTGGCAAGCACTGCAACCAAAAGCCTTGCTGCAATAACAAGCACGAAGAACAAAAGGGTTAAGTGAAGCTGGTCAGAGGGGTTTGTTAACACCATTTGCCCTGAAAAAAGGTAGCTCAAAGCGCTTGCGAGAAACGAAACAATGAGGGCTTTTAGGACTTCTTTTTTGTGCTTGAAAGAAAGGATGACTGTTTTTTTAAGGGTCTTTGAAAAGTTCAGCTGCTCGGTGCTGCTTACAGGGTAAATCAGGTAAAAGAATAAAAGCAGGGCAAACAGGGCAAGGCCTGCTAGGGCAATTGAAACATAGAACAGGAAATCGCTTTCAAGAAGCAGGGCCGAAGCCATGAGGAAAAGGAATGGAAGCATTACCGCAAACAAGAGGATTGAAAAAATCAAGAGCGAAGTGAAGATGGTTCCAAATTTTTTGATAACGGTGACAAAGGCTTTTCTGAAATCTATTTTTTTTTCCTTGTAGTACTGTTTTACCATAACAGGGTACATTGGGTTAACCAAAAAAGAGTCCACGAAGTAAACAATAAACGTGTATATCAGGAGAAAGGCAAGCTGCAAAACCATGCCCATCAGCTCGGCCGAAGTGCGCTCTGCCACAAGGGCTGGCGAAAAAACGTTGTAGCTGATTATGTAAATCGTGCTGAGGATTATTATAGGCATGAACAGGAACGCGACCAGTATTTTTGGAATAAAAAAGCGGGGGCATCTTTTAAGCAGAACGAAGCTGTCTACAACTACTCGCACAAAGCCCATTTTTTCAACTCAGGGAAATTTTTTTTCCTGCTTCAGGAACCAGGGTTTCGATTCCGGTGTCCTGGTAAATCTTTTGCTTGAACAACCCTATCACCTCTTTGTCGCCGTGCACCAGCAAAACCTTTTCCGGCTGCCAGTGCGAAATGGCTTTCATCATTTCCTGTTGGGAGGCATGTGCTGAAAAGTCAAACTTTTCAACCTTGCCCTTTACTTCATATAACTTGCCGTCAATGTTTATTTTATTGGTTTCCATTAGGGTTCTTCCAGGCGTTCCCTCAACCTGAAACCCTGTTAGGAAAACGTTGTTTCTTTCGTCCTTGTAAAGCTTTTTCAAATAGTTTAATGCCGGGCCGCCTTGAAGCATTCCTGCCGTAGTAACTATGACGCCTGGCTTGGCCATGGCTTTTTTCCTGTCAGCGTTGTTCCTAATCCAAACGGTTTTTTCAAGCGCTTTTTTCAAAGAACGGGGGTTTTTCAGAAACTGCGGAAACTTTAGGGTAGTGCGTGCAGCCTTTTGCCCCATTCCATCAAGGTATACTGGCACATTTATTTTGTGCTCGTGCAGCACGTCAACTATTTCCTGGCTTCGGCCTACGGCAAAAGACGGAACCAAGGCTGTGCCGCCACGGTCAACGGTTTCCCGAACTTCCTCTATGAAAAGGTCCTCGCATTCCTTTCTTTCAGGGTGGTTTCTGTCACCATACGTGGACTCGATAACCAAATAGTCCACGTTCCCTGTTTTCAGGTCGGCGCCCTTGAAAAGCCTTGTTTCATCTACCTTGAAGTCTCCAGTGTAAAGCAGTGTTTTGTCTTGAATGTTAAGCTTGGGCATGGCGCTTCCCAAAATATGGCCTGCGTCAAAAAACTTCATGGAACAGTTTGGTGAAATCTGCAAAAGGCGCTTGTAGTCAACTGGAAAAGTGTACTTTGCAGCGTCTTCAACCTCGCCTTTGGAAAAAGAAATGTTTTCCCCTTCAAGGCCGGCAATCTTCAAGGTGTCAAACCACAGGATTTTGCTTATGTCAAGGGTTGGAGCAGTCATATAGCTAAGAATGTTTGATTTCACAAAAAGGTCTGGTAAAGCGCCAGAATGGTCCAGGTGGGCATGGCTTATCACCACTGCGTCAAGGTTTGTTTCAATCGGCAGCGGGTACTCTGAACCGTCGGGCGTAAGTTTTACGCCACGGTCAAGGACAACTTTTTCGCCAAAATCCAGCAGAAAACTGCTTCTTCCGACTTCGTTGCAGCCTCCAAGGGCTGTAAAGGAAATTCCACTCATTTCAAATCAGCTTAACTTGCTATTCCTTTACCACAATAGCTTTTACCGGGCAGCTTGCTTCACAGGCCCTGCATTGAATGCAGTCTTCAGGCCTTTTTACAACGCTTTTTCCGTTTTCTATTTCAAACACGTTCACAGGGCACACTTCCTTGCAGGTGCCGCATCCTGTGCATTTTTCTTTGTCAACATAGGGTCTTTCAGCCAAAGTGGGTCACCTCTTTTTGTTTTCAGCTGCTTTGTTCATTTCGGCAAGCATTTTTTCCAATTCTTCTTCTTTCATGCCATGGGTTTTGGCACCCTGCTCAATTGTCTCAAAGGCCGCAACATGGCAGCCAACGCAGTGAAGCCCGTAGTTTAGCATTATCTCCACTGTTTCAGGGAACTTTGAGACAACCTCGCCAAGCGCCATGTCTTTTGAAATCTTTTCAGGCATAATTATGAAAACAATGATAAAAGGCTTTTTAAATGCCCCTTACCTCTACGGAATTGATTGAAGGGCCAAGGATTTTAGCAAACTCTTCTAGTTTTTTTTGCGGAAAAGGCTTTTTTAAGGCAAGCTTTTTGTCAACGAGGTCTGCTTCTGGATTGAACTGCTGCAAAAAGAACTTTTTGCTTCCCTTAAGCCATTCACCGATTGCCTCAAAGTCTTCTCGGGAGTGAATTCCTGGCACAACAGTCATCCTGAACTCGTAGTCAGGAGAAAGGCTTTGAATCAAGGAAACGCTTTTTTTTATGTCGTCAAGTCTGACCTTGGTTCCCGCTGCCTTTGCATAGTTTTTTGGCGAAGCCTTGATGTCCATGGCAACAAAGTCCACGGCCCTTTCTTTTAAAAGCCTTTTCAAGAGCCCTGGCTTTGAGCCATTGGTGTCAACTTTTACCAAAAGGCCTTTTTCTTTTGCTTTTTTGCAGAATTCCAAAAGGCCTTCATGCAGCAAAGGTTCGCCGCCTGTTATGCAGATGCCGTCCAAAAAGCTTTTTCTTTCTTCAAGAAAAGCCAGGGCCTCTTTTTCCGGAACCGAAACGCCGGTTTCCTCCTGAAAAACAAGGCTTTTGTTGTAGCAGAAAGGGCATCGGAAATTGCATTTTGGCAGGAAAAGGGTGCAAGCCACTTTTTCAGGGAAGTCAATCAAAGTGGTTTTCTGGATTCCTTTAAAAACAAGCAAGGGAAAACACCTTTTTTTTCCCTTACTGGATTTTCTTCAAGGCCTTTTTTGGGTCAAAGGTTTTCCTGTCCTTGAATTCTTCCTGTTTGCCTGCATTCCAGTTCTGGACAGGCCTCAAATAGCCGACAACCCGACTGTATACTTCGCATTTTTCTTCACATTTTGGCATTTGCAGCAACCTCCTTTGCTTTTTCCTTTTCCTGAACCTCAACAGGGCAGTTGAAGTGCTTGCCCCTTACATAGCCGTGAACAGGGCATATGCTGAAAGTAGGCGTAATAGTGTAGTAAGGGAGCTTGAACCCATAAGCTATTTTTTTTACAAGGCTTGCGCAAGCTTCCCCTGAATCCATGGATTCTCCTATGAAGCCGTGCAGAACCGTGCCTCCAGTGTACTTGCATTGCAGTTCGTCCTGGTGCTGTAAAACATCAAAGAGGTCGTCGCTGTGGTCAACAGGAAGCTGTGTTGAATTCGTGTAGTATGGAACGTTTTTTCCAGAGGCCTTGATTTCAGGGTAGTTCTTTCTGTCAATTCTTGCAAGCCTGTAGCTTGTGCCCTCGGCAGGCGTGGCCTCAAGGTTGTATATGTGGCCTGTTTCCTCCTGAAAGTCTTTAAGCCGGTCCCTGAAAAAGTCAAGGGTTTTCAATGAAAAAGCCTTTCCTTCGCTTGTTGAAATGGTTTCGTCCAAAAAGTTCATCAGGCATTCGTTCATTCCCACCAAGCCAATTGTTGAAAAATGGTTTTCCAAGCTGCCAAGGTAGCGCTTGCTCCAAGGCAAAAGCCCCTGGTTCATGTTCCTGTTCACTTCCTTTCTTTTTATCTCCAAGCTTTCCTTTGCAAGGTAAAGCAGTGTATCAAGCCTTTCAAAAAAGTCTGATTCGTCGCGAGACAGGTAGCCAAGCTTTGGCATATTCATTGTTACAACGCCAATGCTTCCGGTCTTTTCCCCTGACCCAAAAAGGCCGCCTGTCTTCTGCTTCAATTCCTTGACGTTAAGCTGGAGCCTGCAGCACATGCTTCTTACATCACTTGGCTTAAGGCTGCTGTTGACAAAATTCTGAAAATAGGGAATTCCGTAGCGTGCAGTCATTTCAAACAAAAGCTGGGCCATCTCAGAGTCCCAGTCAAAGTCTTTGGTGATGTTGTAGGTTGGAATCGGAAAAGTGAAAACGCGGTTGTTTGAATCGCCTTCACCCATGACCTCAATAAAGGCCTTGTTTATCAAAGCCATTTCTTCCTGAAAGTCGCCATAAAGCTGGTCTGACTCCTTTCCGCCAACAAGCGCTGGAGCCTCCTTCATGTCTTCCGGAACCACCAAGTCCATTGTAAGGTTTGTGAAAGGAACCTGGTTTCCCCACCTGCTTGTAGCATTAATTGCAAAAATGAATTCCTGCAGGCTTTGTTTGACGCGCTTGTAGTCAAGCTTGTCGTTCCTAACAAGGGGGGCAAGGTAAGTGTCAAAGGAACTGAAGGCCTGGGCTCCAGCCCACTCGTTCTGCAAGGTCCCCATAAAGTTAACCACCTGGCCCAAAGCAGCGTTGAAGTGCTTTGCAGGCTTTGCTGCAACTCTCCCTGGAACGCCGCCAAACCCCATTTCAAGAAGCTGCCTCAAAGACCAGCCGGCGCAATTGTGGGCAAGCATTCCGTTGCAGACAAAGGCATTGGAAGAGGTTGTTATGTCAAAAACTGTGGCAGCGTCATTTTCAACGGTTTCAATCTTTCTAAGGCAGGCGTGTTTTTTGAGTTTCGCCTCCTTTTTTGAGAATTTGAATTCGTTTGTGCTTATTTTGGTTGATTGAAGGAAAAGGCCTGCTTTTGATTCAGGAATATAGATGGAGAGCGCATAAAGCTGTTTGTTAGAGCGGATCAGGTTGCCTTTGTATTCTCTGTCTCCAAAGGAGTCAATTGTTGAAAGCGATGAATTTATGCCCTGTGAATGCAGCCAGAACTGTATCTGGCCCAGCAGGGTTTTTGAGGTCACCCTAATAACGGCCCTTGAAACCCATTGGTCGTCGTTTCTTACCGTGCCGTCACCATCTATCACGCCAGAAACCATTCCGCCAATGCATTCACAGGAATAATTAAGGAATTCAGGCGGAAGGTTTTTGTTTTCAGAGTGGGAGCGTATCTGGCTGAATAATGTTTGCATTTCCAAGGGCAACTGGTTCAAGTCAAGGGTAATGACTAAAATTCCGTCCATTGCCTGCTTCATCAGAACGTTTCCAATGTCAATAGCCTCCCATGTGTTAGCCTGCCTGTTTCTCAAAGCCGTGGAAAAGCCTGTAGCTTTTTGTTCAAGGTATGCCAGCAGCTTTTGGGTTTCCATGCTGCCAGGGCTTAATTCAAACTGCAGGTAACGGCCCTCCTTGAAATAGCCTTCAGCGGCAAAAAAGCCTATGAACCAGCCGTCTTCGCCGCTCAATGAAGTGTTTTCGCCTGGTTTCAGTGAAAAGGCAGGCGTTATTGCGTAATTGGCTGTAGAGAGCTTCCCTGCTTCAATTTCATTTCTTTGGCCAACAATCGCTTCAACAGGCTTTTTGAAAGTGTTTTCGCACTGCCTGCACTTGTAAAGGTCAAATCCGCGCAGGTTGCTTCTGTTCTTGAAAACCTTTTGGCTTTGGCAGGCAGGGCATTCAAAAAGCTTTCTTTCCTGCTTAAGGGTTATGAAAGGATGGTCAGCAGTAACAATAAGATTGCGGCCGTTTGATGAGTTCAGCGAAACCAATGGCTTTTCTGTTTTGTGCCTAAGCACCCTGAGCACGCCAGTCCAGCCATTTTCATCCAGGACCTCAAATTCGTTTGTGTGTTTCAATTCAAAGCCGTTCTCTTCCCTTAGCTCCGAGTCCACAAGGTCAAACAATTGCTCTAAAGCAAGACAAAGAAGCTTGCCGGAGCGTTTTTCCCTGACCACAATTGTTTCATTTCTGTAAAAGGAATATCCTGAAAAAACGCCGTTTCCCAGGTCGTGTATGTGGAAATCCGCGTTCCTGTGGGCGTTTGCAATCTCTCCAGGGTAAATGTTTTTCAAAGCGTATTCTGCAATTATTGCACCGCTTACATGGGCTTGCAATCCAGACAAAGAGTAAGAAGCATTGCTGTTCTCGGAAACACGCCAGTCCTCTATCTTAACATAGTCATCAATTATTCCGCTTATTTTGCCTAAGAAGGCCTTTGAATCCCGCAATTCTGCACGCTTCTGCCTGTAAATTATGTAGGCCTTGGCGGTTTTTGCATGCCCTGACTCAATAAGCTCTTTTTCAACGGCATCCTGTATGTCTTCAACGCTTGGCGGGTTTGTTCCAAACTTCATTTTAAGCCTGTGGACAACCTTTTCAGTCAATTCGGCTGCAAGCTTTCTGTCCTGGCCGCCAACAGACTTTGCCGCAGCAAAAACAGCGTCCTCAATCCTTTTTTCGCTGAAGGGAACCAGGGAACCGTCCCTTTTTCGAACATTTTCCAAAAACTTTTTTACCATTGCATACCAACTCCAGATTCTAAAAGCGCTTTTGAGGATTTTTTAGGAAAACAAACCCAAGGAAAAGAAGAAAGTGGCTTTTCATTTATAAATGTAGATTATAGTAAACTTTATATTAGCTAAATTAATTTTGGCCGTGAAAAAACTTCGCTTTCTAAACCAAGCGCAGAAAAAAAGCAGCACACGGTTAGTTTTCTTGATTCAGAAACCAAGGCTTGCTTTGAAATCCTTTCAAAGGCCGTGTAAAGAAAAAAACTCACCTGCTTTTGACAGCAGCCTGTTTTGAATAAAACAGCTTGCACTTGCAGTGCCCGTCCCGCGTTATTTCATCAAGATGCCAGATGCACGGGCAAACCTTTTTGTCATCTTCAGCAGGCTTGCCGACAAGCGGCCTGCAGGGGCAGTAAAACTTTCCCTTCTCAGACTTGTTTCTTGCCAAGCCCTTTAGGACGGCCGAAAGCAGTTTTTGGTCAGGGTTTAAGACAAGGCCCTTGCTTTCAGCATACTCAAGGCTTTGTTTCCTGATTGTTTGCTCTAATTCAGTCAAGAAAAAGCCCCCCTTACAAGCCTAAAGCCTGCCTTATTGCCGGCTCGTTGAAGCCAACAACGATTTTGCCGTCAATGTCTAGTACCGGGACTCCGCCTTGCTTTGACTTCTGCATCATTTCCTTCAAGGCCTCTGAATCCTGGCTAACGTCCTTGTGCTCAAATTTCACGTTGTTCTGCTTAAGGAAGTCCATAGCCATTGTGCAAAACGGGCAGGTTTCCGTGCTGTATACGATTACCTTTGCCATTTTTCTACCACCTAAACAAGAGTTGATTGCAAAGCCTTTAATTGCTTTGCCAAAACCCCTTGTTTAAAAAAAGAAACTTGAAGAAATAAAAAAAGAAACAATCACTGGTTTGCTTCTTCAACCAAGGCCTCAATCACGGCCCTGAAATCGGCTTCCTCGGCAGCCAGGTCGTCCTGGGCTTCGTGGGCGTTTCCAATGCGGAAATACTTTCCGCCGAAAACAAAAGTGGGAATTGAGCCCCTTGGGTTTAATTTCCTGTAAAGGGCTTCATGGCCAGCATCAACTTCTGTTTCAACTTCCTCTGTAAGAGTGTCGTCGCCTGTGTCAAGCTCCCAATGCCGGGCAACGATTTTGCCCTGGCCTGCGTATTCTTTTACAACCGAATCAAAAGTGTCCTTAATCCAAGTGCAGTGCGGGCACCAGGTCGTGGTGAAAAGCAGTATAACAGGCTTTCCGTCCTCCAAAACAAGGTCTTCGCTTGTTTCATCAAAAGAAGTGAGCTCTCCCACCACTTCAACTTTTTCTGTTGGCTCTGGCTCAGGAGCAGGCTCTACGTCGCCTGTGTCCTCTTCAAGGAAAAGCACCGAGCCGGAAATGGCCTTTCCGCTCTTGGTCAAGTACAATACCTGGGTTCCCAAAGACTGGCCGCCCTGAGTTATGTCAACTTCAAGTTCATAAAAGTCATCGTCGTAAGGCTCTAATGAAAGGATTTCGCCTTCAACGCCCTGCGGGCCCAAAACGTTGTCATTCAAATAGCCTTCAACCTTTGCTTCAATCCCCTCCAAGTCAAGGTCGCCTGGTTCAGCGCATGGCTCTGGCTCCTGCCCGGCAACAGGCATTGAAACAAGGCCTACGCCCACAGCAGGCAAAACAACCTGCCCAAAAACCAGGCCCAAAACAAGGCCAACAACAGCAACAGCAACAGCCTTTCCAGTAACCTGCTGGGCAATTGACTTAATGCCCTTATGCTCTAAAGGCTCCTTCTCCTCCTGGGGAGCAGAATCCTCTTCTCCCCGAGGGCCTGGGCCATCAGGGCTTTCATTCTGTGCAAAAAGGCGCTTTTTCTTGGTCATTATGAAATAGTTGGTGGGCAAAACCCTTAAAAAGGTTCTTCAATGGAAAGGCAAAATCACGGCCTTGCAAACAAAAGGTCCTTGCCTGCATCGATTTCACGAAAGCCCTTGAACAAAGCCCTTGCTTTAGAAAAATTTTTGGCGCGCTTGAAAAAAGAAATGGCCACAACAGCTTCTTTTTTTAAAACCCGTTCAATTTCCCTCTTAGCCTGCTTTAAATCCGCGTGATGCAAAGCAGTTAAGCTTACCACTGAATCAAAGCAATTGTCACGAAAGGGAAGCTCTTCTGCCCTGGCCACAACCTTCAAGCCGGAAAACCCTTCCACCATCTCAAAAGAGGGATCCAAAGCAATGCACTCAGCCTTGCCCTGAAAAAGCCTTGTGGAAAAGCCAGTGCCGGCGCCAATGTCCAAAAGAAGGCCCTTCAGCCGGCAATTTGCCTCAACCAGCCCGGCCTTTGCAGCCTGCTCTTCGCCATGCAATTCGTCATAACCAGGGCTTATTTCGCCATAGTAGGCCATACAAAGGATTTCCACAGAACCTAATAAAAAAAGACATATATTTAATAAGTATGAAAAGTATGATTTGTACGAACTAAGGTGGTTTTTTTTTGGACTTGGATTACAAAATAAAATTCTATGGAAGCAGCACTGTTGGAGAACGGGGCCAAATCGTGCTGCCGATTGAGGCAAGAAAGCGCTTTAAGATAAAGCCAGGCGACAAGCTGGTTGTTGTAAGCGCGAACAGCAAAGACTTTGAAAAAATCGTTCTGCTGAAATCAGAGTCAATGGCAAAAATGTTTTCTTTCCTCACGGAATTCGAGGGCCAGCTAAAAAAAAGCGGTTCCAAAGGGCTTGAAGAGGTTTACCAGAAAGGAATAGGGAAAATAAAAGAGGCCCTAAAAGAAGGCCAAAAAAAAAGAGGCAAAAAAAGGCAAGAGGAAGCAATAAAAAAAAGGTTTAACACTCGGTGAAATGCAATGAGCGAACCAGTTATAAAGGTTGAAAACATTTCAAAAGTCTACGACATGGGAAAAGTCCAGGTAAAGGCACTGGACGGAGTTTCATTAAGCGTGAAAAAAGGCCAGTTTCTTTCAATAATGGGCCCCTCAGGCTCAGGGAAAACCACCCTGCTGGATGTTTTGAGTGCACTCCTAAGGCCATCCTCAGGAGAGGTCTACATCAGAGGCAAGCCAATAAGCAAAATGGACGACAACCAGCTTGCAAGCATTCGCGGAAAAACAATCGGATTCATATTCCAGACCTTTAACCTTATACCAAGAATGACCGCCTTGGAAAACGTGATGCTGCCCTTATGGTTTGCAAGCGTTCCAGTCGAAGAAAGAAAAACCCGTGCGGAAAAAATCTTGGAAGAAGTTGGTTTAGGCAAAAGAACGGAGCACAAGCCCAACGAGCTAAGCGGGGGACAAAGGCAGCGCGTTGCAATCGCCCGCGCCCTGGCAGTAAATCCGGACATAATTGTTGCAGACGAGCCAACAGGCAACCTGGACACTGCCTCAGGAGACCAAATCCTCGAAATAATCCGGAAACTGAACCAAAAAAAAGGAAAAACAGTCCTAATGGTTTCACACGAGGAAGAGGTTGCAAGCCTTGCACAAGAAACAGTATATTTACGAGACGGAAAAATCGTAAAAACCGAGAAAAGGAAAAAAGGGGAGGAAAAAAAATGGATAAAAAAATGATTTCAATGCTGTTGCTTGCAATCATGTTTGCAGGCCTTGCCTCAGCAGGAGACCTGAAAGCAATGAGCGTAAGCTACGAGCCTGCACCAGCCTCACCAGGCAGCGTAATAACGCTTTGGGTGCAGGTAAAAAACGACTCAATCTACGAGGTAGACGAAGGAACCATAAAGCTCGAAACAGCCTATCCTTTGTCACTGCGGTCAGGCGAAACCGCGGAAAAGGAAATAGGGCCGTTCGGAGCCTACAAAACCACGACAGCGGAATACAAGCTGCTTGTCGACACAGCAGCAGTTGACGGCGAACACTCAATCAAGGTAACAGTGGGAGAAGGGCAAAGCAAAAGAGAAGAAGACTTCACGATAAGCGTTTTAAGCCGAACCCCAAAGCTGGAAATAGTGGACAGCAGTGCCAACGAGCTCACACCAGGCTCGGTAACGCCGGTAATGCTTTCAATAAAAAACGTTGGAGGAAGCATTGCAAAAGACATTGTAATAAAAGTCAACCCTGAAAGAACCGTTACATCAACAGGCGTTGTAGTGGAAAGAGAAATAGTTTCATTGGGCGCAGTGTCAAACTATGTTCCAAAACTGGACAAAGGCGAAACAGCAGGCGTTGAGCTCATGCTTGCAGTCAACCAGGACGCGGTCCTAAAAAACTATTCCGTTCCAATCACAATGGAATACTTTGACGTAAACGGCACATCAAAATCTGAAACAGGCTACCTTGGCCTAAAAGTCAATGCAGATGCAGACGTTGACGCAGTAATAAACAGCGTAACCCCAAACGCGTTTCCAGGCGGAACAAGCGAAATAACAGTAGACCTGTTCAACATAGGCCTGGCAGACGCAAGATACGTTGTAGTGGAATTGGATGGCCCCAACGTAACAATATCAGAACCAAGGCAATTCATTGGAACACTGGAAGCAGACGACTTCGATTCCTTCAACACAAGCATAACATTCGACCCAACAACGCCACTGGGCCAGAACACCCTGGCTTTGAAAATAGCGTACAAGGACGAAGAGCTCGCAGAACAGGTTATAACAAAGCCGCTTCAGTTTGAAGTCCAAAGCGTGGTGCAGGCAACAGGCGGAGCAGACCCACTAAGCGGACTGCTTGGAATAATCAGCACAATCCTGATGCTGATAGGCCTATACGCTGTAGCCAAATGGGGTTACCCAAAAGCCAAAAGCATGCTGGGAAAAAGAAAAAAGTGAAATCCTCTTTTTCCACCTCTCCCCTCTTCTAAAAAGGTGCAAAAATGGAAATAGACCGCGAACTCTTGACAATTGCCTTCCGCAACCTCAAAATACACAAAACCAGGTCCTTGCTAACGCTGCTCGGCATAATAATAGGCATTGGCGCAATAGCAGCACTCTTTTCAATAGGCGAAGGACTCAACCAAGCAATAAACCAGGAATTTGAAGCGCTTGGCCTAAACACAATAATGGTTGAGCCAGGCACAAGCATGGGGCTTTCAACAGCCATTGCCCGCACCCTAAAAGAAGAAGACATCGGCATAATTGAAAACATTCCCGGAGTGGACTCGGTGATGGGATTCTACGAAACCGTTACAATATCCGAATACAGGGACAAGCAAAGCAGCGTTTTCCTCATAGGGTTTGACCCAAGAAAAACAGAGTACATGGAACAAGTCGGCTACATAGACATTATAAAAGGAAGAAAGCTTGAACCAAACGACAAGTACGCCATAGTGATACCTGAAAGCTTTTCAAGCGAAGGCTTTCAAAACGAAACCCTGCGCGTTAAAGACAACTTGGAAATGAACGGCCAAAAATTCAAAATAGTCGGCGTAAGCAAAAACATGGGCGGAACCTTCGGCGCATTGGCTCCAGCCAACATAGTTTTTGTACCAAAAGAAACAATGCGAGACTTCTTTAGAGAAGAAGACCCAGTAGAAATGATTGTGGTTGCAACAGACAAACAAGTAGTAGACGAAGTGGCAGAAAAAATCGAAGAACGCTTAAAAAAGGCCCACGGCGAAGAAGACTTCTACGTTTTGACCACAGAAAACATCTTGGAAGTAGCCGGAGACATAATACTCGTGGTACAGGTAGGAGTAAGCCTCCTTGCAGGAATCTCGTTAATAGTGGGGGCAATCGGAATAATGAACACAATGCTCATGGCAGTAATGGAAAGAACCCGCGAAATAGGCATCATGAAAGCAATCGGAGCCAAAAACTCGCAAATCAAAGCCCTCTTTTTAACAGAAGCAGCAATGATCGGCGGCGTAGGAGGAATGCTTGGAGTACTGTTTGGGTTAAGCCTGGCAGCCTTAACATCCCTTATCTCAGCCTACGCAGGGTTCCCGCTTCCGTTTAAAGCAAACTATGCCGCAGTCTTCGCACTGTTCTGGCTTGCAGTAGCCATCGGAACCACGTTCGGGTATTTTCCCGCAAGGCGGGCCGCAAGGCTTGACCCAGTAGAGGCACTGAGGTATTAAAAAATGGTTTCCTTTGACGCAGAATTGTTCAAGTTTGCGCTAGAAAACCTTAAAGGACGCCAAGCAAGGTCTTTTCTCACAATTTTGGGCATAATAATCGGCATCGGCGCAATAGTTGCATTGGTCTCAATAGGCGAAGGACTCCGCGAAAACGTTTCACAGCAATTTGAAACACTGGGAACAGACACAGTTGTAGTGCTGCCAGGCGCAAACATAATTGAAAGCGTTTTCTCAAAGCTAAAAAAAGAAGACGTTGAAACAGTTGAAAAAGTCCGGGGAGTAGACTTTGCTGCAGCAATATACCTTGCCTCAAAGCAAGTCGAGTACCACGACGAAAAAATAACCGCAACAGTAATAGGCCTCAATCCGAAAAAACTTGACGAGCTTGGCTTTATCGGAATAGCAGAAATCGAAGAAGGCCGAATCATAACAGAAAACGATTCAGGAAGCATTGTAATAGGCCACAACTTTGGCGAAAAAATCCTCAAAGAAGAAATAACACTAAGGCAAAACATCTCAATCGAGGAAAAAAAGTTCCGCGTAGTAGGAATAATGGAGGAAGCAAGAAACAGCTTTGGGTCAATGTTCAACACCGCAATCGCAATGAGCGAAGACGAGCTCAAGGAAATAAGCAATGAAGAAATAACGCCTTTCAGAATAATAGTGGAACTGCTGCCATCGGAAGACATAGAAGAAATGAAGCAAAGGATAAGCGACGAGCTTGAAGAAGAGCACGGAAAAAAAGACTTCCTTGTAATGGACCTAGGGCAGGTGGCCGAAATAGCCAATTCCGTAGTGGGAATGATAACACTTGTTTTGGGAGGCATAGCATTCATTTCGCTTTTGGTCGGCGGAATAGGGATAATGAACACAATGCTGATGTCGGTTTTGGAGAGAACCAAAGAAATCGGGGTAATGAAAGCAATCGGAGCAACCAACAGGAGAATAACAAGCATCTTTGTAATGGAAGCAGGAATAATCGGCCTTGTAGGCGGGGCAATAGGCCTGTTTTTGGGAATAGGCTTCGCAATTGTGATGGGAATTGCCTCAGAGGCAGCCGGCCTTGGGTTAACACCGGCAGTGCCGCCATGGCTCATCGTTCTCGCACTCTCATTCAGCATGGCAGTCGGCATGATTGCAGGCGTCTACCCTGCAGTCAAGGCAGCCTCAGTGGACCCAGTGGAAGCACTCCGCTACGAGTAAACCAATAGGTTGAACTTTTTTAAACTGCACAAATATTAATCCCAAAAGCCAAGATTAATGCATAGGGCGTCCTGGCAGGGCACTCGCCTGGTCTTTTGGACTCGAGAGCCCTGCCTTTAAAAACAAAAAAAAAGGTGTTGAAAATGGGTGCAAGCGTTAAAGAAATCGCGCTCTTGAAAATCGCGGAAGGCATTCCAAACGCTTCACAAAAGCACGCAAGAACACTTTTATTCATCCACGGCCACAAAAACACCTACTTTTCCCTCAAAGAACTCCAACAAAAAACACTAATAGAAAACAAAGAGCTTGAAGCCATCTTGGAAGAGCTTGCAAAAAAAAGGCTTTTGGAAAAAGAAGGCTGTCTCTACAAAAAGCCGGAAAAAGAAAAAATAGCAGAAATCATTTACTGAAAAACCAGTTCAGCAACCTTTTTGGCCACCTTGTCACTGTGGCCCAATCCAACAAGCCTTGCCCTCAAAGACTCCAGTGTTTCATGCTCCTTAGGCTTTCCAATAGACTTAACCAGACGCACGGCCTGCTCTGCTTCCTGAGGAGAAAAGCCCTCAAACACGTTTTTCTTCAAATGGCTCTCACCCTTTTTGCCACCCATCTTCTGCTCCAAGGCCTGAATTCCGGCCTGAAGCTCGGCCTCCTTTTCCTTGAATTGCTCGCCGGTAATCTTTCGCTTGAAAGCCTCCCTTCTCCACAAAAGCCTTTCCTTGTCAATCTCAAGCCTTTTCAGCTTCAAATCCTCAAGCCTTGCCTTCCTCTGCAAGCCATACTTCCATCCAACAAACGCCACAGTGCTCGCAACCATAAGCAAAAGCAAGATAGGCCCAAACACTGCAAGAATGTTTGAAGCAAGCTGGCCTGTGTCAACAGGCTTTACAGGCACCAAAGCAATCTGGCCAGACAAAAGCTCCTCATAGGTTGAGCCATCAAAGAAAGCGCTTACAAGAACCTCAAAGTCTGCAGAAAACCCCTCCTCTGCTTGCCCTGCTTCAGGCATTTGAACCGAAGCAAAAAAAACCCTTTTAACGGAATCAAAAGACATTTCCTTTTCCAAAGAAAGCTGGTCGCTTACCAAAACAGCTTCAAGTCCCTCCAACTCAGGAAAATACGGAGACTCGACTGCGACAGCAAAACCCACTTTTTCGCCAAAAGAAAAGGTTTTCTTCTCAGGCTCCAAAAGCTCTACAGTAAAAGGCTTTTCAGTCGGCTTTGGAACAGTAACGCTAAACTTTGCTGCCCGGCCAGGCCCTGTCTCATCAACAGGCGTAATGTAATACCAGTACTCTTCACCGCGCTTAAAATCCTGGTCCAAAAAACTGGTTTCACCAATTGAAGCAATTTTCCTCGTGTTGTCAGCAGTTGGCCCGCGGTAAATGTCAAAGGAAACGCTGCCAACAGACTCATGGCTCCAGCTGATAAAAATGCCGTTTGGGTCAAACTCTGCGTTAACGTTTTCAGGAGCAGCCGGAACACCAAAAGCGCTGGCAAAAAAAAAGGCCATAACAGCCACAACCAAAGGCAACCTATTACTCATTTCTTTATATAATAAAACAAGGCCCTATTTATTAGTTGAGGAATTCAGCCAATTTGCTTTAAGCGGTTTTTTTGGAACACCTGTTCAACACAACCCCTTTTAAACCCAAAAAGCAGCCCAAAAAAACCGTTTTATTCCAACACTTTTATTAACCACCTCAGCCATACTGTTTATTTGAATGATTGCTTCAAAGAAGCGCAAGAGAGGCCAAGCAGGCCTCGAATACCTTATAACCTATGGATGGGCTTTGGTTGCAATAGCCACAATTGTCGGCGTCCTAGTCTTTGCAGCAGGAGGCGGCGTGAACGCAAACAGCTGCACCAACTTTTTAACCCTTTTATGCAAGGGAATAAACGCAGACGGCGACACCCTTGTACTGGTTTTGCAAAACGCCACAGGACAAAAAATCACAATCAACCCCTTTACAGACATTGCATTCGACGGAAAATACGGCTACGCAATCCTAACATACCGAGGCACAGACTACAGGTTTGAAGACGTTGAAATCGGCGCAGGAGAAGAATTCACAATCTCAGGCAAGGGAATGGCCCCAAAAAACGAAATCAGCATAACCTACACCGAGGGAAACACAAGCCTTGAAAGAACAATCACAAGCAACATGAGCACAAACATCCCAGACAACGAAGAAATCAGCAACGACGGCGAAGACAACGACAACGACGGA